>JAJFHC010000088.1 GCA_021775835.1 Hyphomicrobiales bacterium | reverse complement strand
GACGTACGTGCGGGTCGGCAGCGCCATTTTTGGCGCACGGCCAAAGCCTCAAAGCTGACAGACGCGCAGCATCGTTGAAGTGTCACAGATGCTGAGGATGCGGAACATATCAGGTAGCTTTACGGCAACACAGCCTTCGGTCGGTGTAAATCCGGGCCGGGCTATGTGAAAGAAAATGGCACTGCCGTGACCACGTACCGGAGGATTATCGTTGTGACCGAGGATCACGACAACATCATACAGCTCATCGTCGCGCCACATGTTCTCGCAACTGGCCGCGTAAGGCAGGGTCACGGCATTGTTGTAGGCGCGGTCGAGCGGGTCATCACACCATCCCATTTCAGGTGACATGGGAAAAACCGGCAGGCCCGACGCCGGTCTGGCCACGCGATCGCGACGATAGAGAACGTACTGCATTGTCCACGCGCCGATGGGGGTTGCTCCGTCTCCTTCACGTTTGCGTAATCTAACCCCGGTTCTGCCCAGCGCACACTTGTATAACCGTCCGCATACCACCACCTTGCCGTGATGGGCTGACGGGTTCGTACAAGTGACGTGAATTTGCGAAGCCGCCTGATTGATCATTTCGCCTGAGTAATAGATTACTATGCCAAGCAATGATCGTAGGGCCGGACTGAAGCAATTGGAATGAAAAACCAATATACGTTACACTTTGACCGGATAACCGTTGCAGAGTTAAAACACAAGACAACCGGCTTCCCGGATACACGAACCTTAGTCGTATTGCGGGAATCCAATGGGAACGGCCAAAATGAGCACTGCAAAAAAAATTCTCCTGATCGACGACGATGAAACACTGCGCGAATCCCTCGTAGAACAATTTGCTCTGCATGAAGAGTTTGTACCGGCGGCCGTGGGGTCGGCTTCCGAAGGCATCAAGTCGGTTAAAGAAGAACACATGGACTTGGTCATCCTCGATGTCGGCCTGCCGGACATGGATGGGCGCGAAGCCTGCAAGCTGATGCGCAAGAACGGGCTCAAAAGCCCGGTGATCATGTTAACCGGTCATGATTCGGACTCAGATACAATTTTGGGACTTGAGTCCGGGGCCAATGACTATGTCACCAAACCATTTCGTTTTGGGGTGCTTCTTGCCCGGGTCAGGGCGCATTTGCGCCAGCATGAGCAAAGTGAAGATGCGGTTTTCACAATTGGCCCCTATACTTTCCGTCCAAGTGCAAAGATAATGATCGATGCAACTGAATCGAAAGTCCGATTGACAGAAAAGGAAACTGCTATATTGAAGTTTCTTTATCGGGCTGGGGAACAAGTTGTGGGACGCGACGTGCTTTTGCACGAAGTGTGGGGCTACAACACAGGTGTGACGACTCACACCCTAGAGACCCACATCTACCGCTTGAGACAAAAGATCGAGCGGGATCCGTCGAATGCGGAAATACTGGTTACGGAGACGGGCGGCTACAAATTAGTTCCATAACGTTCACCATTCCAGTCATTTGCCCTTTTCTGTGGACCGATGCGGGTTTAATACTGATTCGGTCTATATGAAGGGGGGTCATGAGTATTCACGACCAAGCGGCGCTTTTGCGCCAGATTCCGTTGTTCGCCAATGTGGATGAGTCGCATCTGAAGGTGCTCGCGTTCGCAACGGAACACGTCGTGCTGCTCAATGGTCAGACCTTGATCAAGAAAGGCGATGACGCGAAAGCGGCCTTTCTGATTATAAGCGGTGAGGCGGAAGCCTTTTCCGACGAGGACGACGAGGACACCAAGATGACAGTGGTTATGCCCAACTCGTTCGTCGGGGAAATGGCGATGCTCGGCGGCCAGCCTTACGCGGCAACCGTCCGGGCAACGTCGAGGCTTGAAGCGCTGAAAATTTCCAAGGAACTGTTCTTTCGGGTAATCGATGAATTTCCCGATATGGCGGTCGAAGTGCGCCGGGTTATCAACAACCGGCTGACCGGCACTCTGAACGATTTGTCGAAAATAAAATACCTACTCAATAAACCGGAGTAGCCGCTACACGGTAAACGTGTAGAGAACAGGAGCGTGGTCCGATGGGCGCTCCCAGCCCCGGGCGTCGCGAATGACTTTCGTCTGACCCGATGCGTCGCCCAGGGCAGGCGATACCCACACATGATCAAGCCGGCGTCCCTTGTCGGCGGCGTCCCAGTCACGGGCGCGATAACTCCACCACGTATAAAGCTTCTCGTCGTGGGGAACATGATCACGCATAAGATCGACCCATGAACGCGAAAGCCTGACCTTTTCCAGATGCTCAACTTCCACGGGCGTGTGAGACACCACTTTCAACAATTGTTTGTGTGACCAGACGTCATGTTCAAACGGGGCGATGTTGAGGTCGCCGACCAGAATCATGTGATCGGTATGGCCCGCCTTCTTGTCACGAAACCAGCCTTCCATCTCGCTCAGAAAGCCCAGCTTATGGGCAAACTTGGGGTTTTCGGCGGGATCGGGCACGTCGCCACCGGCGGGCACGTAAAAATTGTGCACCCGGATCGGCGACCGGGTGGCCGATTCAATTGCCAGGTCGGCAGATACATGACGGGAATCTCCCATGTCGCAGAAAGACTTCTTGTCAATGTTTGTCAGCGGGATTCGCGACAGAATCGCGACGCCGTGATATCCGCTCTGGCCGTTGATGGCCATATGCTCATAGCCGAGCTTGCGGATGGGGGACGATGGAAACTTGCCGTCCGGACACTTGGTTTCCTGCAAACAGATGACATCGGGCTCGAACTCCCTGGCGAGTTGTTCGATCAGGGGCATCCGAAGACGGACGGAATTGATGTTCCACGTGACAAGAGAAATCTTCATATCGCAACCTGCTTAGTATCACTGGAAATCAGTTTAGTTGGGGCCGAGGCATTGGCTACCCGAAACCGCAGCTTATGCCCACCATCTTCTGTTTTCACGGAAATTCAGCAAAAAAGAAATTCAGCCACAACGACAGACGCCCGGCCTTGGGGAAGCCGGGCGTCGTCACGCATTACATGCGAATGGCGTCGGGAGGGGAAGCCGACACCTGCGGTCGAATTGATACCCTGGCAAGCGGGGGGCGATTGGGGTACCAATACTGTTTCAACCGCTGTTATTTCTAAATATGCACTGACACCCGAGTTTTCAATACATCCTACCAAAAATTAATGTTTGTCCTTTCGGAAAACGGAAACTCATACATTCAAAAGCAGGTGTTCTCTCTCCCAAGCACTTACAACGTGTTGATATGCTTCATGTTCTTCGTGTTTGACTTCAGAAAAGACCGCCGCAAAATCGGGGTCCAGCACTTCATGAAGATCTTTCGCCCGTTCAAATTTTGACAGCGCATCCAGCATGTGACGTGGCAAAACATGGCGTTTGGAGTCGTAGGCATTGCCTTTCATCTGTGCTGTTGGTTCCAGTTTGTTGACCATTCCCAGATAGCCGCAAGCAAGGGATCCCGCGATTGAAAGGTAGGGATTGGCGTCCGCACCAGGAACCCGGTTCTCTAGGCGGCGCGCGCCAATGCCCGATTGCGGGATACGCAGGCCGACGGTCCGGTTCTCCTCGCCCCAGTGCGTATTGATCGGTGCTGACATTTCTTTGATGATCCTCCGATAGGAGTTCACATTGGGGGCAAACAGCACCATGGCGTTTTGCAAATGCTGCTGCATGCCGCCGATGTGATTGAGAAAGAGCTCGGTATGACCACCTCCGGGCGCGCCAAACAGGTTCTTGCCTGACTTCACGGAAACCACGCTTTGATGGAGATGCATGGCGCTGCCAGGCTCCCCTTCATAGGGTTTGGCCATGAAGGTCGCGTACAACCCCTTGCGTATGGCGGTCTGGCGAACGGTTCTCTTGAAGAGAAAGGCCTGATCGGCAAGTTCCAGGGGATCACCGTGGTTGAAGTTGATCTCAACTTGCGCCGCACCGGCCTCGTGAATCAGGGTATCGATATCAATATTCTGCGCTTCGCAATGGTCGTACATGTCCTCGAACAGGGGGTCGAACTCGTTGACGGCATCAATACAATAGGACTGGCGCCCGGTTTCGGGCCGCCCGTTGGCCCCGACAGGTGGTTCAAGCGGATAATCGGGATCTATGTTCTTGGCAGCCAGATAAAACTCAAGTTCTGGTGCAACAATCGCACGCCATCCATTTTGTGCATATAAATCAATAACTTTTCTCAAAACGGCACGCGGACTGACAGGTACCGGAGAACCGTCGGCGTAAAAGGCGTCACAGATTACCTGCGCTGTTGGTTCCAAGTACCACGGGATCACGCGGATGGTTTTTGGATCGGGCCGAAGGATGACATCCGGCTCGGTGACGTCCAGGATCTTGCTGTCGATGAAGCTCCCCGTGACGGTCTGGGCAAATATGGATTCAGGGACTCTCAGGGTCCCTTCGTCAATCGTGTCCAGGAACTTTTTGGTAGGAAGAATCTTGCCACGTGCAATCCCCGACATGTCGGGAAGCACGCACTCGACTTCGGAGACCCGACGCCGCTCTAGCCAAGTCTTCAGTTTGGTCTTCGATCCGGTGACCATATTGCCTCTTATCGAATAATTTCGGGAGGACAATACTTAGGACATATGAGGCGAACTTGAAAGAGTCCGATCAGGGGCCGGGAAGGACTACCTGCCTTCACGGTCCTTGATTTCCTTGCGCAACTTCACCTTGAACAGGGCAGGATCAACATCGACACCGTTCTGCAGGCTTTTCAGGGAAATTGTCGTCCGCAAACCCTGGCCGTCGATGATCACCCATTGCTTGAGGTGTTTCTTCTTGTTGTCATACACTACTGTCAATTGCCCGGGCACTAACTGGTCGCGGTCCTCAAGCGTCAACGAAATCGTTTCCTTGCTCGCGCGAACATGGAGAATTTTCGCTTCCGTCAGAAGGTTGACCTTCTCAGAAAGCACGAGTCGCAGCGGCGTTTGTGACAGCGGATAGTAGTCCGCCTTGTTTTTCTTTCTGTTGTTGACCACAAGCCACGTGCCATCGGTCACGATCAGAAATGGATTGGGCGGTGCATACTCAAATCTCAACCGACCAGGCTTGCTGAGATAGAATTTGCCGCTGGAAATATGGCCCCGGGGACCGACCTGTACAAACTCGCCTTCAAGGGTTTTGAGGGTGTTGAAGTAAGAACCAACTTTGCGGACCGCATCCTCCTCGGTCGGCTTGAGAGCAGCCTCCTTCGACGTAGCGGCGGCTGCCTGACCGGCAATGCCACTGCCCAGCACAATTACCGTGGCGATTGCCAATGCAGATTTGTGCAGGAGGTTTCTAAGCTGTTTTGGAAAATATGGGTTCATGAGGAGTGCTCTATCCGCGCAATATGTCGAAACAATGATGTCACCGCAGGCAACCGCTGCTAACCATTGGCACGTAATTCACAAACACGCAAATATCAACCTCACATTGGTGTTTGACTCAAGCGTTGACGCCATCGCCTGGTTCGCCGATCAGAATCTCTCTCTTGCCGGCATGGTTCGCTGGTCCGACGACACCTTCGTTTTCCATGCGTTCGATGATCGTGGCTGCCCGGTTGTATCCGATTGAGAGGCGGCGCTGAATGTAGCTGGTCGATGCTTTCTTGTCCCGGCCGACAATAGCCACAGCACGGTCATAGAGGTCTTCGGATTCACCGTCGTCGCCCGAAGACATCCCGGGGAGTTCGTAGCTGCCGTCTTCGGGTTCCTCGGTGACCGCTTCGAGGTATTTTGGAATTCCCTGCTTCTTCAGGAATTTGACAACCTTTTCAACTTCCTGGTCGGAGACAAAAGGCCCGTGCACTCGTGAAATTCGCCCGCCACCGGCCATGTACAGCATATCCCCCTGACCGAGCAACTGTTCGGCGCCCATCTCGCCGAGAATGGTCCGGCTGTCGATCTTCGAGGTAACCTGAAAGCTGATCCGGGTAGGGAAGTTGGCCTTGATCGTACCGGTAATGACATCGACGCTTGGACGCTGAGTGGCGGTGATCATGTGAATGCCCGCGGCACGCGCCATCTGTGCAAGTCTCTGGATCGTGCCTTCAATGTCCTTGCCGGCAACCATCATCAGGTCGGCCATCTCGTCAACGATGACCACAATGTAGGGCATCGGCTCCAGATCCATTTCCTCCTGCTCGTAGATCGGCTGCCCGTTTTCCTTGTCAAACCCGGTCTGGACCGTTCTGACGATGGTCTCGCCCTTGGCGATGGCCTGCTCTACGCGGGTGTTGAAGCCGTCAATGTTTCGAACGCCTACCTTCGACATCTTACGATACCGGTCCTCCATCTCCTTGACGGTCCACTTCAAGGCCACGACCGCCTTTTTCGGATCCGTAACGACAGGCGACAGGAGATGTGGAATGCCGTCATAGACCGACAGCTCAAGCATCTTCGGATCGATCATGATGAGTTTGCACTTGTCCGGGGGCAGGCGGAACAAGAGCGACAATATCATGGTGTTGATGCCGACAGACTTACCCGACCCAGTGGTTCCGGCGATCAGCAAATGCGGCATGCGGGCAAGATCGCTGATAATGGATTCGCCCCCGATGTTTTTGCCAAGAGCAAGGGAAAGGTCGTAGCCGGTACTCTCGTAGTCCTCAGACGCGAGGAGTTCCCGCAGGTACACCATCTCGCGTTCCGCATTGGGAAGCTCGATTCCGATGACGTTGCGGCCGGGAACTACGGCGACACGCGCAGATATTGCACTCATCGAGCGGGCAATGTCGTCGGCAAGACCGATAACACGCGACGATTTGATCCCGGGAGCAGGTTCGAGTTCGTAGAGCGTTACCACCGGACCGGGCCTGACATTGATGATCTCTCCACGTACCCCAAAATCATCGAGAACAGTTTCAAGCATGCGCGCGTTCTGTTCGAGCGCCTCATCACTCATACTGGTATTCTTGCGTGACGCGCGGGATTTCGGTGCTGCCAGAAGGGTCAAAGGTGGCAGTTCGTATTCATGGCCTTCCGCGAACGCCAGTGGCGGCTGGGCTTCCTTCTTGACGCGGCGGCCCTGCTTGATGGGGGCAGCCTTCTGGCTGACACGGCTGCTGGCTTCCGGCATAGGGTTGTCGTCGAACGCCTCCGGGGCGGGCGCCTCGAAGTCAACGTTGCAGCTTTGTTGACCAGGTGAATCGTCGAAATGGGGTTCGTTTGAGCCGTCATTGTGGAATCCGGGCTCAATGCGGTGCGGGGGTGTCTCGTCATCGTCGGGTTTGAACCGACGGGCCAGGCCTTGCGCCAGATCGGCAATCGTCCAACGGGACGTGGGCCGGTCGTCGTCAACGGTATCATCCTTATCGGATGGTCCTTCCCTGGTATCATGATCCTCATCGTCGAATTTCGGCGTGGCGGCGCGCTCGACGATTGTTCGGGCCTTGTCGACACTACGTCGCCCCTGTCGGGCCAGCATCGACTTGAAGCTCAAACCCAGGTGGATCAAGCCGCCGATGCCTCTGACAGCCAGTTCTGCGCCCTCCTCGCCAAACAGGCGCAAGGGCATCGTGATCTGCCGGATTGTCAGGGACGTGGCGTAGAACATCGCGAACGTCGCGCACGCTCCGAGGATAAGGCCAGCCAAAAGGCGGATGACTACCGGGTCAACAAAACGCCCCAGGACGGCAAAAAACGGTGCTGCCATAAAGTCGCCGCAAACACCTCCAAGACCTGTGGGAAGGGGCCAACTTTCGGGAACAGGGAAACTGGCCAAAAATCCAGCCGTCAGGAATCCGGCGAGGCACCATACCAAAATCCTTTTGCGAAAACGCTCAACGGTTGCATGAGACAGGAGTTTGCCTCCCCAGACGCAAATCGGGAACAACAGTCCGATTGTGCCGAGGCCGAACAACTGCATCATCAAGTCGGCGATTATGGCGCCGGGGAAACCCAGAAGGTTGGTTGGTTGGGCAGCTGTCGCATGATTGAGGCTGGGATCCTTGATCGACCAGGTCATCAAGGCCAGGGCAATTGCAAATACAACGCCCAGGACGGCAAGGCCCGCGATTTCCAGGACCTTGTTACGCATGAACTGTCGAGCCCCGGCGGGGAGGACCGAGACATCGGGGGTACGCGACTTTGACACTGCCATTTCGTCTTCCTAAGAGTAACCTGCACTCAAGCCGGACAAACAACACGCATTCCGGCGTTAGAACTTCATTCGCAATTTGCCGACACCATGATCATCGTGTCACGGCATCGTCTTCGCCAGCGGTTACAGGACTGCAACCATCTGCTCGAGAGCCAGCTTCGTTGTCTTCGCGTCATGAACCAGGGCCACGCGAATGTAGTCCGACCCCGGGTTACTGCCGTCAGGCATGTCGTTGGCCAGATAACCGCCAGGCAGAACCTTGACGCCGGCCTTCTGCCACAATGTTCTCGTGGCGGCTTCGCCGCCGCCATGACCGGAAACATCGAGCCAGAGGAACATGCCGGCACGCGGCGGTTGAAAATTGAAATATCCTTGCAGCGTGTCCGACGCCAACCGGTACTTTTGCTGGTAGAGCCTGCGGCTCGCGTCCACATGCTCTTCGTCGCCCCAGGCGACCGAAGAGGCGGCCTGGACCGGCAGGGGAAGTTGCGGCGATGCAAGATTTCTGAACTTTAGAAAACTCGCCATGATGTCGGCGTCGCCGGCGCAGAAACCAGACCGCAGGCCTGCAAGATTGGACCGTTTCGAAAGGGAATTCACAAAGACGATGTTGGACAGACCCCCGCCCATCTGGCTGGCAGCCTGAACGACCCCTGTTGGCGGCGTGTCGGCGTAGACTTCCGAATAACATTCATCGGCAACGAGGGTGAAGTTATGTGTCCTGGCAAGCCGGATTGCTTCGCAATAATAATCAAGGTCCGCGAAGGCTCCTTGAGGATTGGCGGGAGAACACAGATAGAAAATGGCTGTGCGTTCGAGCAGGTCCGCGTCAATGGCGCCGAGATCGGGCAGGTGACCCGTGTCACGTGTGGCCGCCAGCATGACCGGTTCGGCACCGGCAGCAACGGCTGCAGTCGCGTAGGTCTGGTAAAACGGATTAGGCATCAAGGCCGCCGGACGATCCGGCCCGCGGGATTCTGCAATGGCCACCAGTGCAATCGTAAACAAAGCCTCCCGGCTGCCGCAGACCGGTAGAATGTGTTTGTCAGGGTCGACCAGTGATCCCGTGCCATAGCGCCTGGCGATCCATGTGGCAATTGCCTGGCGAAGGGACGGGGTGCCGATCGAAGGCGGGTATCTGGAGAAGTCCGCATTGTGCTGGGCGAGGATGTCGCGAACGAAAGTCGGTATCGGGTGTGCGGGCTCACCGATTGACATGGTGACAGGTGTGCCGCCTGGCTCAAGACCCTCCAGCAAAGTGGCCAATCGCGGGAACGGTGACTCAGGCAAGCTATCAAATCGGCTCTCAAACATGATCTGTCATGGACTCGTCGACACGGCCTTCACAAAGACCTGCAAGAAGAAGCAAGTCCAAAAAACCTATGAATAATCAGTTACCCTGAGTTTGGCAGGATCAGGGTTAAAGCGAGGTTAAGTCAGGCCGTTTGCCACAGGAAAACCTTAGAAATTCAACAAAAAACCCCGGCACCAGTGTGCCGGGGTCGAGGTCGTGTTTTAGATGGTGACAGGGCGGGTCAGATCCTTTGGCTGCCCTGCCCAAACTCCGGGTAGGCTTCTAGACCCAGCTCAACCTGATCGAGACCAAGGAATTCATCCTCCTGGCTCACCCGGATGCCTAAAGTGAATTTCAGGGCGAACCAGACGATGGCACTGGCAATGCACATGAAGGCACCAATAGCGACGACACCCAGAACTTGCGTGGTGAAACTGGCGGCGGGGTTTGTTATTGGAACCGCCAAAGTGCCCCAGATACCGGCTGCAAGGTGTACCGGTATTGCCCCCACCACATCATCAATTTTCAGTTTGTCAAGGAGCGGCACAACCAAGACGATCAGTCCACCACCGGCGCCGCCGATCAGGGCGGCCATGCCAAGGCTGGGCGTCAGAGGTTCGGCGGTAATCGAAACCAGGCCCGCCAGCGCACCGTTGAGAGCCATCGTGAGATCCGTCTTCTTGTAGACGATCTGGGTAACGATCATGGCGACGACGACACCGCCGGCGGCAGCGTTATTGGTGTTGGCAAAGATCCGGGCAACATCAGATGCATCGGTCAGTGAACCCATGGCAAGCTGCGAGCCGCCGTTGAACCCGAACCAGCCGAGCCACAGGATGAAGGTGCCCAGGGTTGCCAGCGGCATGCTCGATCCGGGAAAAGGCGTAACTTTTCCATCTTTTGTGTACTTGCCGTGACGTGCGCCCAGGATGATGGCCCCGACCAGGGCCGCCCAACCGCCAACCGAATGAACAAGGGTTGAACCGGCAAAATCCTGAAATCCCGCAACCTGCAGCCAGCCGCCACCCCATTTCCAGGCACCCTGGATGGGATACAGAATTCCCGTCAGGACGGCGACAAAAATCAGGAATGGCCACAGCTTGATGCGCTCAGCAAGGGTGCCCGAGACAATCGAGGCGGCCGTTGCGCAGAACATCATCTGGAAAAACCAGTCGGAAGTGGCGGCGTACTTTGCAATGTCTTCGGCTTCGTGAGCTGCATGGCTGAACCAGCCGATGGTGCCGACGTAGCCACCCTCGGATACGCCGTACATGAGATTGTAGCCGATCAGCCAGAACATCAGTCCGGATATGGAAAACAGGGCGATGTTCTTCAGGCAAATGGTCGCGACATTCTTCGATCGGACCATGCCGGATTCAAGCATGGCAAAGCCGGCCGCCATCCACATGACCAGAAACCCGCCAACCAGAAACAGGATCGTGTTGAGGACGAACTTGGTTTCCTGTGGGACACCCGCGGCATCCTGAGCGTAAGTCGCCTGTGTGCCTGCCAGAACGAGAGTAAGTATCGCCGTCCCGCGGCCCATATGTTTGTATACAGAGTTCATTTTTGGTTCCCTTAAAGTGCGGCTTCGCCGGTTTCACCGGTTCTGATCCGGACGGCATGGTCAATCGGGTAGACAAAAACCTTGCCGTCCCCAATCTGGCCGCTGTTGGCGGCCTGGGTTATGGCGTCGACGGCCGCGTCAGCCTGCTCATCGCTCGTGACCATTTCGATCTTTATCTTCGGCAGGAAATTTACGGCATACTCGGCACCGCGATAAATTTCGGTATGACCCTTCTGCCGGCCATACCCCTTGACCTCAGAAACCGTCAGCCCCTGTATCCCGATGTCGGTCAATGCCTGTCGGGTATCATCCAGTTTGAACGGTTTGATGACCGCCATAACCAGCTTCATGTTGTTGTCCCCTGTGCTGGGTGCTGCGCCGGACCTCAACGGGGGGCCTGACGAGCAGGATTACGCAAACGACGGGAAATTTTCCCGTTCGCGCAATGCAATTCAACAATCGTGCCGGTTTTTGAGGTTTGCTTAGAAGGTTGATTTTAAAGAGGTATTGAATCTATCTGGCAACAGGTTTGCAAAACTGACAGTCTAAATTGCCCAAATTATTTGCAACATAAACATGTTGCTTAAAATTTATACAGTGTAGCCTCAGGCTATCGAGTTCTCTGGCGGATGAGGCCTTCCTGGGCGACAGAAGCCACCAGTTTGCCATCACGGCTGAAAATGCTTCCCCGGTTGAAGCCAAGAGCGTTGGAGGCGCTCGGGCTATCCTGGGAATAGAGCAACCATTCGTCGGCCCGGAAGTCACGGTGAATCCACAAGGCATGATCGAGGCTCGCCAGTTGCAGGTCGCGATCGAACACGGAATGGCCGTGGGGAATAAGAGACGTATCGAGCAATGTCATGTCGGAGGCATAGGCCAGCACACACTGATGAAGGGCCCTGTCGTCGGGCAAACTGCCGGTGGCTCTTATCCAGACTTGCTGCACCGGATCGTCGGTTTCGGAGGACAGGTAATTCCTCAATTTGATCGGTCTGAGTTCGATCGGGCGTTCACGCTCCCAGTATTTGCGAATGTTGTCGGGGATGGCATCGCCCAACCGGGCAACGAGTTCCTTTTCGCTGGGAAGCTCTTCGGGGCTTGGCACGGCCGGCATCTCAAACTGGTGGTCGAATCCTTCCTCGGTCACATGGAAGGATGCGGCCATGGTGAAAATTGGCTGGCCATGCTGAATTGCCACGACCTGGCGGGTCGTGAAACTGCCACCGTCGCGGTGACGGTCGACCTGGTAGACGATGGGGACGGAAGGGTCGCCGGGACGCATGAAATAACCATGCAGGGAATGAACCGACCGGTCCTCAACGGTTCTGGCTGCGGCAACCAACGCCTGGCCGATAACCTGACCGCCAAACACCCGCTGCCAGCCGACCTGCGGAGAACGTCCCCGGAAAAGGTTTTCCTCCAGCGGTTCAAGATCGAGTGTTTCCATCAGGGTTTCGATGGGCAGGGCCATGTGGGATCTCCGGTGCATTGGGCGTCGACACTTCTTAGGACAGGACGGCGCGCGGGCATAGCCACAACACATCGCCACAAGTCAGAAACATCAACGCAACGCTGCACCCTGTGGCGCCATGGGTGGTTGCGCTGTTGCAGATTTCATCATAGCCATGAACCATGGTGACGAACCTTACAGAGGATGCGGCTGGCATGCCCGCGGATATCGCAATCTTGGGCGGTGGGCTGGTCGGGCTGTCGCTGGCCCTGGCCTTTGCAGATACCAATGTCGGTGCCGGCCTGCGCGTCGTCCTGGTGGACAACAAAGCGCCTGACGTCTGGGCCGCAACCGAATTCGATGGCCGGGCCTCCGCAATAACAGCGGCATCGCGTACCATGCTGGACGCACTCGGGGTCTGGAGCGGCGTTGAACAACACGCCCAGCCGATGCACGACATTGTCGTTACGGACAGCGAACCGGGTGATGTCTCGCGTCCGGCACTATTGACTTTCGAACACCGGGATGGTCCCGGCGGCGTCGCCGCGCACATGGTCGAAAACATCCGGCTGGGTTCTGCCCTGGCAGACAGGGTAGCCGCTGTGGACGGAGTCCAGATCATTGCTCCCGATGTGGCCACGGGGTTTCACCGCGACCACGGCGAGGGCGTTCTCGCGCTCCAATCCGGATGCACTGTAAGGGCGCCGCTCGTCATCGCCGCTGATGGCAAACGCTCCTGGTTGCGCGGCGTGACCGGCATCGAAACTGTGGGTTGGCGCTATGATCAGTCCGGCATTGTTGCAACGGTAGTACACGATCTTGCGCACAACGGTGTTGCCCAGGAACACTTCATGCCGGCAGGGCCATTTGCGGTGTTGCCGCTGACGGGCAACAGGTCCTCACTTGTGTGGACGGAAGAAACCGATGAAGCCAAACGCATTGTGGATCTGGACGATGTAGGCTTCGCTGACGAACTGCGACGCCGGTTTGATGACAGGCTGGGCGCGTTTGAGGCCCGTGGACCGCGCTGGGCCTATCCGCTCGAAATGATGCTGGCCAAGGAATATGCTTGTGATCGTGTGGCCCTTGTGGGCGACGCCGCGCACAGTGTTCATCCGCTGGCGGGACTGGGATTCAATCTGGGTTTGCGCGACGTGGCCGCACTGAGCGAGGTCTGCGTCGACGGCATGCGCCTGGGCATGGATCCGGGAAACCTTGGCGTTCTCAACCGCTATACCGCATGGCGGCGCCCCGACAATGTGGCAACGGCTTTTGCCATGGACGGGCTCAACCGGCTGTTCTCAAATGATAACCAGGCCCTAAAGGCCGTTCGTGACATGGGTCTTGGGCTCGTGGACCGTATCCCGCTGGCCAAGGGTTTCTTTGTCAGCGAAGCCGCCGGACTTGGTGGTGATCTACCCAAACTGTTGCGTGGCGAGGCGTTGTAGCAATCGGGCACCGAACGCCAGAGACACTCTTTGTCTTATGAGAGATGTCATTCTTGGCTGGGCCAAAAGCACGGGCGAGAATCCACTCGCCTGACCGGTGAGAAAATCACATGCGAGTGGATCTTCGCCTCCGCTATCGCTTCGGCAAAGATGACACTGTTGCGTGAACCTCAATCCCGACTGAGGCCTTCAGCCTCCAGCTTGGCGAGGTAGCCGAACCAGATATCGTCGCGCTGCGATCCCAGCTTGTGCAGGTAGTCCCATGAATAAAGCCCGGTGTCGTGACCATCGCTGAAGGTAATCTTCAACGCATAATTGCCGATCGGCTCCAGCGCCGTCATGGAGACGTTGCGCTTTCCGGGGACGGTTTTTTCCTGACTCGGGCCGTGGCCCTTGACCTCGGCACTGGGGCTTTCAACCCGGAGATACTCGGCCTCCAGAGCAAACGCGTCATTGGAATCGAAACTGACGTGAAGCACGGTCTTGTCCGGGTTAAGACGGATCTCGGTCGGCCAGGCGCGGGGCTTATTCATCTTCCAGTTGTCTCGCTTCTTCAGGCAGCATGATGGGAATACCGTCACGAATGGGATAGGCCAGTTTTGCCTGACGGCTGATCAGTTCCTGGGCGTCGCGGTCATAGTCCAGCGGGCCCTTGGTCAGCGGGCAGACCAGTATCTCGAGCAGCCGGCGGTCGACATCATGACTGACGGCCGCCTGTGGTTCGGGTTCATCTGTCATCGCACGCTCGCCTCTGAATTGAACAACACATCACGCTGACTGCCTATTGCAGCTTGTTGCTGGATGGCGAAACGGCGGCCTGCTGGGCGAGCGCCATTTCGGTCAGCGCAATAAGAATTTCCGTGCGGGTGTTCAGATCCGGCGCCTCCAGCATGGCCTGCTTTTCCTTTGGCCCGTACGGTGAAATCATGGCCAGGGCATTGACCAGGGATTCATTTGACGAGCCGTGCACGGACTCCCAGTCGGCTTCAAGGTCGTGGGCATCCAGATAAGAGCGGAAGACAAGAAGCAACCGTTCGCGGTTGATGTCCGTCTCGCCGGCACCGACGTTGAAGTCCTCAATAAACGGAGCGGCGTCGATATTGAACAACCGGTAGGCTTCCCGGGAGGATACCTCCTCCAGTGTTTCGAACCGGGTGATGCCGGTCAGCGTAATCAGGATTCGGCCGTCATCGGTCTCGGCATAGGATGTGATCCGCCCGGCACAACCTATCCGGCACAGGTCGGGCAACGCCTCGGGATCGTCCTGCAGTTCCAGGTCCTTCTCCGTCGAGGGTTGAATCATGCCGATTATGCGGTCGCCCGACAGGGCGTCGTTGACCATGGCCACGTAGCGCGGTTCAAATATGTTCAGCGGCAGCTGGCCGCGGGGCAACAGCAATGCGCCACCAAGGGGAAAAACCGGAATTGAACCGGGGAGATCGGACGGCTTGGAATACTGGCTGCACAGGCCCATGACTTTACTCTCGACTCAAGGGTTCGCACCCCTGGAAATAATTTCCTACGAAAACAGAAGCGACGACAAACGGCGGCGGCTGGCGATCGTCAGCTCGTCCATGTGGCCCCAGGCTTCAAACAACTGGACCAACTGCTTGCGCGCCGCTTCCTCGTTCCATTGCCGGTCGGTCTTGATGACGTGAAGCAGATGATCGGCGGCTTCTTCGCGCTCCCCGGCGGCATTCAGTGCCACCGCCAGATCGACGCGGGAGGCGTGATCGCCCGGATCGGCCTCGATGGCGGCCTTCAACCGGATAACATCCTCATCGTCGACGGGGGCCTCGGCCAGTTCGATTGCGGCACGGACGCTGGCAATTTCGGGATCGTTCTCTTTGGCCGGAGGGGCCAGAGCCAGAGTTGCCTTGGCACCGTCGAGGTCTTGACCGGCCAGTTGACAGCGTGCAAGCCCGGCGATGGCGCCAATGTGTTCGCGGTCTTCCTGCAGGATCTGGCCAAAGGCCTGGGCGGCGGTCGAAATGTCGCCTTCGTCGAAGGCAGCCTTCGCGGCCTCGAGCATGGCATCGAGTTCGGCGCCAAGCGGTGCACCGGTCAGGCGTTCAATGAACTGGTTGATCTGGCTTTCCGGCAACGCCCCCATAAAGCCGTCGACCGGCTTGCCTTCCTTGAAGCCGAACACGGCGGGGATCGACTGGACCCGCATCTGCTGGGCGATCTCGGGATTTTCGTCGATGTTGATCTTGACCAGCCGCACGGCACCGCGGCCGGCATTCACGGCTTTTTCCAGCACAGGCGTGAGCTGCTTGCAGGGGCCACACCAGGGCGCCCAGAAATCGACGATCACGGGCGTGGTCATCGACGCATCGATCACATCGGCCATGAACGAAGCAGTATCCGCGTCCTTGATCAAGGCGTTGCCGCCATCCGGTCCGCCACCTGCTAAGGGACTGTCCATGATACTTCTCCTGCCAGCGCTATGTTCAATTATCGTCTCTTGAAATGCCGTCCCGCAAACGGCCCTCTCAATGCCCATTCCTACTAGATGGACTGCGCGGTTGCAAAAGGCAATGTGTCTCGTGCCGGTATCGAATTCTGGGTATATGCCACGCTATTGCGTTTGCAGCTCAACGATCCGGGGCGCGTGGCCGCACGCCTCGATGAACGCGACGAGATCGCCGCTCGCAACCGTAATGGTCATCTCGTTGCTTAACGGGTGATAGTTGAGCATCTCGTGGCCCATCATGGCCTTGTCGAGAATGACATTCACGACAACGGTTCGGTCGTTGAACAGGGCAAACGGCGACACCGCTCCCGGAATGACGCCCAGGGTTTCCATCAGGAGATCGGGTTTGCCGAAACTGAGCCGCGCTGAACCGATCACCCCGTGCAACCGTTTCAGGTCGAGATCCGCGTCCTCGAGAGTCACCACGAGCCAGAGTGCCCCCTTCTTGTCCTTGAAGAACAGGTTCTTGCAATGGCCGCCGGCAATGTCGCCGCGCAGATTCTGCGAGTCCTCCACCGTATAGAGCGGTGGATGGTTATGGACCACGGTTTCGATGCCCAGCGCATCCAGGCGGGCCAGCAGGTCTTCAGGGGTCGCAGGCATGAGAGTTCCGGTCCTCAGGTCAGGGAGTGACATTAGTTGGCGGCGTTGATCCGGCCGCGTGAGGGCAGCCTCCAAGCAAGCCGGCAAATCTCTATTGCATTTGTCGCCGGGTTGCGCAATAACACCCTCGAAATCGCCGTCGATGCGATTGCGCGGGCGTAGCTCAGGGGTAGAGCGCAACCTTGCCAAGGTTGAAGTCGTGAGTTCGAATCTCATCGCCCGCTCCAATCGCCTGCAAGCGGTTGAAATTCCAAGAAATCGTTGAAATTCTGAGACTTTTCCCCACAAAACTGCTACACAGAAAGTGTAATGCAGGACATGGGTAAGAAGCCAGAAGGCCTCGTTCTTAGAGGCAATGTTTATCAAATTCGTATTCGCGTTAGCGAGGACGTCCAACCCATTATCGGGAAGACCGAGTTCACCAAAAGCCTTCGTACGCGTAACTACGATGAAGCCTGTGAGCGGTTCTGGCCGCTCAAAGCCGCGTTTGAGAAGGAATGCGCGGATGCGAGGAGGCAATTAGTCCCCGTAGAGCCGGTGCACCTGTCCGAAGGCATGGCTGAGCATTTTGCGCTGGCTTGGTTCCACGAGACGTTGAACAGAGTACAGCAAGAAGCATTCACGGGATTGGGCGAGGGAGACATTGCTCAACAGTTGGCCGACTTGGACTACGAGGAAGCTCATCTAATCTCAGGCCGAGAGGAGGAACTGCTGCCCGGATTGTTCTCACTCGCCGACAAGATACTCGTCGGCAATTCATACCCAGTCACACCTACGCAGGCCGGAAGCGGCAAGCGGAAGCGGCGCACTGTACAAGCGAATGTTGATAAACAGTCCCCCGGCTACCGGAGGCTCATTGAGCTAATACAGCGTGGGCAGTTGGAAGCCATACGGAGGGAGAGGCAAGTGTTGCTTGGAAGGCCTGTGGAAGCAGTGGATCCGGCATTTGCTCCGTTGCTGAATTGGAAGTGTTCTGGCCCCCCGGACAAAGGCCATATTCTGTTGTCAGATTTGATCGAGGAATATCTCACCGAGGAACGAAAGAGCGAACGAGCAGAGCTTGATCATCGGGCCGCGTTCCGTCCGATGATCGAAGTGATCGGCAACGATACTCCGATTGGTGAATTGACGCCCAATCACTTTCATGCCGTTCGGAACCTGATCAGACGTCTACCCCCAAATGCGACTAAGGGGAAGGATCGCCAGAACAAGACACTTGCTGCAATCGCCGATGATGTCGAGCGAAGTGAAGGAGAAACGCTCAGTCCGGTGTCGGTAAACAAGTATCTCGCACGTATCACCGCGTTGATGAAATGGGCGACTGGCCGCTGGTACATTCCAAGGAACCCAGCTGAGGGTCTTGCGGTCCCAACATCAGATTTGCCGAGCGCCAAGGATCGGCGTGCCCCGTTCTCAATGTCTGCGCTGAAAACCATCTTCGCGAATTCGATCTACACCAGCCCAAACGCATCTAGGCCGTCGATGTATTGGGCACCGCTAATCTCTCTTTTTCATGGAATGCGGTTGGAAGAAATCCTGCAGCTAACCGTCGGTGACATCATGGAAGTAGAAGGAGTGAAAGCCATTCGCATCCACGACGATGGAGACAACCATCTAAAGAGAGGTGCAACCCGTGAGGTTCCTATTCACCCGAAGATGGAAGAGTTTGAGTTTTCGAGTTTGCTTGCGGTAGCGGGAACCAATCCCAACGGGCTCTTGTTTTCAGATGCAAGACGCGGTTCAGAGAAGAAATACGGATCGGCCTTTTCTCAAAGATATACCCGGCATCTGATCAAGATTGGCGTCAAGACGCCGATAACGTCTTTCCATTCGTACAGGCACAACTTTCGGGATGCCGGTCGAAACTGCGACCTCGGAGATGAGATCACCTGTGCGATCGGTGGTTGGGCTTACGGCTCAGGTGCGCATACGAGTTATGGCTCCGGATACTGGATGAGGAAAAAGGCTGAGGCTATTTCCAAGATTGCATATCCGGATGTTGATTTCGGCAAGATCAAGACGATCAGTTGGTCTGGTTGAACCCCGGTGCAATTCATTGTTTGCGCAAGACCGTACTTGAAAGTCACCTCTGCACGAGAACCTGCATAATCTTCACCGCCGCAGCTAAGTCGCTATCAGATAGTTGTCGGGCATTTGTCAGCAACGCGACAAGCAATTCAGACCTCGCGCTCTCCTGTTCGTCAAACTCGAAGAAGTCCCGTACAGGCACTTTAAGGGCTTCCGAGAGTTTTTCGAGTGTCTGGTAACTCGGATAGTTCAGCCCCCGTTCGAGATTAGAGATTGCCTCGACGGACAGGCCGGTTGCGTTGGCCAAATCACCCTGGCTCCATTCCACATTGTTGCGTATCGCCCGGAGCTGTTTTCCAAACTTCGTGTCATTTGCCATACCCGGAGAATGCTCCGGTCATCAGCATATTTCGACGAATAACAGCTTCTAATAATGGACTTTTTACCCGGAATACTATACGATTATAGAAGAAATAGACGAAGTCAAACTTGGTGGAGCTGAGTGAACGTTATGGAAAGAACGATGATTGAAACCCGGCAGCGTTCTTGGTTCGGCAAAATGATCAAGTGGCTCTTCTTCATCTTCAACATCATCATGGTTCTCGGGTTGATTGCCATT
Source organism: Hyphomicrobiales bacterium (assembly GCA_021775835.1). Next base: position 14,372 of record JAJFHC010000088.1, on the reverse strand, counting down.
TTCTCGGGCGATAGCGGAAGCCCTCCGGCGGGTACTTCAAACTCCGAAGCATACGAAGCAGGTAAGGCCATTGGAGCGGGAGCAGCAGTGTTCGTCTGGCTTGTTGTTTGGATGATTGGAGATGCCATCCTTGGAGCGCTGGTTCTGGCCACGAGAGGCAAAAAGATTATCCGGGAGGTTACGTCTTGAACCTACACTCACAACCTCATTCCTCTGGGGGCTTGGGATTGTCGTTTGGCGGCGCTCAGGAGGCCGCTGTGAGGAATTACAAGAACCGCTGGTATAACGGCTTCTCGCCAAAGGACCGGGCTGTCCTGAGCAAACCTCAACGTTACGAGCGATACTCGCGGGGGAACAACCCCACCGTCTGCTGTGTGACCGGGTTTACAAAACCGGAAGACCCCAAAGGTGCGGGGTACATGTTCACGCATCTGGAGGACTACCGAAATCCGTTGGCATGGATCCCAATGTCTAAGCGGGCTCACTACGTTCTTCATCGCCGGTTCGTCGATCCACACTCATGGTTACGGCTGGTTGCAAAACACTACGTACACGGAGCGTGGTTCACTCTGCTCACGCTGAACGTGGAGGACATGTACCGTCCCTTCGACGAAGTCTATCCGAAAGGGCTTCCGGGACAACATGAACTGTGGCCGAATTTTGCAGACGAGTTAAGGATCGAGAGCAATCTGTATGCGGAATGCAATCTCAGCGAGCTACTGACGCTGGATCATTCCCGAATTGTGGGCACACAGAAACCGGAGTGAGTGGCGGATCAATGGCTAGGAAACAAACAAGAAACAAATCTGGCAAACGCACGAGGACCCCTTTCTTTCCTGTCGACGGCAAAGAGGAATTTGCGCAGACCATTGGACGTCATGTCTATGATGACATCGTCGAGATTATCCGCCTCAAAAGCAACGGAGCTCCGACGAAACTGATCATGAGCTCTCTGGGCATAAGCAGGGCTACCTATTTTCGTCGAGTTAAGATGATGAAGCAGATGGCGGATGCGACACCCGAGCGTGCTTACAAAGCGGCTGTCGATGAGATTGAGGACACAATCGAATTTTATAAGTCGATGAGAATAGAAGCACTGAAGATGTCTGGGCTGTTCGAACAACACTCAATGGAAGGCCGGAGCCACACTGTCGATCCAGCAACAAAGAGTAGGGGCATGAAGCTCGCACTGAAAGCGCAAGCCGCGCTGATTGATTTTCTTCACTCCGTTGGGTTTTGGGAGCCATACAAAGCTGCACAGACGGCCAAGTCCAATGCCACGTTGCGAGAATATGCCGATGACGTACTGATAGAGAATGTCTTGCAGCTATTGGACGAAAACCAGATTTTGCGGGAAAACATTGACGCTCTGCGGCGCGGAGAACCGGAACCTCATTGTGACAATGAACGTGAGGTTTGGCGGATCGAAATTCCGGGCACTGACAAAAAATCGAGTGAGACTTGTGAGACGCATTCTGCCTTTTCATGCGCGTCAATTTTTCACTAACATTCCTTGAATGGCGCACTCTGCGGCTGACTAAAATGCCGACCCAGACAACTCCATCTTCTATAGAGATGTGCACAAATACAGAAATCACACATACAGAGTTGCGGCGAAGCTATAGTTGCCTATGGCAAGGCGACCACAGAACCAAACGCGCAGGCGACGGGTTCCACTCCGAAATTTTGCACCGGGGTGCACCGCTGATCCCGAACTGGCTTGGAACGACAGGATCAAACTGGATTTTCGTTCAGGTGCTGTACACGTTGCGGACGGGGGAAACCTCTATCGGTATCTAAGGTCCCTTCGGGCGGGGGGCTCAATCACATCACCAGCCCGCGATCCTTCAAACACCAGCATCAAGTTTCAATTGCGGGAAGAGGTTCCGTTGCTTGGAGCAAGTTTCAAGTTCTGGAGGACCAACCGAAGGACAGCGACAGGGACGGGTCTGAGCTCGATCTGGAACATGCACGTTACGCTCGAAGTCAATCCCACCAGAATGCTTGCAAGTTGTGAATGCCGTCAAACGCGGCTGCGGGCACTGAGGCGTGGCATCTTTCCAACGTTTGATGAAGCCCGTGATCGAATGATCCGGGACGAAACCTTGGATAACGGAAACAACTACTTCTGTGACGCCGATACAAGGTTGGCAGTCAACGCCGATGCGCAGACCATCAATGAATACGCCATACGGGCCTCCCTGGCTTTCATAGAGCGCGTTCTGGAACCGCGAAGGTCTCTAGAGCCAACTGACGAAGGGCGAGCCGAAGCGTCTTGGGACGGAACTGCGTCGCGGGATATCGAGTTTCAATTCGACTGGGACCACTGGGCAATAAGCCAGATGGAAACGTATTGGGAGTTCGGTACACCGGATGCGGTATCGACCGTTCACGCGTTGGCACGGCACGCATCCGAAATCGCATCTGGTCTGGAGGAAACATTCTACACCATGGACGGTATCCATGTGGGAAGCGCAAGGACGAGGCGACCGGAAAATGCCGTATCCCTGACCATTCCGTTGGGACAGAAACATACCAAGCTTGTTATCTACGCGAAAGCACCAAGGCGTGTTCGATGCGAGGTACGTCATCTGAAGAACCCAAGATCGATCTACGGACGGTACGATGCTGTTCATCAACTCACGAACGGGCGGCTGGAAAACCTTTTTCTCCTAATCTCCGAAGTGAACAGGTTGTCTGGGTCGAACAGGGCAAACCCGTTTCTGCGGGAACTTTGGAGACGAGATAACAGACGGAATGGAACGGTGGTTCAGTTGACAGTTTTCCTTGGGCACGTAGCGACTGTCTGTGAACAGACTGGTGCTGATATGGTCAGGGTTCTTTCACCGCTAGTAGCCAACGGACGGCTAGCTGGTTCCGGACCAGAAAGCTACAGGAGCGCTGTCAGGCAGCTTGTCGACTGCGGGGTGCTCCGGCCCACCAATATCCGTAGACGCTCCACAGGACGTGATTACGCAGTCACCAGACCCTATGCAGATGTTCTCGACCAGTTGAAAAACAACATGCGTCGTATTTGATCGGTCATAGTAGGGAATTGAACCGGGGTGCAAATATCTCAACGTCGCGTTATTGAGTTAGTGTGACGAGCACATCGTCAAAAAACGGGGGGAGTACAGTGGACCAAGTTTATCTCCTGTACCTACAGCTGTATCTGAACTCAGGGGACCGCGACGGCCCTACATTCCGTGGGTTCGTTGACAACTGGTTCGCCTATCACTTTGGCGGACCGTTTCTCAACAGAAATGGCCGCCCCAAATGGTTCAACAACCCCGATCCCGTCAAGCAACGTGAAGCGTTGCTCAACATGCATTTTATCTCCTCTGAGGCAAAGCGAACTATCGACGGGAAGGCGAGTGACCGATTGATCAAGGATCACTCAATCCCGATTGCAGTTCTCCGGGAAAGGCTTCGTACGCTGAATGATCACCAACCGGAAACGATCGAAGCGTTTTTGAAAAGCAACTACCGGCTCGGCGTACTGACACTGGCGGAGGACAAGAGGCTCACTGAGCGCGGTCTGAAGTCGAGTATGCCGTCAGACTGGAACGGCATCGACACTTACGCTCGATACCACCAAGTAGGAATTTCTGACTAACCTGTCGCGAAGGACAGGATGGCGAAGTGAGAGTTCCCCGCTGTGTTTCTGTTCTTGCGGATATCTGCAACGACAGGTTCTCCGATGTCGCCACGTAGAATGAACAAATGACGAGCGAGGGGCAGTCGACAGCATGAGACCAATTACCAAACGGCGATGGTTTGCAATTACGTTACCTGCGCTTCTCTTGGCGTGTCTGAGCGCTTCTGCGGGCGAAGTAGTCGTTGTAGATGGAGATACGCTGGAGATCGCGGGAACGGCATACAGGCTGCATGGGATCGATACCCCGGAACCGGGCCAGAAGTGCAACCGACCCAACGGGAAGAAATGGCCTTGCGGTAATGAAGCGACCGATGCGCTCACCGTTCTTGTCCGAGGCAAAGACATAACTTGCGATAATCGCGGACGCGATGACTACGACCGAACGTTAGCTGTATGCAAGGCGGGCTTGATTGAGATCAACGACACAATGGTTCGCCGGGGCCATGCATGGGCCTACAGAAAATTCTCAGACGACTATGTTGGGGCGGAGGCGGAAGCAAGGAAAGCAGGCTTAGGCATTTGGAGAGCCGAGACTGAAACTGCATGGGTCTACCGGAAACGACGCTGGGAGGTGGCAAAACAGAAAGCACCAGATGGGTGTCCAATCAAGGGGAACATTTCCAAGAGCGGTCGCATCTATCATGCACCTTGGTCACCTTGGTATAGCCGGACAAGAGTTTCTTTGAAAAAGGGAGAAACGTGGTTTTGCACTGAGCGGGAAGCTCTTGATGCTGGATGGCGTGCACCACGTTGGGGCAGAAACTGAACCATCCGCAATTTAGAAACAATTCCAAGCAGTCAACAAGAGGAAGACGGAGCGATGAGTACCACCATTACAAAACGCAAAGTTGCTTCTTTGGTTGGGTCTTCTTGATAGTTTTCTTAGGGTGGAACGGCTTGATGCTGGTTTGGTTGATCTCCACGGGCGCTGTCGTCGGCGATAGTGTCGATACATCGGGAAGTGATGCAGAAAAGGCTGGAGCAGCAATAGGTGGAGGAATTGCATTCACCTTCATTGTCGGTATCTGGCTGATCGGTGCCGTGATCACTGGCCTGCTGGCTCTAATTACAAGATCAGGCAAAACGGTCACGGTTACAAAATAATTTGAGACAAGAGATTGTCCCAATTACGAAGATCATTTGTGTTGAGGGCGGACGTTCGTGGGATGGGTAATTGTTGTTAGCCCCCCGATTAATGCATTGATCCTCGCTGGAGGTCGTATTCGAGGAGCAGCAACAAACCATCGTTCAGCGTACTGAACATTGTGGCGAGGTAGTCGGAATGAAAAGGCAGGAGCTATTTATGAAAACGTTGGGTTTGGCATTATTGCTTTCCGCAATGAATTCCCATGTCTCTGCGGGCATCCTTGAACAGATGAAGACGCATCAACAGCTTGGTTACGCACAAGCAGCTGTCGCTGCCTGCGGCACGCTGAAGATAAATCCCGCTGGTGTGCTGACCATCATCAAGGAACTAGATGCAACCGATCAGGCAGCTGTTGCCTCAAACGGCGCAATGACTGACCATCAAAAAGGCGAAAGTGCAAAACTCTTCACCATGCTCGCTGACAGTGCGTGTGACGCCGCGCTGGACTACGAGAAGAAATTGGGCATCGACATATTTAAAGAGAAATAAAATAGCAGTTGAAACAGACTATCTATTTCCCTAAGAGCCAACCGAACAAACCCTTGCGTTTCGCAGGTTTTTGTCCGGCACTTTCTCGAACTGCGCCTGCCTTTGACGCTGATCGATTGGTCGAGGGCTCCCTTATCGGAACAACCTCGAAGTCCGCCTTTGACTTCCTTTCGGTGTAGTCCGCATTTTGGCGGCTCGACTTACTCATTCCAACACTATGGGCCGATATATCCTTCAACTTGTTTGGTCTCGACGTCGCAGTTTGCTTTGCCACAATCGGACTATCATGATGGACGAGTTTCGGATTTCCTCTGATTATAGGAATTAGTAATGGAGAAACTTCAATAGCTTCTCTGGCCCGTGTAAATGCAACGTAGAAAAGTCGAAGCTCGGCTGGGTCGTGTCCATTTGAGGTACAATCATTGTTCTTGTTGGGGGATCGTTTAGGCTGGCTCTTTAGAAAGTCGTCCATCAGACGAACCTTCGACCATTCTCGCCCCTTCGATTTGTGAGCAGTAGAGATAATCAAATCACTACGTTCTTCATCGACCGTACGGTTCAAGGCCCACATTAGCTGTCGCTCGCCACGCCCCTCAACAAGGTTGACAAACGTCAGCAAGTGTTCTCCCTCTCCGCTCTTGGCAAATTCGACTACCTCTTGCCAATTTGTGAAGCCGAAGAAGTCAGGAACCGTGCTCGCTTCGCCATTCTTTAAGGCTTGGACACCACGCAACATCTCCATCAGTTCTCCGTTGCCACCAACTAGATGAGGCTGTCTTTCAATATCAAGGGCGTCAATAATGGCAGTGATCGTAGAGGCATTTGTCCGTGCGAGAATGGTTTGTGGTTCTACTTCTCCAACGTAGCTTCTGATGCTGGGATTGCCCCTCATGGGCTTGTCTTCTCCAAGCAGCGCAAGAATGTTAGTGGCACCTTCTGCAATGGCCTCGCCGAAACGAAATGAAGTTGTGAGGAATGTGCTGTGGTCTGTACCGATCATTTCCATTGCGTTTACGGCACCACGCCACTCATAAATTTGTTGGTACTTGTCACCAACATAGATCATCTGCGATTGCTGTTTGGTTAGAACATCAAGAACTACAGGGTTTGTATCTTGTGCTTCATCAAGCAAAATGTAGTCGGCCTGAATTATCGGGTCGGACAATGCCCAGAGCTTCAAATACCCGTCATGCCCCAACGGAATTTGATCATCAGCTTCGAGCATTCGTCTCCAAACATGATTAGCCCCTTTGACCGCAAATTCATTGACCGCATCCAAGGTAGACGCCGGGGCTGCGATCAGTGAACCATGTTGGGGAACATGTAAGGCCGTCGGTTCCAAGTCCGCACTCTGTGCAAACTTCCGAATGGTATCTAGTATCAGAAAGCCCTGAGAGCGTGGTGCAAGTGTATGGTGCTTATCAACTCGCCAACGTTTGAAACCCAGCAGTTCGGCAAGCTGATTGGCATTCATTCTGCCGGTCATCTTTTCGATGCGGTTCTTATAAGCCGACGGTGTTGCCCTGAAAGCCAATCCGTGTGTAGTGGAGCATGACACTGTGTTGGGAAACTTCTCCTTTGCGTCCTTCACTATGTTCTTGTTGAAAGCGATGTATTGCCCCCGTTCTTGAGTGGCTTGCGCCAGCATCTCCAGTGTCGCCGTCTTCCCCGTTCCGGCATAGGCATTAATCTTTAAAGAACCGCCTGTGAGAAAGCAGTCAATAGCTTGAGCTTGTTCAGAAGTCGGCTTGAGACGAATAGGTGAAGGCGCGCCTTTTGGTGCTCCTTTTCTAGGATGGTTCCGTCGCAGATGTTTGGTGTTGCCCGTTGGCGCCCGCCTCGCCACTAAATTTGGTTCCGCTATGTCGGGTAGTGCAGCATTATTGGTCAAATAGATTTCTACGGTTGCCTTGAGTTCTTTGGCTCTAGGCGTTTTGCGAGGCTTAAGCTCACGAGCCAGTTTTTTCATTGTCTTTACGTCGTTGGCCGCAAAGGCCCGTTCGTACACCTCCACAAGTTGGTCAATTGAATAGTTTATATATGGACGCGGCATTTCTCAGTCCAAACGAATAGGTCGAAAAATCATCAACATCACCGTTGAACAACAAGGCTATAAGGCGGAGTATGTGATGTCTAGAAAAGCTTTTGTCTGCACGGAAGCCCAGCAAATAGAAGGGACGGATTGTTAGGATAATTGTTCACGAAACGTAACTTTATGCACTGGATAGGGTCCAATAACTCGACCTAAATAAAGGCAAGGCTTGATGCTAGATACATAACCATGCAAGATTTCGAGACTAACTAGGCAAGTGCGCCAATGTTAGTTTTAGAAAGTTGCGAGGATAGTCAGTCAAAAGGGTTGATGAGATGGCCAAAACTCTGATTTCTGTTGTGCTGGGATTGATCGTGATGGTTCCCGACGCAGTTGCATTTGATGAAATACACAAGCGTGTATTCGAAAGTACGGCTCCGTCAATGCTCCATGGTTGCAATGGATCATCTCCTGCTACTGGCAATCATTGCGATCTCACAAGTCGTAACTGGCCGGGCATCGATGCGCAGCTCCGAAATTTGAAATATGTCGCTTTTGATCACTCAAACCTGGGACCAAGTTCAAGTGGAATGGTGGCCAAATTCAATGGGGCAAACCTTCAACATGCTCGGTTCTTCAATGCGACTTTGCGAAGAACGGACTTCTCTGCACGCTCGTCTCAACAGTTCACTAGATTGCAGCGGGCAGATTTTACGCGTGCACGCCTGGTCCGAACTAACTTGTCTGGAGCGAAACTCAACTTTGCAGATTTCAATCTGGCTACATTGTTGAACGTCAAATTCTGCGGCGCAAATTTGTCTGGGGCCCTAAACATTTCATTGAAAACTCAGAAGAAGCAATGCTGTGATCGTAAGACAAGATACTCCAACGGCTTGTTGGCGGACCCAACTCGAGACTGTCCTTTGAAGCAATGCGGAGTTACTCCAGTTTGTAGTTGAGGGATTGCATATCATGCGCCTTAGACACCATGGAATTATTGAACAATGAGTGTGGCTGCATGGTTCAGTGAATTTTGTTCGCAACTGAGGGTGCAAAATGCGCCAGTAATCTCGCAACGGTGCCAAAACATTACTCGATGCCTAAATTCAACGTTTTGGAACACTTCATCTCGCACATCTCATAGCTTGTATGTTGGGTCATATGGAAGAAGCACGGCAATAGCTGGGTTCAGCGACTTGGATATGGTGTTTCAGCTTCCGAGTTCGTTGTACAATCAACACGACGTCCACAGAGGAAATGGACAATCTGCGTTACTCCAAAGGGTTCGGCGCGCGATTGTGGGCACGTATTCCCGAACCAAAGTTAGCGGTGACGGACAAGTCGTTTTGGTGCCGTTTCTAAATCAACCGCAGTTTGAAGTCGTCCCGGTGTTTCTGGCAGACGATGGAAGTTTCATCTACCCGGACGCAAATCGTGGAGGGAGTTGGAAGGTCACGAACCCGAGACCAGAAATAGATGCGATTAGAGTACGCAACGCGGTCTGCAATCAAAATCTGGTCTTGTTGTGCCGAATGGCTCGTGCGTGGAAAGCCAAGTGGAACGTTCCAATGGGAGGACTACTTGTAGACACACTTGCTTATCAGTTCCTCGAAAATTGGCAGTTTAGGGAAAAATCATACATGTATTACGGCTATATGAGCCGAGATTTTTTTGCGTGGATGGCGATGCAGAGGTTGTCCCAAAAATATTGGCGAGCGCCGGGCAGCGGTTCTTTCGTTTATCCCAAGGGATATTTTCAACACAAGGCGAAGCGCTGTTACAATTTGGCTGTTCAAGCTATTCAGTATGAAAACTCACACTTAAACAGAGATCGATCTGCTAAACTAAGGTGGCGGGCAATTTATGGCACAAAGTTCCCAATCTAAACCCGAAAAACATCTTGTTTTGGAAGGCCAACTGCGAGAGTGCTATGGGAGGGTTGTTTACTCGCATAAAACACATGAGAAATGCGCTGACATTTTGCTGAGGCGTCACATGTTCCTGAAAAACGCCAAGATTTTTCTGTCCGCTCTCACAACGTGTGGAATTTTATCTACCCTGTTCGGCTCAGGAGATGTTGGGGTTGTGGTGGCCGGCGTAGTTTCGACGTTGCTGTTGATACTGAATGCATACACGAAGAACTACGATCTTGGAGAAATAGCTCAGAAGCACAAAAACGCCGCTGCAAATTTATGGCTCATTCGAGAAAAGTATTTGAGCCTGCTGACGGATCTGTCCATTGATAACCGGTCATTGAAACCCCTCCAAGAACAGAGGGACATCCTTCTCGATGAACTTAGCAAGGCATACATGGGCTCACCAACGACTATCTTAAAAGCTTACAAAGTGGCGCAAGCCGCACTCCAAGTTCGTGAAGACATGACATTTTCTGATGCAGAAATAGACGCATTTTTGCCTACAGAACTTCACCGCGCGAACTAGATGGCTTCCCAAACAGCTCGGCTCAATGAGGCAAAATACCGATCGGTCAGGTCTATGATAATTGGTTATGACAGGATCGGGAGGTCGAGTGTGTCAATCCGCTAATGTCGGCCTTCATTCAGGTCCAAGAAGCGTCAAGTAACGGTCATCCGCTGAGTTTGCGGCGAACGACAAATCCGAGCCCTTAGATGACGTGATTTCTGTTGGGTTAAGCGACGCCTACGGATTACCAAATAGGTGCCGCTCTGCGTAATCCTTTAAGAAGAACAGAGCCTCGACACCAAAGTCCTCGTATCGGAATACATGTCCATTCAGTTCGCGGAAATCGAAGGTCTTTCCCGCAATGTTGTATTCTCTCCGGAAGACCTGATTTCGCATTTCCCATCTGGGCTCCGCGATATCATGCGCAAAGGCGTTTCTAACCTGATAGACTAGCGCGATGCACTGTTCTTCCTCAGATGCGAACTCCCCTTTGGGCACCCTGTGCCCGGCTTCCTCAATGGAACGGTGCAAGGTGATAGCAGCAGCGCCGAACGCTATTGTTAGGTTATTGTGAAGAGCATGGACGAGGTCGTGCGGGTCGGAAAAGATCCGAGCGGGCGGGACGAAGAAGGGACGACCATTATCGTCCTGAAAGACAATATCAATGTCAAGTTTATCAAGGTCTATTTCGCCAGCTTCACCGTAGGCCAGAAGCTTCCATGCAAATTCCACGTTTGCAAAGGCCGTCGGCAGATATTGCATTTACCCCTCTTTGAGCCACTTGGACCGGATCACGATAGGCAAATTCCACCCACCTGTCACGCTCACCAATTCGGCTTCGCGCTGTAGGCGGCATCAATGCTGGCACGAATTCAAGGTCGTTCGCTAGGACAACAGCATCATATAGCGCCCGCTTTCTGCCCGATCCGGAATTAGGGTCGGCCGCACTTAAAGTGTGTCGCGCCCGCAATTGATCGCTCGGGGTCAAAGTCGGCCCTATGGCAAGTGCGTCATTCCAGCATTTTTGGCGAGAACTTTCTCTGGCGTTCCATAACCAATTGTCCTGACTGGTCTCACAAGAGCAGGGCCTAGTTGGACAACCTCTCGCAGCTTCGTAGTGTCCCATATGAATGCCCTTGATATTTGAGACAAAAATTCCCACATAGTGTATAAGCCTATTGAGAAAAAGGAATGCATTATGATTGTGGGGTACGCGCGGACATCGACGGCGGAACAGATGGCAGGCTTCGAAGCTCAGAGGCGCGATCTTGATGCGGCTGGCGCGGAACGCGTGTTTGCGGAACAGGTATCATCTGTCGGCCAAAGGAAGGAGTTAGATACTGCTCTGAATTTCGTCCGAGATGGGGATACCCTTTTGGTTACGAAATTGGATCGTCTCGCACGTTCGACAATTGATCTTCTCAAGATGGTCGATCTACTGGACGAAAAGGGCGTTGTTCTCCGTATTCTTGATTTCGGCGGCGGACAGATCGACACCAAGTCCCCTAACGGCAAGCTGATGCTCACGATGTTCGGAGCTATGGCAGAGTTTGAGCGGGGCATTATGCTTGAACGTCAACGCGAAGGTATTGCCAAGGCAAAGGCCGACGGTAAGTACAAAGGCCGCAAACCTACTGCTTTGGCAAAAACAGAAGAGGTAATCAAACTCAGAGCTATCGGGGTAAAGCCAACAGAGATTGCAAAGAAGCTCTCAATTGGTCGTGCGAGCGTTTACCGTATTCTCGGAAATTGCACTCCGCCTATGTGAACCGGGGTTCAAATTTCGCCAAGGGACTAGTCCATCGTGCCCATCAATTTCCGCATACTCACCACAGCGAACGCCGCTAGGCGTGTAGATGCTCGGTGTTAACATGCTTGCGCATATATGCTTCTCTGATAGCCCTTCTAGTGTTATAGGGAACAATGACGCAGGCAACTGATTTGCAAACGTGATGCAATTTCGACCCAAAAACGACGACCATGCGATTGAGGTTGTCGCTTTCACATTCACGATGCGCGAACCGATGAATGAAGTGGTTGTTCAAAACGTCATAGACAAACACGACCTTTGGCGCGAAGTTCTACCCGCAGTCAACACAGGTCGTGGGACCATGATAAACCTTGCCCCTGAGAACGACCTGATTGGTGCAAATGCGGGATTGTTCAAAGCGCATTTTGCGCACCTTCGACCAGATGGCACACCAACTTGGTCTCTTGATATAGCCGCACAAAATATTGTTCTATGTTGCTTTCTGTATACGAGATGGGAGAGAGTTTGGAGGCAAGCTCAGACAATCATCGGAAATGTGATAGAAGCTATCGGTTCAGAGGGTCACAATCTATCCATTCATGAAGTTGTTTTTGAAGTTGTGGATGTATTTGCAACAGAAGAAAGCAGCTACGATTTGCATAGTTTACTGACTGACTGCGACGAAATATCTCCTCAGATATTTGAAGCAGGGCCACTATGGCATCAACATACCGGATGGTTTACACCATGGAATGATGACTTCCAGAAGCTCAATCAGATCAATTTTGACGCAAGACGAGCTGCATCAGTTGGTGGCGAAACTGAAAAGGAAGATATAATTTTCGTCAGCATTAGACATGCGCAACGCCTCCGTCCAATAGAACAAGTGGTATTGTCTGATCTAGGAACTGACGGCACAAAAAAACTAGATAAACAAATGGTTGCTTTGCATGACGAAAACAAGAATTTGTTAGCACGTATCCTTGTAGAAGATATGCAACAGCGCATTGGGTTAAATCCGGGAGAGATATTATGACTACTGCCATAAGGGAACAGAAAACTGATTACCCACTCCCGGTAAAGCGAATGACGGAAATGCGTTTTCGAGAAGAGGATGAGACGTTTAATGAAAATTATTTTTTGAGCGCTAAAACAATAGATTGGCAATACATGAACGCTTCCTTGGAGCGCCCAAGAGAAGGTATTTTCGTAACAAGTATCGAAACTAGTTCGGTTCAGTCAAAGAACGTCGGGCACACCCAACACATTGTGTATCCCGAATTACGCAAGAGCCCAATCGAGGCACAGTTTGATCATTTGAAACGACTAAAGGATGGATGGGACGGTCGAGATGCTACTGCCCCATCCGCAGAGGCAATCCATGATTTGGAGTGTGTGAAACATGTCCTTGGCATGTGTAAGGCGCCTACCATCGAGATTGAGGATGAAGGTGGAATTTCTCTATCGTGGAGCAACACGCAATCACATTCCGAGTTTACACTGACGTTTCGTGGCACTGGTCGTGTCGTCGGCACACTCGTGTCTCTTTCGCAAGGTGGCAATGTCGCTTGGAGATTACCAGTTAGTATCGAAAGAGAATTAGTCAACCGCTTACAGGAAGCTGACGTCGAGGCACTCATCACCTGACTGAATACTAATGTTGTGTGATCGAGAAAAGGTCTCTCAAGACCCCGAAGTCTCTCCGGCACCGGTTGGTCCTGATGAAAACCTATGCCGCGGTGCATTTGCACCCGCCCACGTAACTCAACACAAAGACATTAGGCCAAAAGTGATTGCATTGAGCCATTTGCGGAAGTGTATTCTCTCGGTTTGGCGAGAGGGCGGTCAGTACGGCGAGAAAATCACAGTCGTTCGTGAACTACTCTGGGATGCCGCAACGCGGTTCAAGGAAAACGAATTGCACACCATCTTGAGGGCAAATGCCAAAGAAATTCGCTCATTACGTTTCGAGAACGCCGGAGCCAGCACGAGATGCTTTTTAATTGTCGATGAATGCGATTGTGATCAATACGGCAATAAGCACCCGGCTCATGCTCACATTGGATTTTGTTGCGACTTATTAGAGCTCGACACTGGAGAGGCGGATGACATCGCAGCAACGTGGGCGCAGCAAGCGCTTTTATTCCAAATGAAGTCAGCGAAATTGCCCGCCTCCGCCTAAGCTGAGCAGACCATCATATGCTAGAGGAAGGCAGTGTGAAGAGAAGCGTAAACGCCGCAGTAAAATTTCACTCGCGTCGAAGTAAATATGTACCACCTTGGTGTTGCAGAATGTCTTTTATGGTAAGTGAGGGGCTTTCTTCGTCCACCCCAATCGCGTCATAATGGAAGAGCTTCAGTTTACCACATTCTCTCAATATGGACCTCGGCCCACGGTTAACGAAACGTCGCGCTGTTACAGCCATCTACTGGGCGGCGATGCTCGGCGGGCAATACAATAAAGTGGTACGATGGCAGGCAAGCGACAACACTATGTTCCAAAGTTGCTTCAACGTGGATTTCTACACGATCCATTTGAGGACGCCGAGCGAACTTGGCTACACCGCCGCGACAGCGACGCACGGCTGGTCGGCATTCGTGATGTTGGGGTCGAAGACTGGTTCTATTCCCGCATCTCGCTCGATGGTGTTGCTACCCTCGATGATGCCATAACCGATATTGAGCGTGATCTCGCCGCAAGTATCGAACAGATGAGAGCGAGCACTCCGGGCAGTTCCGTCGATGCTGAGGAGGCGGCCTGTACAGTCATCCATTTGGTCATGCGGACGGCGCACCTACGACGGATCGTCGCGGTTTGCATGACCAACATGGGCAACGAGCTCAAGTCCATGTTCACTGATCCGGCTCGGTT
>JAJFHC010000087.1 GCA_021775835.1 Hyphomicrobiales bacterium | reverse complement strand
GCTGCGGCAAAAGCCTGTAACCCGTGCAATCCATGTGCTGCGGCAAAAGCCTGTAACCCATGTAATCCGTGTGCGGCAAATGCATGTAATCCTTGCAATCCTTGCAACCCCTGTGCAGCCGGCGGCGGCAGTGCAAGCAAGAAGTGCTTTGTTCCCCGCATTAAGCAAGCTGCGGCCTGCAATCCATGTGCAGCGGCAAAAGCCTGTAACCCATGCAACCCATGTGCTGCAGCAAAAGCCTGCAACCCGTGCAACCCGTGTGCTGCGGCAAAAGCCTGTAACCCATGTGCAGCGGCAAAAGCCTGCAACCCGTGCAACCCATGTGCTGCAGCAAAAGCCTGCAACCCATGCAACCCGTGTGCTGCAGCCAATCCTTGCAATCCGTGCAACCCCTGCGCCGCCGGTGCTGCGGTTGAGCTGAGTGCCAAGGAATCGGCAGACCTCTACAACTGCCTTGGTAAGGAAATGAAGGCCGCTTATGCCAAATCGAGCGACCGCTGGGCCAAGCGCTATGGCAAATGGCGTTTGTACAGCACCGGTCCTTACCAGTCCGATACTCATGGCGGACGCCAAGTGAACAACTATGCCAACAAACTGGCGTCGAAAACCTACGGCAAGTATGAAAAGATCAAGCGCATGCCGATCGGATCCATTCTCGCCAAGGACAGTTTCACGGTCACCAAGGCCGGTGCCGGTTCTGCCGGACCGCTGTTCCTCATGGAGAAGATGGTCAGAGGCTGGAACAAGGCAACTGCTGACTGGCGCTACACCATGGTGATGCCGAACGGGACGACGTTCGGAAGAACCAAGGGCAAGAATTCAGCCGGCCTGAAATTCTGTCATGATTGTCACTCTTCGGCTGAAGAGAACGACCACATGATGTTGTTGCCAGAAGAAAACCGAAAGAAATAGCATTGAGCACTAAGATGCCCGTGCCTGCCTCTCAGATTTATGGCAGGCACGGGTTTTTTTGTGTCTGGAGTCCGACCGGAATGAACCCTGCAAACCACCCTGGACAGAAACTCCGCCACTGTGTCTTTTCAAGTCTGGCTGTGGCGGTACTGGTGTCCCTTCCTGTAAGAGCCGTGCAGGCGGAAGGGGCATCCACCGTTGTCAATTCCGGCAATGAAATTGTCGTCAATGGACAGTCCCATATTCTTTACGGAATCAAGTCACCAAAACCCGGGGACACCTGCCAGCTACGCGGAAAGGAACGCGACTGCGGTGTTCTCTCCAGGGCAGGCTTGATGGATCTGACGGCCGGAGCACAGGTTAAATGCACTGCCGCCCCGGCAGGCCTCATCGGGTCCAAATGCCTATCCGATGGCTATGACCTGTCGGAAGGCATGGTCCACACTGGATGGGCCGAGGCGCTTGGCAATGCCCCTCAGCGCCTGCGGACGATCATGAAGACTGCCAGGACCAAGAAACGAGGCCTCTGGCACGATTGAGTCGATCTGCCCGGCTTGCTATCCCTGCCCGACGCTCCAATCGACCACTTCAGTCGGACGGCATCGGGATGTCGAAGTGTTTCGGCACCACATACCCGCGCTGAACCGCCGGGCGGTTGGCGATTTCCACATACCAGCGCTTTACGTTAGGGAACGTATCGATATCGATCCGCTGCCATTCGTAGCGGGATATCCAGGGCCACGTGGCCATGTCGGCCACCGAATATTCTCCGGCAATGAAGTCACGCTCTTCGAGTTGCTTGTCCAGGACCCCGTATAACCGTTTGGCTTCGTTACCGTAGCGTTCTTCGGCATAGGGCGCCTTGCCGGCATTGAACTGCAGGAAATGATGCGCCTGACCAAGCATGGGACCTGCGCCGCCCATCTGCCACATCAGCCATTCAATCGCTTTCCACTTGTCGTCGCCGGAGGGCAGAAAACGTCCCGTCTTTTCCGCGAGATAGAGCATGATGGCACCGGATTCCATGATCGAAAGTCCGTTGTCGGTATCGACGATCGCGGGGATCTTGTTATTGGGACTGATCTTGAGAAAATCGGGCGCGAACTGATCGTCTTCCATAATGTTTATCGGAAACACTTTGTACTCCAGGCCAAGTTCCTCGAGCATGATGGACACCTTGCGTCCATTCGGTGTGGACCATGTGTAGAGTTCGATCATGACTACCCTCTTGTTCCGTTTATTGCATTGACCTCTGTCGGCGCCAATTAGCGTGATCAACCCGGTTCGTGTCAACGAAAAGCATGCCTGATTTTCATGCAACGGAAATGCTAAGGCATTATCCGACCCTGACCCACCATCCGTCGTCTCAAAACGTGTTGTGCCCGAAATGTGATTGAAGCATTGTCGCAATCAGGGAACATTCATTCGATCAGGGGTAGAACATGACTGTCGTCGAGGCATTTCCGCGCGAGATCCGGGAAATCGAAAACACCTACATAACCCTGTCGGACGGCTGCAGGCTTGCCGTCCGGATGTGGCTTCCTTTGGATGCCGAGGATCATCCGGTGCCTGCTATCCTGGAGTACATCCCCTACCGCAAGAGAGATGGCACGACGGTCCGCGACCAGCTTACACATCCCTACTTCGCCGGACATGGTTATGCCTGCCTGCGCGTCGACATGCGCGGCAACGGCGAGTCCGACGGCTTGATGTGGGACGAGTATGTCGCGCAGGAGCAGACCGATGCGGTGGAGGTCATCGACTGGATTTCAAAACAGGACTGGTGCAGCGGCACGGTCGGCATGATGGGCATCTCATGGGGTGGCTTCAACGGCCTGCAGGTTGCAGCCCTCAACCCACCCCCCCTCAAGGCCGTGGTTACCCTGTGCTCGACCGATGACCGTTATGCCGACGACATCCACTACAAGGGTGGCTGCCTGCTCAACGAGAATCTCGGTTGGGCGGGAACAATGCTCTCCTACTCCTCACGTCCGCCCGACCCTGCCCTGGTCAGCAATGCCTGGCGCGACATGTGGTTCGAACGGCTTGAGAACCAGCCACTGCTGATCAAGATATGGCTGGAACACCCGTTTCGTGACGATTTCTGGAAGCATGGATCGGTGTGCGAGGATTTTTCTGCGATCAAGGCAGCCGTCCTTGCGGTTGGCGGCTGGGGCGATGCCTATTCGAACGCCATTCCACGACTGCTGAACGGCCTCTCGTCGCCGGCGAAGGGCATCATCGGTCCATGGGCACACAAGTACCCACATTTCGCACCACCCGCTCCACGGATCGGGTTTCTGCAGGAAGCCCTGCGCTGGTGGGATCGCTGGTTGAAGGATATCGACACGGGCGTTGAGTCTGATCCGTTCTGTCGAACCTATGTGATGGACTCCGTGCGGCCGAAAACCTCCTATGAACATCGGGACGGTTGCTGGATTGCCGAAGACGCGTGGCCAGGGACAGCCGTCGACCAGAAGCGTTTTCATCTCGACCAGAACGGTCTGCGGGATGCGCCTGGAGCCGCCTGCACGCTCGACGTCTGTTCACCACAAACGACCGGCGCGGACAGCGGGGAGTATTGTGCGATCTGGCTCGGACCGGAGTTTCCCGGTGACCAGCGGAGGGATGACTCGGGTTCCTTGACATTCGACAGCCAGCCGCTGGAACGGGACCTGGCGATCGTCGGGGCTCCGACGGTCACACTGGACATTTCCTGCGACAAGCCTGTGGCAAATCTGATCGTCCGGCTGAACGACGTCTGGCCGGACGGTGCTGCCACACGGATCACCTATCACGCCCTCAATCTGTGCCACCGCGACAGCCACGAACGCCCGCAGGCCCTGGAGCCGGGTGAGACATACCGGGTCACCGTGAAATTCGACGATATCGGCTATGTGGTTCCTGAGGGCCACCACTTGCGGCTGTCCGTGTCGACCGCCTACTGGCCGCTGATCTGGCCGGCGCCCGAATCGGCGACGGTGTCTGTACAGCTCAAAAATTCCTGGCTGGACCTTCCGGTACGAAACACATTGGACGACACCGTCGAAATGTTGCCGGCGGTGTCGGCACCGCCGCTGTCGGAGACTGAAGTTCGGGCACCGTCGGATGTCAGGAAGATCGAATACGACCAAGTGGACGGATCAACACGCATGACATTGTTCAACGATTTCGGTGAATTCCGAGACGACGGTCATGGCCTCACAACCGGGTCGATCGCCCGCGAGACCTACACCATTCATCCAGATGACCCGCTGTGCGCCAGGGCCCTGACGCATTGGACCCAGACGCTGTCGCGCGATGGCGGCTGGTCAATCCGGACAGAGGCCTACCAGGAACTGTGGGCCGACCAGACGCACTTTTACGTCAAGGCTCGGGTCGAGGCCTGGGAAGGCGAGGAGAAGGCGTTCGAAAAGGAATGGGATGAAAAAGTCAAACGGCGCCTGCTGTGAGGCGCCGTTTGGCAAATTCGTAGTAGCGAAGTCGCTGGTCAGTTGCCGGCAAGTTCGATTGTCGGCGCCTTGTCCTTGCGTTCTTCGAGAACATTGTCGAGCCAGTCCGGATCCATTTCCGGCACCGAAGACAACAGGATTTCGGTATACTCGTGATGCGGCGGCTGGAACATCTCGTCGCGAGGCGCTGATTCCACAATCTCACCTTGCAACATCACAACCACTTCGTCGGCGATCGCGCGCACCGTCGCGATATCGTGGGTGATGAACATATAGGCAAGCTCGAGTTTCTTCTGGAGATCGTCGAGAAGACGCAGGATGCCCTCAGCCACGATCTGGTCTAGCGCCGAGGTTACTTCATCGCAGATGATAAACTCGGGTTCGGCAGAAAGCGCCCGGGCAATACAGATCCGTTGCTTCTGTCCGCCAGAGAGCTCGCCCGGGAACCGGTCGATGAATTCGTCGGGTTCCAGTTCGATAAGCTTCAGAAGGTCGCGAATGCGTTCTTCCTTCTTGGCACCGGTAACGCCCAGATAAAACTCCAGAGGTCTGCCGATGATATCGCGGATCCGCTGGCGTGGATTGATAGCCGTGTCCGGCATCTGATAGATCATCTGAGCATGACGAAGTTGGTCACGCGATCGTTTGCGGTAGTCCGCCGGTAGGGCTTCCCCATTGTACAGGATCTCACCCTTGCCTGGTCGTGGCGGCAAAAGGCCGGTAATGACGCGCGCGGTCGTGCTCTTGCCTGATCCCGATTCGCCGACGATGGCGACCGTCCGTTTCTTGTAGATATCAAGCGAAACGTTCTTGAGAACGTCCACCGGCCCATAACCGGCTGTCACATTCTTGACCTGGAACAACGGACTTTCGCCGGTCCCGATGCCAACGACATCAGTCGTGAAACTGCGAACGGCCCACAAGGACTTCGTGTACTTCTCCTTGGGATCGGACAGCATCGTCCGGGTGTCGGCCTCCTCGACAAGATTGCCGTATCGTAAAACCATGATCTTGTCAGCCATCTGAGCCACAACCGCCAGGTCATGGGTGATGTAGATGGCCGCTGTATTGAATTGCTCGACGATGCCACGGATCGCGGCCAGAACTTCGATCTGGGTCGTGACGTCAAGGGCTGTCGTTGGCTCGTCAAAGATGATGAGGTCCGGACGGCAGGCCATGGCCATGGCTGTCATCGCACGCTGCAGCTGTCCGCCGGACACCTGATGCGGATACCTGAACCCGATTGTCTCGGGATCCGGCAACTGTAGCCGTTCGAAAAGCTCGATACCGTCGGCTTCAGCTTCCGACTGTGAGCGCACGTTATGCTGCACAGGACCTTCGGTGAACTGCTGGATCAGTTTGTGAGCGGGGTTGAACGACGCCGCGGCACTTTGCGCGACGTAGGCAATCCGCACGCCGCGCATGGGCCGCTTTTCGCCCTCAGAGGCTTTCGCGAGATCGCGCCCGTCGAACATGATCTCGCCGGCCGTAATCCGGCACCCCGGCCGGGCAAAGCCCATAGCCGCCAGCCCGATGGTGGACTTGCCGGCGCCGGACTCTCCGATCAGGCCAAGAACTTCGCCCCGGTTGAGGGAGAGATCAATGCCATGCACGATTTCATGCCACTGATCGTCACTTTGACCTTCAATCTTAAGGCCCTTGATCTCGAGAAGGGTATCCCCCTTCTCGCCACGCTCCTTGGTGTCGTCACTAGTGCTCATCGCGCAACCCACTTGTCTTATGAAGGAACCAGTCAACAACGAAGTTCACAGCAACTGTCAGCAGCGCAATGGCGGCTGCCGGCAGCAATGGTGTGATATCGCCGTAGGTGATCAATGTCGCGTTGTCGCGCACCATGGAACCCCAATCCGCCGTCGGCGGCTGGATGCCAAGGCCGAGGAAACTCAGCGCGGCAATGGTGAGGAACACGAAACAGAAGCGAAGGCCAAATTCCGCCACAAGCGGCGGCATGATATTGGGCAAGACCTCACGGCTCATGAGCCAGAAAATGCCCTCACCGCGCAGCTTGGCCGCTTCCACAAAATCCAGAACCACCACATTCATTGACACGGCACGCGCCAAGCGGAACACGCGGGTGGAGTCGAGCACGGCAATGATAATGATGAGCACCGGGATTGAGGTGCCGAATATCGTCAGAAGCAGCAGCGCAAAGATGAGTTGTGGGATCGCCATCAGAACATCGACAACACGGCTGCAGATCTGATCGACCCAGCCGCCGAGTGTCGAGGCAATGACGCCGCCGACGCCGCCGATCGCGAAGGCCAGGAGTGTCGTTACAAAGGCGATTCCGACCGTGTTTCGTGCACCGTATATCAAGCGGGTCAACATGTCCCTGCCCAGGTTGTCGGTGCCCAGTACGAAGTTGGCACCCCATTCCTCAAACTGGGACCCGACAATTTCGGACTCGCTGTATGGCGTCAGAAATGGCGCGAAAAGCGCGGTAAAGACATAAAGAACGATGACCGTAAGGCCGAACTTTGCCGTCAAGGGAGCCTTGCGCAGTTCGCGCATACTGTCTCTGAACATGTTGCGCTCGCGTCGCGGCGCCGCAACTTTGGCATCGATCTCTAGTTCGTCAGTTTCCGTGTTATCTGTCACAGCAACCTCATCTTGGATGGAGCAGACGCGGATTTGTCAGGATCGACAAAATGTCTGCTGTAAGATTCAAAAGGATGTAGGTGGCAGCAAAGATCATGCTGCAGGCCTGCACCACGGGGATGTCACGTTTCTGCACAGAGTCAACGATCAGCTGTCCCAGACCGGGATAGACGAACACCACCTCGACCACGACCACACCGACGATCAGATAGGCCAGGTTGATCACGATAACGTTGACGATCGGCGCCCAGGCGTTAGGCAAGGCGTGATGCAGAATGACGCGCGCCTTCGGGATCCCCTTCAGGTTCGCCATTTCGATGTAGGAGCTGGCCAGAAGGTTGATGATGGCGGCCCGGGTCATGCGCATCATGTGAGCAACAACCACAAGTGTAAGCGTCATGGCCGGCAGGAACGTCCTGTAAAGCCGTTCCCACAATGGCATGTCGATATCTACGTTCGACAGAGACGGGAACCAACCCAGCTTGACCGACAGAAACAGGATCAAGATGTAGGCTACAAAAAATTCCGGAAAGGAAATTGAGCTCAGGGTTGCAATATTGACGACGCGATCAAAAATCGAATTGCGGTACAATGCTGCCATCAGGCCTAGGCCCACGGCGATTGGCACCGAAATGATCGCTGCAACCAATGCCAGGAACAATGTGTTCTGGAAACGTACGGTTATGAGTTCGGAAATTTCACGTTGGTTCGCCAGAGACCGGCCAAAATCGCCCTGCAGAATATTGATCAGCCAGTTGAAATAGCGTTCATGGGGTGGAAGATCGAGACCGAGCTCCTTGCGGAATGCGGCGACCGTCTCCGGCGTTGCTGCCTGTCCCAAGATTTCCTGGGCGATATCGCCCGGTAACAACTCAACGCCCAGAAATATGATCAGAGAGACCACAAAAAGAACGAGAAAACCCAGCCCTAATCTCTGGGCAATCATTTTCAGAATTTTATCCATGGTACGTCTTCATCCGTTTGGTCCGATCCTGGTATCCGTTACGCGTGGTCGGTTGGAGCGTTTCGAGAGCGCTGACTTGCAAAAACGAAATGTGCAATGAGTTTTGTAGCTGCAAACTCAGACGCGACATGAAACCCGGAGTCGGTTTCACCTCCTGCGCCTGATCTCGGCTTTCTCGAATGCAAACGACCCGTCCCCTCGACACATCGGTTTCTTTTTAGATTTACGTTCCGATGTTTAAACTTGTTTCCCGCCTACAACTGCACTCCAAACTTTCAATGTGTGCTGCCGTTCCCACAATATGTCGCATGCTGTCACAGAAAAACGGAGGAGTCCAACAATTGAATGCGCGTTCGGTCAATTCGGCAGCCGCAGTACTCAAAACCCGTCTTGCGAATCCCGCAATCCTGCCCCTGGCGTACACTTCAGCTCCATGTTCACCGGAAAAAACATCGAAAAACTTTGCCGTTTCATTTCATGCGCTTAGCAGAACTAACCATGTCGGACATGATCCCGCCCCTAGACCGTATCTGGTCTTTATTGAAACATTTGATGGAGTCAAATCAGCTCACTCGCCAAGGCGCGAAGCGCCGATCGATGTGGGACATCGGACAAGCTTCGCAACGCCGGCGAGTGAGCTGATTTGGCCCACCGAAGGCCTGAGTTTCGCGACCGCTGGACAGCGTTGTGGTCTGCTTGTGGTCAACCAGACCACGGCGCAAACCGCGCCTTGCCAGCAGACGCGAAACTCCGGTCAAATGCTTCAATAAAGACCAGATACGGTCTAGGATCGGACATTCGTCTGCGCCAGTACGGTTTTCGCAATGTTCATAAAACTCAGCGGCCGCCAAAAACCGGCTTGCGTTTGGCGATGAAAGCAGCGAGGCCCTCACGGGCGTCGGGCGTCTTCAATTGTGCAGCAATTGTTCGGCTTTCCAGTTCCATCTGCCCTTCAAGACTTTCGGCAAACGTGCCATGCAAAAGCCGTTTGACACAGCCGTAAGCACCGGTCGGACCCTCGGCAAACGTTCTGGCCTGTGCCATAGCCTCGTCCATCAAATCATCGTCGGGGACAACGCGATCGATCATGCCGTAGGCCTCCGCTTCCGCGGCGGACAGGACACGATTCGTCAGCATCAGTTCACGGGCGCGCCTGAGACCGATCAAACGGGGCAGAAACCACGTCGAACTGCCATCCGGCGATAGTGCTGCTGCAGTATACGCCACGGCGAATTTCGCCGATTCCGCAGACATCACGATGTCGCCGGAAACCGCGATGCTGAGCCCACCGCCGGCCGCTGTTCCGTTGACCGCAACCACGACAGGCGCGTCCATACGGCTGAACAGGGCGATTGCCCCGTGCAGTTCATGGGTCATCCTGGTCGCCGTCGCGCCGATGCTGTCGCCGGCCTGTTCAAAGAACTTCAGATCGCCACCGGCACAGAACATTTTGCCAGTGCCGGTAAGCCGCACGCAGCGGATGGCCGGGTCCTGATCGCAGATGACAGCCGCTTCGTAGATTTCCTCACACATGGTCAATGTAAGACCGTTCGCCGCATCCGGTCTGTTCAACGTGATTCGGGCGATCCCGTCCGCGACATCGAATACGATGGT
>JAJFHC010000086.1 GCA_021775835.1 Hyphomicrobiales bacterium | reverse complement strand
TTGCTTGAAGTTCTGGTTCGTCAGGTACTCGTCTATGGAGTGCGAAAGGTCGGGATAGCGCACGTGAAGCCAGTCGACAAACTCCCACGCCATGGCGCGAACATGGATTGCCTGTGCTTCAATCCTGACAACGGAAACTGTTACACCCGCCACGTCCAAGTCCCACTTTGAGCAATGCGAAAGGGACATGTTAGTCCGTCGAGGGGTGATTGAATACAAACGGGTCGCAGGGACATACACAGAAACACCCGGGAGAGGAGCCGATGCGGCTCACACAACCCGGGTGTCCTGTGGTTCAGAGTCTAAAGCGTAGCAGTTCTGCGTTCAGGAATTAGCCTTTAAGTTTGGCGAATTCTTCAGCATTGAGACTGCCGTCTCCATCAGAATCGGCAGCTTTGAAGGCATCGGCGCTGAGATCAGGCATCATCGCCTTTGCTTCTTCCATAGTAATCATACCATTTGCGTCAGCATCGACGTCACCCCATTCGGCAGCCTGAACAGCCGAAATGGCGAAAGCAGATACGGCAAGAGCGGCAAGCAACTTTTTCATTTTTTCATACTCCAAAACTAAAATAGCCATCAGTCCCATGGGCAATTCCATGACCGATGAGGCTGGCTTCCTAACTCCTCATCTGGCATAAATTTATGATCTCCGTTGGTGTTGGAAATTTGTTCGCATTCGCACCTTTTGCGACCAAACAGGGGAAATGTTGTGTCAGGGAATTTGCCTGAAACCGGCGCGTTCAACACCCACAGAGGCGGCGTTTGCACAATGTGTAATGTTCAGTTCACGTTGTCAGCCAAGCCACACCAGTTGACAGCAATCGCGACACACGCAGAGATCGCGCGGTGATAGTCTTCTATGTCGACCCACTCATCGGCGAGGCCAGACATAGACAAGCCACCACACCGTGGACCAAACCCGACGGTTGCTATGTTCTTCTGTACAATTGGATTTCGGATATCGCTTGCCGTGTGTAACGGATTTACCTGAGGTGAAGCGCCGAGACGCGTGAGTTCGCTGACCACAAGTCCATAGAGTTCGTGTTCATCGGGCGTTTCGGCAGAGGCTACCCCGGAAATCCACTCCAACTCGGGCACGTGATCTGCGAGCCACGGATCGGACTGTGTTACATCCAGAAGGAAATGCTCAAAATTCTCCATGACCGTTTCAGTCTTCTCACCCGGCACAAGAGAGAGAGCCCCGAACAACCGGCATTCCTGCGGCATACGGCTAAGAGTTTCCGGGTCCCCGAACTCACAACGGGTAATCATCAGATTGGTCGATCTGCCGACCGCGTTTTCAAGGCGGGGATGGCTGACTTTCGACCCTCGTTCTCGGTTGAGATCCTGGAGCGCCTTGACGACAATCATGGATTTGTCGAAAGGGTTCACACCAAGGTGGGCAAATGCAGTATGGGCAGGTTCGCTGGTCTGTGGCGGTCGTCCCGTGACAGTAATCTTGAATTCAAGCTGGCCGGGTGAAAAAGCCTTGATCTCATCAAGTCCCCGTCCGGACTCAGCCGGATGAAGGTAGACAGCCGCATCACCACCCAGGCCCTGATGAAGGGCCGCAGCAATACCACGTCGGTGTGCTTTGCTAGGCGCGCCGACCAGCATCAGATCGCCTTTGAGTCGAATCTCATTGGATTTCAGGATCGCAGCCGCCTGCAGCATCATCGCAATACCCGCGAGATCATCAGCGACGCCCCAGCCGTGAAGTCGACCTTCACACTGCACCGGCGTGAATGGGTCCATTGTCCACGGCGCACCCACTCCCGCAGGCTCCACATCGGGATGTGCAAAAAGAATGAGACTCCGCCCGGTTCCATCGCCCTTGATCTTTCCGATCAGACAGGACTCATTGACCGAAGACAATACATCCGCCTTTGCAAATTCATCGACAAGCGGCACCGTCAATGGATTGTAGTCAAAAACCTCCAGCTCGGCACCACATCCCGTCAAGGCCGCTGATATGACATCATCGATTGCCTGTCGCCCTGTTCCCGCCGCGACGATTAGTTCCCGCAGAATACTCAGGCTCGCTTCTCGTGACTTTCGGCATGCCTCGTCAAGACGTTCCGGTGACATGGGTTGGCGGATCATTTCCCGTTTTGCCTCTGCATCTAACTACCCGTGATCTCAGCAAGCACGTCGTTTGCCAGGCTGCGGATGTGGGCCTGGATGCTCTCGCGTGCTCTATCCGTATCACCGCTTTTGATGGCGTCTATTATCGTGAGATGCTCTTCGGTGTCGGGACGAAAGCGTGACGCCAGCCCGGAAAGTTCGAATATTCTTGTCGCCACACGGAGATCCTGGATCATGCCCGCCATCACATCGTTTCCCGAAGCGCTGGCGATCATGTCATGGAGTTTCTCGTCCGCCGCCCAATGCGTTTCGGCCGGCACGGCAGGGTCGGCTTTGAGAGCCAGCATATCCGCTTCAACTTCCCGCAACGCGTTCCGGTCAATTCGATCGATCGACATCGCGATCGCTTCGCCTTCCAACAATTCACGAAGCCGCATGGTCTGAAAGTACTCCCGGTTGGAAACAACCCGGACCCGGAAGGGCTGGTTAGTCTGTTTCTCCAACAGACCTTCACTTTGGAGCAGGAACAACGCCTCACGCACGGGGGTGCGTGAGATCGACAGTCGATCTGCCAACCGGTCCTCGGATACGATCTCACCAGCCCTCAGGCTGCGCGACAAGATCATGGCCCGAATTGCCAGATATGCCCTGTTCGCGAGACTGACGACATCCGCCGATTTAGCGTTTGGAGAAGGAGCAGACTGGGTCATGTTAAACCTTGCGCGGTCGATGCAGTGTCGGGATGGGACAGATAGCAGAGAAGACGTGCGGGCGTGTTGACAAACAACTGTTCGATATCACTATCCAACCAACCCCGCCGTAACATCATCGGTTGGATGTTCATGAGCAGATGTGCATATCCATGCCCGCCGTAGGCAGTGAGCCTGGTTCTGGTGCAAATGTCATGCGAGACGGTAATTTGATCCCGGTACCCCTTTGCCATGAGATCATGAATGAGATCAAGACGTGCATAGTCGGTCGGCAAATCCAGATCTGCACCGGCCATCCAGTACTGCGAAGTCTCGATGCCAAAAAAGTCCCACTCCAGAACAAATCCACGTGTCAACAGGGCAAGCAGGCGGTCCGTGTCAAAAATCGTCCTGTCCATGTGGCCAATAACGGTTCTTGTCGGATCCGCACCAGCGTTCAACAACACTTCGGCAATTTCCTCCGGGGCATCTGGGTGACGCCCGGGATGAATTGTAATCGCCACGCCGGTTTTGATCTGAACGCGGGCAGCCGCCACCAGGAGTTGGCGTTCGCTGTCCTCAAGCGGCCACGAACAGCCAATCTCGCCGATCAACCCGGCCCGGATGGCGGTGCCCCACGCTCCATCGTCCAGTTGTTCCGTCAACAAGACTTCCAGAGCATCGATATCAGCGCTCCGAGCCTCGTCAGGCATATACGCATCAACGTAGTACCCCGCCCCCATGACCACATTTACGCCGGTATCCTGCGAGAGGTGCTTCAGGTGATCGGGCTGAGGCCGCAATCCACCGACCGAAAGTTCGACGATGGTTCCGCCTCCGGCTTCATGGAACCGCTCAAGCTCATGGGCGGCGACATCGCGCTCATCAAGCAGCATGTTGACTTGATTTCGGTTCTGGAAATAGTCGGTCTGAAACCTGTTCTCCATTGTGATCAGCGGATAGTCCTGCCCGTTGTCTCGGCTCGCGGGATCGCGCAGATCACAAAGGATATGCTCGTGCATGAGTGTCTGCCCGAGTTGAGATACTGACAGCGGGCCGGTCACGGATTGTGCGTGGTGCGTCATGGCCTGATCATTCTAGTGGGGCAGAATTTTTTGAAGGAACTGTTGCGCGCGGGCACTTCGGTTTTCCGTAAAGAAGGCCTCCGTGCCGCAGTCCTCTATGATTTCGCCTAGGTCCATGAATATGACTCGTTCGGCGACCTTGCGGGCAAATCCCATTTCGTGGGTAACGACGAGCATCGTCATGCCATCCTGGGCGAGTTCCACCATGACATCGAGCACTTCATTGATCATCTCCGGATCAAGAGCCGAGGTTGGCTCGTCGAAGAGCATGGCAATGGGATCCATGGCGAGGGCCCGTGCTATCGCTACTCGCTGCTGCTGTCCGCCGGAAAGGTGGGTTGGATATTTTGTCGCCTGGTCGGCTAGCCCCACCCGGGTCAGGAGTGCCCTGCCTTTGTCTTCAGCTTCGTCAGCGCTTCGGCCAAGCACCTTTCGCTGTGCCAGAACCAAATTCTGAAGAATTGTCAGATGGGGAAACAGTTCAAAGTTCTGGAACACCATGCCGATCCTCGCCCGAAGTTTGGAGAGATTGGTTGCCGGATCACCAACGCTGACACCGTCGACGTGAATAGCACCGATGTCAAAAGGCTCGAGCCCGTTGACACACTTAATAAGCGTCGACTTGCCGGATCCGGACGGCCCGCAGATCACAACAACCTGCCCTTTTTCGACAGTTGTGGAACAGTTTTTGAGCACCTGAAACGTGCCGTAGTTCTTGGAGACGTTGTCGAGCGTGATCATGCGACACCTCAAAATCGTTCGATGAGAAAGGGTTGGATATTCATATCCGTCTTTCCACGGGTAATAATATCTGCGGTAAGTCGGGCGATGGCCGGGGCGAGCGTATAGCCGTTTGACGTCACGGCATTGAAGAAACCGGGTTTTCCGGGAATTTCACCAATGATCGGAGCGCCGTCGATGTTGACGTTCATCCCGGCCCAGGTTCGAATGATGTGCAAGCCGGCGAGCTGCGGCAGAACACGATTGGCGACCCAAACATTGCCTTCAATGCTGTGGCGGGTCGTCTGGTTCAGGTTTTGTGCCTCATTGTATTGGGCCGTCCAGGCACCGCCAATGACCACTCCACCGGATGCCAGCTGTTTCAGGCTCAAATGACGGTCCGCATGGGCAACCAGTTGATCAACCAGACAAGGAGCTCGTTCGGTGACAATCATCTGCAAGGGCGCACTGAAGACCGGAATGTCTTCTGAAATCATGGAGCCGACATTGCGCGCCCATGGTCCAGCGGCATTTACGATCCGTCCAGCCTGTATGTTGCCGCGGCTCGTCGAGACGGACCAACGCCGGCCTACCTGTTCAAGCCCGACAACATCGGCGCTCGGCAGGTAACGCGCACCATGGCGCTTCGCGAGGTCAAGCATGCCATAAGTGGCTCTAAGCGGGTCGATCTTGCCTTCCTGCGGCGAAAATTCCGCGCCAATCAAGTTCTCTGAGAGAGCTGGTGCCAATTTTCGCAGTTCGTTCCGATCTATGATTTCAGCGTCAAGTCCGTAGCGGCGCTCAAGAGCCGCCTTATCCTCAAGAAACTTCATGCCGTGTTCGGTTTCCGCTACCATGAGTCCTCCGGTTACGCGGATCTCGAAGTCCCCTCCTAACGCCTCAGCATGTTCTTTCCACAGGGATACTGCCCAAGGGCCAAGTGGCAAAGTCTCCGCTGCCGGCCCTCCATTGGCTTCCGCCTTGTCTCCGAAGTCGAACGACAGGAGTTGAACATGCAGACTTCCGGCGTTGGCGCCTGACGCCTGCAAGTTCGCATCGTCACGTTCCACGACAACCACATCCTGTCCGGATTTCGCCAGTTCATAGGCGACACTCATCCCTACCACACCTCCGCCGACAACCACGATGTCTGCCTCCATGTCGTCGAACGGTTCACATGGCAAAGGCCGGGACAAATTTGGAGATCCAGCACGCTGATGCCCGCCCCACTCCGGCTTTTCAAGACCAATGGCAGCTAAGGGAAACGGTTTTGCCGGAAGTCGGGGGGCAAAGACTTCTTCGCAGCCGCGATCCAGCCCTGTCAATGTAGAAAGAAGTTCAGCCGCGACCGAAGTACAATAGCGCCCCTGACAACGCCCCATGCCCAAACGCGTGCGGCGCTTCAAAACACCCAGGCTTCTGGCGCCGGAGTCGATTTCTGCGCGGATCCGCCCGAAATCGAGGTTTTCGCAACGACACAGAATCGCATTGTCCGCGACATGATCAAATACAACCGGAGGCGCCTTGAACAAGGCCCACAGCGCTTCCTGAAATGCCTTTGCCTGTTTGACTTCGCGGCGTGGCCCCGCAACCGCACTGTCGACATCGGCAACCAACCCTAGTTGGGCGGCGGCGCAGGTACCCGCGATCTCTCCGGATGCCTGAGCCACGGACGCGCCGGCTACAAAGGCACCGTCGCCAACGGCAAAAACGCCGGGGACCGATGTCTCGCCGGTTTCCGAAGTGGCAACCGCGAGTGTTCCGATATGACGGGGATCGAAATTCATCCGGCAACCGAGGTTGCGGGCAATTTCGCTGGATGCAATGAGACCGTACCCAAGACAGAGTGTGTCGGCGTCCACAATTCTTGCGGCATCCATGTCCGAGACACCCGAACCGTGGCATGACGCGACACGGACGCCGCAAACACGTTCTTCACCCAAGGCTTCGATCACCAGACTCGACCAGAACAGGGGCACGCCAGCACGTTTCAGCACAGCAAGATAACCCAACCCCGATAGCATCTTGCGGGGATCGAACCATGACGCCTTGAGAAAGTCCCCCACATCCCGAATGCCCGCCCGTGGCGCCGATTCCACAACCGCGACAACCTCAACGCCTTGCGAAACAAGGTCCGCGGCCAACTGGAAATTCAAGGGGCCATTTCCTGCAACAACAACCCTGGTCCCGGGGGCAACCTGATACACCCGCGCCAGGGTCTGTGCGGCACCTGTGGTCATTACGCCGGCCTGGGTCCAGCCAGGAAAAGGGGCGGCACGCTCGAACGCACCAGTGGCAAGAATCAACCGCCTCGGTCGAAAGACACGGGCGACGCCGTCAACAAGGGCAAGGATTTCATCGGGAACAAATGCCCCCCAAACGACCGTATCCCGAAACACTTGTGCACCAGACTTTCGAACAGCCTCCATCAAGGAAGCGCCGACGGCAAACTGCTGATCCAAAGGTTTTGTCGCTGTATGCGACGGCGCCACTGGCTTGAAGTACTGTCCGCCGGCTTCCGGTCGCTCGTCGAGCACGATCACCGAAGCGCCGGACCGGCTTGAGCTCAGGGCGGCCGAGAGCCCCGCCGGGCCCGCGCCGATTACGAGAACGTCCGGCGCAAGCTCTGGAAGTGCCGATTGATCAGGAGGCTTGGCGAGCGGTCTGAGGGGGTCGTCAGCGGTTCCTGTGGGCGCCACCGACCTTACATCCTCGCCACCTCGTACTTTTGTCAGGCATGCCCGCTGGCTGATACGGCCGTCGATGGTAACCACACACTCAAAGCAAGACCCCATGCCACAATAAGGTCCGCGCCATTTCTGTGTCTGGCTGGTATCCGATTGCCGTATTGCGGCGATGCCGCAAGCTGCAAGAGCTGCCGCCACCGTCTCGCCTGCCAGCGCATGGACCGGTCGGCCATCGAATGCAAACTCGAGTGGTTGTCCCACCGGTTTCAACCCGCGCCGGGCGAGACGCACGTCATCAGCGGGTTTGTTTGGGGCATTCGCCGTCATCGGATACGTCCCCGGAGAAATTCAGAAATGGCATCGGTATAATAGTTGTATACGAATAATATAATGTTTGTATAATCAACAGGACGCAAGGTCGATTTTATCTGAGGGACACGTCAAGCATGACCCGTTTCCGCGGGACCTACACCGTTCTCATTACCCCATTTGTCGCCGATGGTTCAGCCGTCGATAGGGCCGCGTTGCGCCGGCTGGTGAACTGGCAGATCGATGAGGGCATTCATGGTCTCATCCCACTCGGCAGCACAGGCGAATTCCTGTCACTCAGCCGTGAAGAGCGCTGTGAGGTCATTGAGATTTGCGTCGGTGAGGCCCGCGGACGCGTGCCGGTTCTCATCGGAACGGGAGCAGAGGCAACTTTCGATGCCATCGAGCTATCCCGGGAAGCGGAAAGGCTGGGCGCCGACGGCGTCATGATAATTCCGCCGTTCTATTCGACTCCGACGCCCGACGAGCTTTTCGAGCATTACCGAAAGATCGGCGAGGCGATTTCGGTGCCAATCATGGTCTACAACAATCCGGCAACCGCAAATGTCGATCTGACACCGGAGATCCTTGCACGACTGGCGGAAATTGATGCCGTGACCATGGTCAAGGAATCGACTCTGGAGGTGACACGCGTACGCGACATCATCGATTTGTGCGGTGACAGAATGCGCGTCTTTGCAGGAATACTCGGCTACGAGTCGTTTTGGCTGGGAGCCGTAGGGTGGGTTGCCGTGTGTTCCAACCTGATGCCGCGTGCATCGTCTGACCTTTTCACATTGGTCGCGGACCGGCAGGACCGTGACGAAGCACTCGCGCTCTATCACCGTATGCTGCCAATCATACGGTGGGTCGGCGGCCACCGATACGTTTCAGCGACGAAGGCAGCCTTGACAGACATGGGACTACCAGTCGGCCCCCCACGCGCACCACGGCTGCCGTTACCCGAAAGTGAGCGTGAAATGCTGACAAAGGATTTGGACGACCTGGGACTGATCGGGTCGCTCAAGACGGCGATGGCAAGCTGAACGAAAAGAAACTTTAACTAGAAACACCACCAGGAAAGGGAGAGTTGATATGTCGAGAAAATTGAGGACGATGTTGAAATTCACTGCACTGGGAACAGCTTTCATGTTCTCAGCGACAGTGGCTTCGGCACAGGACTGCACACCAAAAGTAGCCGGTTCTGCGCTGATCAGTCCGGGAAAACTGGTGATGTCGACAAATCCGACCCTGCCACCCATGCAATTCGTTGACTCAAACGGCAAACTCAAAGGCATGCGCATCACGTTGGGCAACGAAATCGCCAAGCGCCTCTGCCTTAAGCCGGAGTACATCCGGATCGAGTTTTCGGCAATGATCCCCGGCCTTCAGGCTGGCCGCTGGGATGTCATCAATACCGGGATATTCTGGACTGACAAGCGTGCGGCCATGATGAAAATGATCCCTTACGAGGCCCAGGCGATCAGCATATCCGTACAGTCTGGAAATCCCAAGGGCATCTCCAAACCGGAGGATCTCGCGGGCAAGATTGTTGGCGTGGAAATTGGCGGATTTGAAGAAGCGAAGATAAAGCTTCTCGCCAAGGAACTTTCCGACAAGGGTATGAAGACGATTGATGTCCGGACATTCGACAACTTCGCCACTGCCTATCAGGCACTGCGCGCCGGCCAAACCGACGCGACCGTATCGATTGATTCAACGGCTGCGGAATACGCAAATCGTGGGGAATTTGACCGAGCGATTTCCGGACTGTTTGCAACGCCTGTTGCCCTCGCAATGGCCAACGACGAGCTTGCCGGAGCGGTGCTCAATGTCATGAATGAAATGATGAAGGACGGCAGCTACAAGAAGTTGTTGGATCAGTATGGCGTTCTTGCCAACACCGATGCCTTGATTATTCGCGGTCCCGGCAGCTGAGCGGACACATAATGAAATCGACGCGCTCGGATTTCCTGCCGGGCGCGTCGATTTTTCATTTCACTGAACATAGGCCAGAAAATGAACAAACAAGCCTGGGACTGGGGCGGCTTTCAGGAATATCTGTTCAACGAATTTCTGTTCTACGGGATGTTGACGACAATCGGGCTTACCGTCGCGTCGATCATTGGTGGTCTTGTGCTGGGCGTTGTTCTGGCGCTTATGCGCATGTCTCCTATCAAACCGGTCACGTGGATTGCCCAAACCTACATTTGGATGTTTCGCGGAACGCCGCTGCTCGTGCAACTTCTCATCATCTATACCGGACTGCCCCTTGCGGTCGGTGTCCGGTTCAGCGTTCTCGAAGCAGCACTGCTTGGCCTAATTCTCAACGAAGCCGCTTACCTTGCGGAGATCATCAGGAGTGGCATTCTCTCCGTGCCTCAGGGCCAGAGCAACGCCGGAAAGGCACTGGGCCTGACGCCTTCACAGGTCATGCGCGACATCGTGATGCCACAGGCAGCCCGTATTGTGATCCCGCCACTGGGCAACAGTGTGAACGGTCTGCTCAAGACGACATCCGTTACCTCGGTCATCTCCATGGAAGAACTTCTGCGCCGGACCCAGATCCTGATTCAGGAGAAGTTTCTTGTGTTGGAACTCTTCGCCGTTGCGGCAATCTACTATCTGATCCTGACCACGCTTTGGGATCTCGTTCAACGCCGCATCGAAGCCCGATTTGGCAAGGCCTACAGCCGTGTCCAGACACCAGAGGGAAAGTAACAGTGCCGGGATACGTGCGGACGCGCCCAAACAAAATCACGGCGCAGAATGGCATACCAAAAAAACCAGACAATATGAGGACATAACAATGACCAATCTCGTGGTGAACGCCGGACCCTTCACATTCGATGCCAAACTCGAAGAAGACGCCGCCCCGAAAACCTGCGCGGCCTTCCGCAAGGTAATGCCGTACACCGGGCAAATCGTTCACGTACGCTGGAGTGGAGAAGGTGTCTGGATTCCGCTGGGCGACACTGATTTCGGTGTCGAATATGAAAACCATACTAGCCACCCCGCGCCCGGACACATCATTCTGTACCCGGGCGGAATAAGCGAGACTGAAATTTTGCTGGCTTACGGCGGAGTTGATTTTTCAAGCAAGATGGGCCAACTCGCCGGCAATCATTTCATTACGCTGACGTCCGGCCTGGAGAATCTCTACACACTTGGAAACGCTGTGTTGTGGAAAGGTGCTCACGACATCCATTTTGCGTTTAAGTGAGCGGCCCGTGAAAAGGTGACTGCCTTGCCAAACAACGGACGCCGCACCGAGTACCATGTGTCCAGAATTTGGAAGAAAATTATGTGATTGGAACGGACCGTTGAGCGACCGGAGAGATAGGTACAAACTGTGACTTATGTCTCCGGGCTGGACAATTTGGAAAGTGGCGATCCCGGCAGGATTCGAACCTGCGACCTTGAGCTTAGAAGGCTCCTGCTCTATCCAACTGAGCTACGGGACCGTTCTGTGACCACCTGCTACTCACCGCAACCAGCAACCATGATAGGCCGCCAAATCCGGTTAGTGGGTCCACTGGCCGATCCGGCCATACTTGAAATTGTCCGCATACGCCTTGGGGCGAACCGGACGGTCTTTGGGTTCCACCACTTGATAGGCAATGCCATTGCGCTTGGCGTAGGCGATGGCATCTTCCTTAGAGTCGAAACTGAGTCGGACCTGCGAGTTCATGTCGCCGGAACTGGTCCAGCCCATCAGCGGTTCAACTTCACGCGGTGTTTCCGGCTCGTAATCGAGAACCCATCTTTTGGTACGGGCTTTGCCTGACTGCATGGCGGTCTTGGAGGGTTTGTAGATCCGGGCGGTCATGAATGCTTCCCTGTCTGAGTGCTGCTCCGCCCGACGGTCATAGACATGTCCACAGAGGCAAAGGCGTGATCTCAATGACTCTACAATTGGTCGGGGCAGCAAGATTCGAACTTGCGACCCCCTGGTCCCAAACCAGGTGCGCTACCAGACTGCGCCATGCCCCGACCGGAGCTTGAGAAAACAACGAGGCGTTGTTTTCCTTCCGCGGCATGTGCCATACACGTTTCATTCGTTCTCGGCAAGCGGCGAGAACGAATTGAATGAGATTTCTCAACGGTCATTGTCAAAAATGGCATGCCTGACGATGTCGCCGGGCTTCAGCTCAATGCGCCCCGACGTTCCAGCGGCGACCTCAAGAACCGCGCGAACCGGACCACCAGACGAAATGATGGCCTTCGAAAACGGTACCGTATTGCGGGCAATCGAATGCACCACGCCATCCGGCTTGATGAAAATCATGTCCAGGGAGATGAAAGTGTTCTTCATCCACATGGTCACCGGCGCATTGCGCTCAAAGTCGAACAGCATGGCCCGATCCGACGCCAACGAAGGCCGCTCCATCAGACCGCGCGAGCGCAACAACCCGGTATCCGCAATCTCTGACTGAAAGACATGGTCACCGGTCGCAGTTGTCACCGTAACCGGTTGCACACGCCATTTCAGATCGGCCAGCGCTGCACCATAAGTCAAGACGGCAAGCAGCAAGCCGGTTGCCAACATGGTGGCACCGAAATTGTTGAATGAAATGAATAATCGTCGTGTCATGGCAACAATCATATCTGCGCCGTCAAGACTATCGCAAGCGACAATATTTCACGGCTGCAGAACCTGTCATTCAAGATTGAAGGCGTCAATGTTGCGGCGGACCGTCGTCAAGGTTGAGCTTTATTTCAGCAGCCATCAGTCCCTTTGAACCGTTGCCAAAGCGCACATACACGATCTGTTCGGGTCGCAATTCCGCTATTCCGTAGCGCCGCATGACTTCCATGTGCACAAAAATGTCTTCGCCATCGTTTCCGCAATTGACGAAACCATAGCCCTTGGCTCGGTTAAACCACTTGACGACCGCCTTGACGTAATCGCCTTCCGGCGTCACCGAGACATGCGTGCGTGCCGGTGGTTTCTGCGACGGTTGAATGGCTGTGGAATTGTCGACGCTAAGCACACGCAACGCTTGCCAGCCCTTCGGTCTTGCGACCGCCTCACACACAATGCGAGCACCTTCAAGCAGGACCTCAAATCCATCCCGCTTCAGACAACTCGAATGAACCAGAACATCCGGCTGCCCGTTGTCCGGTATCATGAACCCGTATCCCCTGGCGCCATCGAACCACTTTACGAACCCGGCAATTTCGACAACGTTGACCGCTGTCTCGTCACTTGCACCTAAGGTCTGTTCCAACCTATCCACGCTGGATCGGCCCCCCTGCCGCGTCTGAGCGCGTCATTACGCTCTACTGGATGTCCCCGAAACTGGCCTCTTAGCCCGACGACACTTCCCACAATAACCACAGTGTGAAACAAGTGTTAATGACTTGTACAGAGGGAACGTTGCAATAGTGTGGAAAAACTCACAGTTGCCCCAAAAGCATTGCAAAAAAGCCACGGTTCTCCGATCTCCCCGGTGGAAAACTCTCCCACGAAGACAATAAATGCAGCACGAGTCGCGTCAGATTGCGCGCCGTACCGGGCAAAAACGCAAGTCACCTGCGAATCAATGCCACCCTACGGTGTCCAAACGAGACCTGTCCTGAGATCGCGGGCGGGTCCGGTACACCGAGAGTGCATCTTGACGGAATCAGGGCAAATCCTGCCTCAATCTGCCAGGACCGGCACCAATCTCGCGCAATGGGCTACAGGTCCTAATTAAGACCTAGCAAGGGCTCCATGACATCACCGATTTCGTCGTGGATTACCAGATCTGCGATAGAATCGAGTTCGGTCTCCTCCCTGTTGAGGATGACAAGTGTCGCTCCATTCTTCTTGGCAACGATCGGAAATCCCGCAGCTGGGTAGACCACCAGGGACGATCCCACGGCAATGAAAAGATCGCAGGCAAGGGTCGCATCCTGTGCCCTGGCCATCTCACGTTCCGGCATCGATTGTCCAAAGGAAATCGTTGCGGATTTTACGTGACCGCCGCAGGACGGACACTCCGGCGATTGCTCCGTACTCTCAAACTCAGACCGGACCCAGTTCAGTTCGTGGCGGATGTCGCACGACAGGCATTTTGCGTAGGAACCGTTGCCGTGCAATTCGATCATCTGCTCGTCGCTGACACCGGCATCCTGATGCAGATTGTCAATGTTCTGTGTGACCACGTGGCTTGCCCGCCCGATCCGCACCAAGTGTGCAACGGCATTGTGTCCGCGGCTGGGTCTGGCATTGGCGAAACTGTCCTCCATGGCGAATTTACGCCGCCAGGCTTCTGCCCTCATCTCGGCTGAACGGACAAAATCGTCATAGTAGATCGGCATGTTGTTGGTCCACAGGCCGCCAGGGCTGCGGAAATCGGGAATGCCCGACTCCGTACTGATGCCGGCCCCTGTGAAAATGACGATCCGGCTGGCGACCGTCACCAGATCAAGGAGGTTTTGTTGATTTTCAGTCATCACCGGTTACAGGCCTTTGCGTGCGCACGACAATTCATTATCCTGCCTTGCGAGAACGCCATCAAGTCCTAAACCCCGCCGAGGAGGCAAGCCCTTGAAGTACCTGCACACCATGATCCGGATATCCGACATCGACGCCTCGCTTGATTTCTTTTGCAACAAACTGGGCCTGAACGAAGTCAGGCGATACGAGAGCGACGCCGGACGGTTCACGCTCATTTTCCTGCGCGCACCGGATGACGAAAGCGGCGACATCGAATTGACCTACAACTGGGATCCTGAAGAGTATGGGGAAGGTCGCAATTTCGGTCACCTCGCCTATGAGGTTGACGACATCTATGGGCTTTGCCAGTCCCTGTCGGATAGCGGCATAACAATCAATCGCCCGCCCCGAGACGGGCGTATGGCCTTCATCCGCTCACCGGACAACATATCCGTCGAGCTGCTCCAGAAAGGCGACGCCCTTCCGCCACAGGAGCCTTGGGCGTCAATGGAAAGCACCGGACACTGGTAGACTGCCAGGACGATGAAGGACATCGATACCCGGCATTATCAGCGCCCGTTCACGAAGCCGTGAAGTCATCGGTTGAACGGGGGCCTCGACCACACAATGCTGTTTGGGTTAGGACAACGCCATGAGCATATCGGAACAGAGCCAGCGCTACACCGCTGTTGCCATGGCCTTGCACTGGCTGACAGCTCTTTGTGTCGTCGGGTTGCTGATTGCCGGGCACATCATGACTAACTTTCAGGAGCAACTGGGCCTCAGCCTGACGTTCCAGATCTATCAATTGCACAAGTCATTCGGTGTGCTCGTGTTCGCCCTCACAGCCTTGCGCATTTTCTGGCGGCTGACTCACCCGGCTCCCCCCCTGCCCGACACCATGCCAGGCTACGAGGTGTTCCTGGCAAAGGTGAGCCATATGGGTTTCTACATCCTGCTGGTTGTCATGCCTCTCACGGGTTGGGTCGTGGTGTCCGCGGCCACTTTCAAGATCCCCACATTCCTGTTCAACGTGGTCCAGCTGCCTCATCTGGCCTTTCTTGAAAACACCGCCGACCCCAAGGCAACCGAAGACCTGACCCAACTCGTCCACTACATCCTGGGCTGGGTCATGGTCGGTCTGCTGGGACTGCACGTGGCCGGCGCTCTCAAGCATCACTTCATCGCCAGGGACGACATCCTGAGGCGCATGATCCCCGGCCGCCCATCAAGATAGCCCTTTCCAATCGTCGCTCATCAACCGGATCAACTCTCATGACACCAGTTTCACTGTTCAAGACCATGATGCTCACTGTCCTGTTTGTCTCGGCAACGCCGCTGGCCGCTGCCGAATGGCTCGTCGACAAAGACAAGAGTTCTCTGACCTTCGAAGCAACCCAGGCGGGGAATGCCTTCACGGGCACTTTTGGCTCCTTCGACGCCGTCATCACACTCGATCCCGCAGATCTCGCCAAAGCCCGCATCGCCGTAACCGTCGATCTCAATAGCCTCAAGACAGGTGATACCCAGAGGGACGGCGCCATGCCCGGTTCTGACGTCTTCGACATGGCCGCCTTTCCGTCAGCAACATTCACCTCCACCACCGTGCGCAACACGGGCGGCAATGCCTATGAAATGGGCGGCGATCTCGCCATAAAGGGCATAACCAAGCCCGTGACAATCGCGTTCACGCTTGAGATCGACGGCGACAAGGCCCACGCCCGGGGCGAAGGCCAGATTGTCAGGACCGACTTCAATGTAGGCACTGGCCAGATGGCGACGGAAGCGGCCGCCGGGCATGGTGTGAAAGTTCTCCTGGATATCCAGGCGAGCAAGAAGTAGCGACACACCCGGCATCGAGACTCTGTGTGGCCTCAGCAGGCACCCAGCAAGCGAATACCGCCTCCCAGAGGAAGGCGGCGTGTCGCTATCGCAAAGGGCCTGCTGTCGACATCAGTAAGAGTTCTGCCGCATGCAGCGCCGATACTTTTTCCACCAGTGGCGCCGGCCCGTCCACCGCGCCTTCTGCTTGAAGTAGCGGCAATGCTCGTCATAGTAGTGATCGCCGCCAAAATCCCCGCCGAAATAGTTGTCGCCATAATACTCGTTGTGGCCGAGGGGAAAGCCGTGAAGCCGGCGGTGTTTGTGTTTGCTGCCGATCTGGACAACAAAGCCTTCACCCTTGAAACCGTAATTCAAATCGCCCGCCTTGGCACTGGTTGAAACATTCGCCAGCGCCACCGCACCGAGACCCAGAGCAAATACCGTCATCAGCTGCTTTTTCATCGTAGAGTTCCCATTCCATAGAGCGTTGGTCAAGTGAACCCGATGGCGTCCCCCTAAAGCGAATTGGGCAACGGTTTGTTTGACGATAAGTCGCGTCGTGTTCACAGTTCGACAAATGGTCGTGACCTGTGACGGCGGCGTCAAAACCGGGGTTTGCAGGCCGTCAAAAGAGCGTCAATTGCGTCAAAAGCGAATTTGACGGCTTTGACGGTGCTGAGGACTCAGATTGGCACGAAATGTTAAACTCGACATCATTGCCCGGGCACGCGAAGAGTGAGAGGGAACTGTGCACGCACGCCCATATCCACGTTCTATTCTCCTTTGAATGCCCGCCTGTAACTCTTGAACAGGGGTTCGAAAAGCATGTCCAGCAAGGTTCGCTCGCCGGTGACAATCATCACTTCCACGGGCATTCCGGGATAGAGCTTTGCTCCCTTGATTGCTAACTCAGGGTCTTCAAGCAGTTTCACCAGAACGGAAAAGAATGCCGCGCCGGTTCTCTCATTTGTCATCTGATCCGCCGACACGGACATGACTTGTGCCTTTATCGGAACAAGGCTGCGCCGACTGTAGGGGGTCAGATAGACCAAGGCGTCGAGATCGGGCCTCACCACATCGATATCGTTGGGATCGACGGCCGCCTCGATGATCAGGCGTTGGTCGTTAGGCACAATATCCATCAGCGGCGTGCCGGCTGCGACGACGCCGCCGACTGTATGAACTTTTAGACCCACAATAGTACCGTTTGAAATCGCCCTGATTTTGGATCGTTCCAGCGTGTCTTTTGCTTCGATAATCTGAGACTCCACCCGCTTGCGATTACCGATCAGCTCGGCCAATCGGCGTTGGAGAGCGAGCAGTCGGGGTTTTTGGGCAAGACCGAGTTTTAAAAGGCTCTCGACGGCATCGATTTCTTCGCCAATCAGCGAAAGCTGGGTATTTTCCGCCTCAAATTGCCCCTCAAGCAAGTCCATCCTCGCCTTGACCTTGGTCTCGTCAAGCTCAATCAGGACATCGCCAACCTGCACACGATCGCCGTCCTTGACCAGTATCTTGTGGATTATGCCTCCTTCGAGATGCTGGACGGTCTTGCGGTTATATTCGACCTTGACGGCGCCTAGCGCGATGGCTGCACTGGTTAGCGGCGCCAGAGAGGACCACAGCATCATTACACCGGTAAACACGCCCAGGATGGCGAGTCCGCACCACACTGGACCACCAATTTGTGGTCGGGCAGCAGCAGATCGATTGATCATGGAGCCATCGTTATTCTGCACTACAGCTCCGCCAGACTCACTGTTTTGGTCCGTTGACATTTCCAGTTAACCCGCCATTTCGCCTGTTGCATCGATCGACTTGGGTTGCGAGATCTTTGCAAGAACCTCGTCCCGGTCACCCAGTATCTTTATCTCACCGTCGGCGAGAACCATTATGCGGTCGACGGCCCTGAGAACATTTGGCCGGTGCGCGACCACGACGAATGTTGTCTGCTTCTCCTTCAAGGCCATCAGCGTATTGACCAGCGCGGTCTCCCCCTCCTGATCCAGGTGGGCCGCCGGTTCATCAAGCACGACAAACGCCGGGCTGCCGAACACCGCACGTGCCAAACCCAGGCGCTGGCGCTGTCCCCCCGACAGCAGCGCGCCGCCATCCCCCAGGACCGTGTCATAGCCCTGCGGCAGGCGCATGATCATGTCGTGTACATTTGCGAGCTGGGCCGCCTCGACGACCTCCTCGGCACTGCCCTCGCCCATTCTGGCGATATTGTCACGAACGCTCGCATTGAATAATTCCACATCCTGCGGCAGGTAACCGACGTGGCGTCCGCGGTCGGCGGCATCCCATTCAAAGATGTCCATGCCGTCAATCCGAACATGGCCGACGCGAGGGCGTAGTGTTCCGACCAGAAGGTTGACAAGCGTGGTTTTCCCGGCCGCCGTCTGCCCAACCACTCCAAGGCTGGTTCCCGGGGGAAGTGCAAAATTGACTTTCTTGACGATCGCCTGGTCCGACGCCTCGGGGAAGTAGCTCATCGATTCGACGACGACGTCGCCTTTGGGATCAGGCAATGGCATAGCATCGGCGGCGACCGGAACAGAGTCAAGTAGCTCTTTCAACCGCGTGAAGGAACCGCGGGCCTGTATGGCGGTGCGCCAGGCTGTAATCGCCTGGTCGATCGGGGCGAGTGCACGTGCCATCAGGATCGACGCCGCAATCATGCCACCGGGGGTCAGTTCATTGCCAAGCACCAACCACGCACCTACCCCAAGAACGCCGACCTGCAGGGACAATCTGAGCAACTTGGCGATCGCCCGGACATAACCCGCCCGCCGGTTCGCCTGGGACTGAACCACCATGACGTCTTCATTCAGGAGCGCCCACTTTCGCGAGAGGACAGGCAGCATGCCCATCGACTGGACGACA
This sequence comes from Hyphomicrobiales bacterium, assembly GCA_021775835.1. Next base: position 1,522 of record JAJFHC010000086.1, on the reverse strand, counting down.
GCAGCATTTCGTACAGCGGCATCTGCTTGTTGAAGGGAGTGAATACTCTTTTGCCCAACTTCCGCAAACAGTGGCCGGGTAACAAATTCATTGACGAGGGCTAACGCCAGCAGAACCAGGGCGCCGACCGTGGTGACCCACCCCAGAAGCGGATGAAGCGAGAATACCGCAAGCAGAAACAACGGCGTCCAGGGCATGTCCATGATTGGAAAAATGGAAGGGCCCGACAAAAATCCCTGTATCGATCCCAAGTCCCGCAGGCCCTGAACCGATTTGACCGACGTGCGTGTCAGGCCCTTCAGGACACCGGCCCTGAGCACATCCTCGCCCAGGAACGTGTCGAACCACGTGGCGACCCGGTCCATGACGATGCCGCGAACGACCTCCAGGACACCAAAGACGAGAAACGCCGCCAAGGCGATCAATGTCAGATAAAGCAGGGTTTCATGGCTGCGGCTGGTCAGCACACGGTCGAACACCTGCAGCATGTAGAGCGGTGCCGTCAACATCAAGGCATTGATAAAAAAGCTGAAAAACGCCGCCGCAAACAACCCGCGACGACAGCGCTGCAATGCAACAGCCAATACACTTTCTGACGCCATCGTTACCCCACCCACTCCGCCGACGTCGCTCGATTGTCTTCAAACAGACATCCATTGGCAACCAGCAGGTTCAAACGTCCTTAACTCCCACACCGTCCTAGATCAGGAAATCATCTTCGGCGAGATCCCCGATGTTAGCAACGCCCTGAAGGATCAATTGATCGTCGACATCAAGCTGAATCTGGATATCAGATCCGGTATCGGTCGCTGCCGCCGTCACGGCATTGAAATCAACAAAGCCAAAGTCCGTAATGTCGATCTGATCCAGGATACCCAAACCTTCCGTGAAGTCGGTGATCGTGTCGGTTCCCGTGCCGTCCTCGAAGATGAACAGATCATCTCCAACGTTGCCGATCAGCGTATCGTTGCCGGCCCCGCCATTGAGCACGTCGTTGCCAGCTCCGCCGTCGAAGATATCGCTGCGGGCCGAACCGAAGAACAGGGTCGTGTCGGCTTCGATCACACCATTGGTTGACGCCGTAACTGAAGCGGCCGTTGCCCCGGCACTAAGCGGACCGAATTCGAATCCGTTTGCCAGACCTTCAACTGCAATCGAGATATTCCCCAGTCCACCAGACAGGCTGCTATAGGTCAGGAAGTCAAAGCCCTGTCCAGCCGTTGGAGCAAAACCGTCGATGAAGGTGAACTGTGCGATACCGTCATTGAGTGACGCCGTACCGGTCGCCGCGATCACGTCGTAACCGCCAATTGCAGCTCCGGCCGTTGTACCGCCAACTTCCGTCACGATCGTGCCACCATTGAGACTGAGTGTTCCGCCGATGTTCAACGTTCCCACGGAAGTTCCCGCAGAAGCGACACCCTGAACGTTCACATCCGCGTTCACGGTACCGTCCCCGGCAAGCCTGCCACCTGAGAGCACATTCACGGCGTTGGCCGTCACCAAGCCACCGTTGGTGACA
>JAJFHC010000085.1 GCA_021775835.1 Hyphomicrobiales bacterium | reverse complement strand
CCGGGAGCGGAACATATCGTGCTGGCCTGACCTGATCGGTTCCTTCGGCTTCATTGCGTCCTCCAAATCACCGTTTGGAGGAGTGAATCACACCAAATTCACAAAATCAAATTGCAAGGAAACAGCCTGACTAACGGGCTTATCCTGCAAAAACAAATACGGACAGAAATCCGTGAAGGGCGCCAATTCAAAGGCTTAGGAATTCTTCACAGGGGACTACATAGGAGGTCGTTGATGCGCCCAACAGTACGCCCGCCGCTCCTTCACCGCCAACAACAACCGCAAGGCATCCAACGACTCCCCCGGCCCTGAATACCAGTCCCGCTTGAGCCGCCCACCAGCGCCAATGGTGTGCGTCCGGGAAAGGGAATGCGAAGGAGTTCAGGTGGGTTTTTGCAGGCACCAGAGTTGCTTCGCCAAACGCTTACTTTGTGCCCGCGATTTTGTGAATTGGTGGTGTTTGCATGGCATTGTCCGTCGTCAGACAGTTAGGCGGGAAGATGGATTGTGTGTGTCTTGCGCAAGTTTGCGTCGAGTTGGGGATCAAAACGGGCAGCAGAGCGTTCTGTGAGGATTTCCTCTTTGCGCTTGGTTGCCTTTTCTAGCAGATTTGGTTTTTCCAATTCGGCCCATTCTTTGGGCGAGGTGCGGTCGCCCAATGTTGGGTAAACATAGTCCGATTGCATGCGGCTGAGAGTTTGATCCGTGCCGAGATAGTGGCCGGGTCCACCCATACAAACCTGCGCCATTTGATCCAGAGCGAGGGTTTCGTCGGTGACTTCGATCCCACGTACGCAGCGCAAAGCTTGACCGATGATATCGTCGCTGAGGATCAGACTTTCGAGGCAAAACCCGAGCAGTGAGGCGTGCATACCTGCAGCTTCATACACCATGTTGAGGCCCGAGAGCCCCGCCATAACATTTGAACACATTTGTTCCCAGCCCGCTTGCATGTCAGGCATTTTGGAATCTGATGCGCCACCTGCAGCACCCCCTGGAAGGCCGTAGAATTTGTGCATTTGGGCACAGCCTGCGGTGAGGAGCGCCTGTTCGCCAGACCCAACAGACATCGCGCCTGTGCGCAAGTCGAGGCCAAAGGGCCAAGTGCCGAAGATGGCGGGGTGGCCGGGGGCAATGGCGTTGACATATACAAAACCCGCGAGACATTCGGCAGTGGCTTGAGTAATTGCACCCGCGATGGTGGAGGGGGCTGTGGCGCCTGCCATGCCAGCGGACAGCAACAGCACTGGCATGCCACCGCGAATGCAGGCCTCCATCACTTCGCAGCTTTCTGTTGCGAATTTCATGGGCGGCACAACGAAGCAGTTGGAATTAGAGACAAACGGACGTTCGCGGTATTTTGCCTCTCCGCCAGCAATTTCGTAGAGCATTTCGAACGCACCGGGCACGAAAGACGGTTCGGTGAAAGATGTGCCGACGTGTTTGGTTGTGCCTGACGTGCAGGCGTAGACCGTGTTGAGATCCATCTCGTAATTGTTAGGGATGTCGCGGCAGACCATGGGACGTTGCAAGAAGTGCACGTTGTCGAGTTTATCCACGATGCGCGCGGCGTCGTGCAAATCTTGGACGGTGCATTCACGGTATTGATTGCCGTGGACATCGACAATGTGCACAGCGGCACCTGCGGTACCATAGTGGACACGGTTGCCTGAAAGTAAGAGATCATTTTTGCCGTCACGGCTGAAAAGCGTAATCTCGCGGCGGGCTTTGGTAAGCATGTCTTCGACAAGCGCGCGGGGGAACCGGATGCGACCATCGTCACCTTGGATTGCGCCAGCGTTTGTAAGGATCTCGACTCCTGATGGGGGAGCATCGGCAAGGCCAATGGTTTCGAGCGCATCAAGTGCAGCGGTGTGGATTTTCTGGACGTCGAGATCGGAAAGAGGCTTGTACGTGCCGCCTTCTATGCCTGCGCGGATCGGACGGACATCGTCTGTAAGAGGGGCTGCGCGAAGAGCTTGACGGGCGGAACGGCCGCCGGAGCGGCGGGAACGGGTTGAAGACATTTTGGTGCTCGCATTGATAGGGTAGGAGTTGACAGTTTCGACGGGATCAAACCCGTGGAGAACCGCGTGCCGCACGTCCCCGGGTCGCGCCAATGGTGCGCGATATCAAGGCTGTCGTCCAATCAAGATCTATCATCGTATTCTCGTATTTGAGTGGCATGAGATTGTAACAGATTTTTCTGCGCGACACGTCTATTTGCGACAGGAGCATCGTTTTCAGGATACCCGGCCCGTCATCGTGCTCTGGAGGGGTGACGGGTTTACACGTTCGCAGCCAAAGCAGCGTATGGTCTCAGGGTTTGTTTGCGTTGTGCCCATCTGAATCATTCCCTTGAGAGGCGTGGACGAATGCCGGCCAAAGCTTTCGAGTTATTGCGTTTGACAGCTGCGGTGGCGGCCGAAACAAGTTCGCGGTGTTGAGAGCCTTCTAGTCGTTTTTCTAGTACCCCCGCCACGACATGCCTAGAGACGCAACCTTATGCCACGTCCTGTACTGATGGGCCGATTGTGTACGGCCTCGCGATTCAGCGCATATATGCCACTACACACGATCAACATAATTCCAAAAAGTGTTGCCAAGGGAGGGTACTCCGCCCACACCAAGATGCCCCAAAGCACCGCCAGCGGCATCGCGACAAACTCAAACGGGGCAACGACGCTTGCAGGTGCGATTCTGTAGCCTTGCGCCAGGCAATAAAACCCGATCGCGGCGATCAAGCCGCATGCGCCAATCAACACCATATCGCGGCCTTCCGGAGCAGACCATGCACGTAACAGGAAGGCGAGGCTTGGATGGCTGTCATTGGCGAAACTGCCATCACCCATGATTGTGCCGGCAAGGCCGCTGAACACAACGAAAACGGCCATCGCGATGAATGCCAGGCTGGCGCCTGTCTGGGTCTTGCCAATGCGCCGCGTAATGATAACGCTGGCGGCATAGGTGAAGGAGGCAAACAAAGGCAACAACGCCACCGGATCGAGAACACCTATCCCGGGACGCACTATCACCAGGACCCCGGCAAAACCTACCAGTACTGCGGACCAACGTCTGATGCCGACGCTTTCTCCCAGAAACAGGGCGGAGAACAACGTCACGATCAGAGGCGACACGAAAAAGATTGCCGTTACCTCGGCAATCGGCATCGCTACCATCGCCATGTAGTAAGCCGTATAGGATGACACCTGCAGCAATCCACGCACAATGTTCAACAGCGGGTGGCGCGTTCGCAGTGTTGAAAATCCACCTTGCAGATGCACCATCAGGCCGATCAGCAACATCGCCACAAACCCGCGAAAGAACATAATCTCCAGGGCGGGATAAGTTGAGCCCAACCACCGGATGATGATGTCCTGGATGCTGAAAATGCCGATTCCCGCTGCGATCAGGAAGATGCCCCGGCCCGGGGAATCAATCACGACAGGGGCGGATACGTGGGAAGCAATGCTCAATCTCATGCTCACGATGGGCCTCTGCTTGTTCGGTTACACCCACCGGGCATCAGTAAATAGAATGAGCGCCTGAGCTTGATTTGAAAAACAACTTTTCTCTATCAGTTCAATTGAGTTTTCCGATAGCCTGTAGTGGCTATAGCCGTGCCAATGATGGAGACGCCTCCCGTGAACCTGGATCACATTTGGACATTCCTGGAAGTTTCCAGTACCGGCAATTTCAGTCGCGCTGCGGAGAACCTGAACATCACGCAATCGACTGTCAGTTCACGCATCAAATCGTTGGAAGAGCGGTTCGGTCATCCCTTGCTAGTACGCAGTCATGCCGGCTGCGAGTTGACCGCCGCAGGACGTCAATTCCAGCACTACGCCAAAGGCATGCAGCGGCTTTGGCAGAAGTCCAATCAGTCGGTTGCGCTCAAACCGGGGTTTCGCGGCGTCTTGTCGGTGGGCGCACAGGTCAGTCTTTGGGAGCATCTGGTGCTCGACTGGATCACTTGGATGCGTACCCAAGCTCCCGACGTCGCGTTGAGGATCGAGGCGGACTATTCGCCAAGTCAAATGCGTCATCTTGCGGATGGATTGCTCGATATCGGCGTAATGTACCAGCCGAGACATACATCCGGCCTGGTGGTGGAAAAACTCCTGGAAGAAAAGCTTGTCCTCGTGGCGACGGACAATCGGAAGGTTTCGCCGGGTTGGGTCGAGGATTATGTTTTCGTCGATTGGGGAGACGTGTTTCTCAGTGAGCACGCCGAAGCGTTTCCTCAAATGGAAACTGCAGCGATCACCGTCGGCCTGGGCGCACTGGGGCTGCAGTACATTCTCATGAACGGCGGCTCTGGTTACTTCCCATTGCGGGTTGTGCAGCCCTTGATAGACAACGGCCAACTCTATCAACTCGCCGACGCGCCGACCCTGCGTCGGCCGGCGTACGTGGTCTATCGGACAGATCCCACAGACCCCGAAACCCAGGAGCTGGCACTCGACGGTCTTCGTAGAATTGCATCGCTCGAAGTCGGTTGAGAGGATGCCGCAGGTTCGGGATTCACGACACGCACTGAGGGTCTGTTTTGGGTCAATAATCCCCGTATTCGACTCCCCACTTCCACGGTGAAAAGGTGGTGTAGAGCAGACCTTCCAGCATCAAAGGTCCGTTCTCGGATCATCAACAGACACCAATTCGACAACCTCCCTACGGGGATTTTGTGCCA
>JAJFHC010000084.1 GCA_021775835.1 Hyphomicrobiales bacterium | reverse complement strand
CCGGTCCGACCTTGTCATAGCGGGACTGGAACCAACATGTTTCAAAGTCGATGGAGTCCTTGTAGATGATCGGGGCAATGGCATCGAAGAAGGCAAGGTCGTCTTCGCCGGTGAGTTCGGAGATGGCGCTCCCAAGGGCGGGCGACGTCAATGGACCGGTGGCAACGATGACGCTGTCCCATTCTTCCGGCGGCAGACCGGCAACCTCGTCGCGGTTTATGGTAATGAGCGCGTGGTCGTCCAGCGCCGCAGTGACAGCCTGCGAGAAACCATCGCGGTCGACGGCCAATGCGCCACCGGCCGGTAGTTTGTGCTGGTCGGCTGCCGACAAGATCAGGGAACCCGCCCGGCGCATCTCCTCATGGAGAAGACCGACCGCGTTTGACTGATGGTCATCGGATCTGAAGGAGTTTGAGCATACCAGTTCTGCCAGACCGTCGGTCTTGTGTGCTTCGGTCTCTCTCTTCGGGCGCATCTCGTGAAGTACGCACGCCAGACCGGCGTTTGCGAGCTGCCAGGCGGCTTCGGAACCGGCAAGGCCGCCGCCGACGATATGAATGGGTGATTTTGTCATGCGATTTCCCGAACAGAACTGAGGCATGTATGCGTTGCGCGTGTCATATCCGGTATTGCCCATACAATCCAGCATGACAATTCAACACCGCAATTCAGAACCGTAATTCAGAACCGTAGACAGCAATCAACTGGTTCGCTTGTCGGACAGCGTGACTTCCAGGGGAGGGCCACCCTTCCAGTTGATGTCTCGTTGTGGGAAGGGGAATTCGATGTCGTTGTCGCGAAACTTTTCCCACACCCTTATCAGGACGTCGCTGGAGACATTGGCGATTCCGTTCTGTGGATCACTGACCCAGAATCGTGCCTGGAGATCGATCGAGTTGTCGCCAAATCCTATCAGATGACAGGCGGCGGGCGGGGCGTCCACCACGCGCTTGATTTCGTTGCACGCCTCAATCACAAGCGCGCGGGCCTTGAGTACATCGCAATGATAGGCGATGCCGATGTTGGCTTTTATGCGGACATCGGTATCTGAGTATGCCCAGTTGATAACCTGCTCGGTTATGAACAACTCATTGGGGATCAGGTATTCCGTGCCATCGCGGGTGGCGACCGCCGTATGACGGGCGCCAAGATTGCTGACGCGGCCATAGGTTCCACCAACTTCGATGACGTCGCCCGGTTTAATCGAGCGATCGAGCAGAAGAATGATACCGCTGATGAAGTTGGAAACGATCTTCTGCAAGCCAAAGCCTATTCCGATGCCGAGGGCTCCGGAGAACACGGCCAGGACAGTCAGGTCGATACCGACCGTATTCATCGCAACGACAATGGCGAGCAGCACAAAACTGATACGGCAGATTTGAACAATCAGAGACCGCACGGAGGGCGTCAGATTGGGAACTGAATCGATCCGGGTTTGAAGCAGGCGGGATGCTGCAAAAGCGATCCAGAGCAGAGTGCTGCCTACAAGCACGGTCTTGAGAACGAGCAATGGTGTCAAACGGGTCTTGCCCAGCGTGATGCCGATGCTGTCGAGCGCAGTAATGAGGGGATCCAGGATCTCAAGGATGCTGAGGGCGGCAACCGTCCATGCCACAGTGGCAAACACTCTTGACCAGAATCGGCTTGGAAACAGACTGGAAAACAGGCGAATAAAGATCCAGGCATTCAGCAGGTTGGCGGCTATGCGGACAAATTCCGATCGGGTTCCCTGAGAGTCCAGGACGAAAACGCCGGTCCACAGCAACACCACAAGAAATACCGGCATTGCCAGAATCGAGAGTGTTTCGCCGACACGCTTCAGGCGTCTGATGTCGACGCGATTTTCAAAGAACCTGTCAAGTCTTGCTCGAACCGGTCTGGCCAACAGGTGAGAGACCAGGATAGCAATGGCTATCGCTGCAAATTGATAGAGTGTGACACGAGTAAACACCTGGTCGCGTAGCCAGTCAGGCAGCGTGCCCAGGTATTGCATCAGGGGCTCTACGGCGCGACTCAATTCGTTCATCGGCCAATTAACGCATTAACGAACGGTGTCGGCAATATGCAGGTGAAATTTCCTCTGGTTGCGGTTCAGTGGGTTCCACGTTCGGGAGGGGCAAATACTTCCACCGACTTTGAGACGCCTTTCAGGGCATGATCGCCGAGAGAGACCAGGCTGATGTCGGAATTTTCCTTGAAGGTTTGAGAGACGATCAATCGAACATTCAACAGACGGGTCAGTGATTCCAACCGGGCGGTCAGGTTCACGGCCGGGCCAATCACAGTAAAATCGAGCCGCCCCTCAGTTCCGATGTTGCCGTAGATAACTTCTCCTACATGGAGGGCAGCGCCAAATGGGACCGGCTCCTCCAATTGGGACCCATCGGCTAGGGCTTGGGTGATGGCGTCGTAGGCGGCCTGGCATTGCGGGCCGACGGGCGTGTTGTCGGTGATTGGAAAGATTGCCAGGACTGCATCGCCGATGAATTTGAGTATTTCACCGCCGTGTTGCAGGATTGGCTGGCCGACAATATCGAAATACGTATTCAGGCACCCAATCAACTGTTCGCCGGTGAGTTTTTCGCTCAACGCCGTGAAGCCATGCAGGTCGGTCATGAGAATGACGGCGCTGATGGTCTTGCCGCTGCCACGGGCTATCGAACCGGACAGGATTTCTGCGCCGGTTCGATGGCCGACGTAAGTATCGAGCAAAACCCGGCTCAGATACTGATTGGATTGCACTTCCGTCAAGCGGGCCATGTAAAACAGGAGGCCACTGACGAGACGTAACTCGGCTGTGGTGAACCCGCCAAGGCGTTTGGTCGTGAACGTAATGGTTTGTGGCGAGTTGTCCTGAAACGGAAGTCGCATGGCAACGTAATCGGTGGCGCCATCCTCGACGTACTCATTGATGATAGGATAAATCGGATGCCTGCCAACGCGCTCCATCTGCCACCGAAACCCCCAGGCGCCGTCACGAATGTCCTGTAACGGGCTTAGACGCACAAGGTCGCTCTGCAGCATTTCGTTGGTGCCCATAAACGTTTCGACCTTGCCAGTGGATGCTTTCCAGCGATGAACGACGCCGAAATATTCTGGATGGAGCATCAGAACGAACGCATTGAAGGTGTCGAGTGGCACGCCGACGTCACAAAGGTGATCGCACATCTGGCCCGTGAGCTGCCTTGGGTTCTTGATCTTCCAGGCTTCCGACGTAATCCAGTCAATCATCCAGGCATGAGCGCCCGCGAAGTCCTGATTAACATCGACGGGCCGCGGCCCAACTACCGTTGACAAGGGGCTGTGATCGGTTTCAGGCAATTTTATTGCTTTGGCATTGGATCAGAGGAGTTTGTTTGGACATGGTCAGAGCATGGAGGTCGCTGCTTGGTTTGGCAATGGTTTGCGCCAGGTTGCCAGTCAGGACTTGCTATCCACGCCTGTGATCCCGGTGACGGATCATGAGCTGCATCAGTTGCTGCAGGATTTTTTTTCGCCGCTTGATGGATTGACCGAGCGTGAGGCGATCTGGCCAGTACCCCGGCGTCCGATCGGGTTGTACATTTGCCAGTTGTTGCAGCCAGTCGGTATTCTCCTCATAGCCGTCCTCCATGAGTTCCCGGCTTATGGACCCATGGAGCAACAACTGACCGGCCAGCCGCGGTAAATGCCGTTGCCAGCGGCCGATGCTTTCTGGAGTGACAGGCCGCAAACCTCTCATGGCGTCCAGACTCTGGCCGGACGGTTGGGCGCGGTTCTGAAACTGGGAAAATGGCAACTTCCGCTCAAGCCAGGGGATGTGGTCCTCAAGCTCACGTTGTACAAGGTCAGGTTCCCGAACAAGTTTTTCATAGCGCGAGACAACCAGCCGGGGGTGACTCCTGGCCCGGTTCACTACGGTCCGGTCATTTCGCCATTGCCCCAGGTTTGCCCAGTAAAGCTCTGGTGCCAGATTATGACGGCTGCACACGATATCTCGCGGGTCACGCTGACAATGGACAATCCATATCCGAGGATCGCGAAGAATCGACCGGACTTGATTTCCGTAGCCGGGGTTCTTTGTAAGACACCGGCCGTGCCGATCGCGCGGTGAGTCCGGAACGGATGTTTCCACATCCGGTGCCCAGTCCCAGTCATAGCAGGTCCGCAGCAACTCCATCAGTAACGTCGTGCCTGACCGCGGTGCCCCGCAGATGTGCAGGTGCCGCATGGGCTCGTGTTTCAAACGATCCATCGACCGTCAATCAATGAACGGCTGCGGTAGGATCCACACCGAAATTGAGATCCATTCAAGCCGAGAGTCGTTTCTTTGGTTTGAGGATTGGACGCAAGTACTGGCCGGTATAGCTGCGGTCGACGTCGGCGACATCTTCAGGGGTTCCCGCCGCCACGATTTCGCCGCCACCGTCGCCGCCTTCAGGCCCCAGGTCGATGATCCAGTCGGCGGTCTTGATGACTTCGAGATTGTGTTCGATGACGACCACCGTGTTGCCCTGGTCGACCAGTTCGTGGAGCACTTCCAGGAGTTTTGCGACGTCATGGAAATGAAGTCCAGTTGTGGGTTCGTCAAGAATGTAAAGCGTCCGTCCCGTGGCGCGGCGTGACAGCTCCTTGGCTAGCTTGACGCGCTGGGCCTCTCCGCCGGACAGGGTCGTCGCCTGCTGGCCGACCTTGATGTAGCCCAACCCCACGCGTTGAAGGGTCTCAAGTTTCTCGCGGACCGAGGGGACGGCCTTGAAGAACTCCGCACCGGTGTCGACCGTCATGTCCAGAACATCGGCAATCGACTTGTCCTTGAATTTCACTTCCAGCGTCTCGCGGTTGTACCGCTGACCGTGGCAGGTATCGCAGGTGACATAGACGTCGGGCAGAAAATGCATCTCGATCTTTATGACACCGTCGCCCTGGCAGGCCTCGCAGCGTCCGCCCTTGACGTTGAACGAGAAACGTCCGGGTTTGTAGCCGCGGGCCCGGGCTTCCGGCAGGCCTGTAAACCAGTCACGGATGGGCGTGAAAGCACCAGTATAGGTGGCCGGATTGGAACGCGGTGTGCGTCCGATCGGCGACTGGTCAATGTCGATGATCTTGTCGAGATGTTCAAAGCCTTCGATACGGTCGTGCTGGCCTGGATTGTGCCGGGCATTGTTCAGTTTACGGGCGGCGGCTTTGTAGAGCGTATCTATCAGCAAGGTCGACTTGCCCCCTCCTGAAACACCGGTGATGCACGCGAAGACACCCAGGGGTATCTGGGCATCGATGTTTTTCAGATTGTTCGAGCAGGCGCCGAAGACCTTCAAACTCCGGGATTTCTTTGGCCGCCGGCGTTGCGGGGGAATCGGGATCTGTTTGAAGCCGGTCAGGTATTGGCCGGTCAGGCTTTCGCTGGACTGCATGATCTGCTGCGGCGTGCCTTCTGCAACCACTTCGCCGCCATGGACACCGGCGTATGGTCCGATGTCGACCACATAGTCCGCACAATGTATGGCGTCTTCGTCATGTTCCACGACGATAACCGTATTGCCCAGATCGCGCAGATGCTTGAGCGTGTCGAGCAACCGTGCATTGTCGCGCTGGTGCAGGCCGATAGAAGGCTCGTCGAGAACATAGAGCACGCCGGTCAGACCTGACCCGATCTGGCTGGCCAGCCGTATGCGCTGTGACTCGCCACCCGACAAGGTGCCCGAGGTTCGTGACATTGTCAGGTATTCAAGGCCAACATCGTTGAGGAACTGCAGCCGCTCGCGGATTTCCTTGAGAATGCGGCCGGCGATCTCGTTCTGTTTTGCCGTCAGCGTCTTGTCGAGACCGCCAAACCAATCATTGGCTTGCCGGATCGACATGGTGCTGACTTCGCTGATATGCAGCGTGTCAATCTTGACCGCCAAAGCCTCGGGCTTCAGCCGGTGGCCCGAACAGCGCTCGCAGGCCATCAGGGTCTGATATTTCTCGATTTCCTCGCGTGCCCAGGCGGAATCGGTCTCGCGCCACCGCCGTTCAAGATTGGGGATGACGCCTTCAAAGGTCTTGGTGGTTTCAAACGACCGGAGGCCGTCGTCGTATGTGAACGACACTTTCTCCTTGCCGGTGCCGTACAGGATAACCTGTCGACCTTTTTCGGGAAGGGTGTTCCAGGCATCCGTCATCGAGAATTCGAAATGCCGGGCCAGTGCGTCGAGCGTCTGGGTGTAGTACGGCGAGGTTGATTTCGACCACGGTGCGATCACGCCCTGACGCAGATTCAGGGTCTTATCCGGGACGACGAGATCCTCATCGATCATGTGCTGCGTGCCGAGACCGTCGCAGGCCGGGCAGGCGCCAAATGGATTATTGAAGGAAAACAGGCGCGGTTCGATTTCATCAATGGTGAACCCTGAGACAGGGCAGGCGAAACGCGACGAAAAGATCATGCGCTTCGGGTCACCCTTTTCGTCCGTCTTGTCCGCGAACTCAGCCACCGCGATGCCATCGGCAAGTTCCAGGGCGGTTTCCATGCTGTCGGCAAGACGGTTGCCCAGATCGTCTCGAACGACAATGCGATCGACGACCACGTCGATATCGTGCTTGATCTTCTTGTTGAGTGCGGGGACGTCTTCGATTTCGTAAAATGTACCGTCGACCTTGACGCGCTGGAAACCGCGTTTCATCAGATCGGCGAATTCCTTACGGTATTCACCTTTGCGGCCGCGGATGATAGGCGCCAGAAGATACAGGCGCGTCTCGTCATCGAGCGCCATGACACGGTCGACCATCTGGGTGACTGTCTGGCTTTCGATCGGGAGGCCGGTGGCCGGCGAATAGGGCACGCCCACACGAGCATACAGCAGGCGCATGTAGTCGTAGATCTCGGTGACCGTGCCGACGGTCGAGCGTGGGTTGCGTGATGTGGTCTTCTGTTCGATGGAAATGGCAGGAGACAACCCATCGATCTGGTCGACATCGGGTTTCTGCATCATTTCCAGAAACTGGCGGGCATAGGCTGAGAGCGATTCCACGTATCGCCGCTGGCCCTCGGCATAAATCGTGTCGAAGGCCAATGATGATTTGCCCGACCCGGACAAACCGGTAATGACAATGAGCTGGTCGCGCGGAATATCGACGGAAATGTTCTTGAGATTATGTTCCCGTGCACCGCGTACGGATATGTTCTTGAGTGCCGTCATCAGTTGCCTTTGCCTCTGGGGTCAACCTTGGCGGCAACCACCGCAATTTCAACAAGCCACGAAGGATCAGCGAGGCCGGATACCTGAACCAGGGTCGATGCGGTTTCAGCCCCGTCAAGCATGCGGTCGCGCACTTTGCGGAACAAGGGTACACCGGATGATTGGGTGATAAGTCCCGTAATGCTCACAATGTCATGAGAGGTCATGCCGCTTGCCGCGAGGATAGCCAAGATATTGCGCCAGGTTTGCTCGTGCTGGGCTTCTTCACTGTCAGCCAGGATACCGTCCGGTGTCACACCGACCTGGCCCGACACATGCAGCGTGCGGGCGCCGGGCGGGACTTCTATGCCCTGTGCGTAGGCGCTGAACGGGGGCGGGGCCTCTTGGGTACTGATCTTTTTCAACATCGCTCTGGCCTTATACCAATCAATCGTTTTGTTTCAGAGGCGTTCGGCCCCACAGTCAGCGTGAGGAACTTCCAAGAATAATAGGGCGGTTGCCGCGAACGGCAATCACATACGACCGCTTTCCCACAGACGCAACCGGAGACGCAACCGACGGTTCACTGCAAACACTAACTGGTATCCCTGACACCGAGTTGCAGCATATATGATTCCATGATAAGAACAAACAAAGAACAAATCCATGTTCCAGCGACTTTGGGACACGGCAGTTGTGGATAAAACAGCGGCTGGCTGGCACAGGCCGGTGGCAGTCGGTAGGTTGAGCCAAATTGTGGCCAAAGTCTCGTAGAGAGCTCTTGAGAAGGACAAAGCATGGCGGGAAGCGTAAACAAAGTCATTCTGGTCGGCAATCTTGGTGCCGATCCGGAAATCCGCAAGACGCAGGATGGGCGGCCGATTGCGAACCTGAGGATCGCCACCTCTGAAAGCTGGCGTGACAAGAACTCCGGCGAACGGCGCGAACGCACCGAATGGCACAGGGTTGTGATCTTTTCCGAAGGTCTCTGCCGCATTGCCGAGCAATATCTCCGCAAGGGCTCAAAAGTATATCTGGAAGGCCAGTTGCAAACTCGGAAGTGGGAGGACCAGCAGGGCCAGGAACGGTATTCGACCGAAGTTGTGCTCCAGGGCTTCAATTCCACCCTGACCATGCTTGATTCACGAGCCGGCGGGAGCACGGGTGACAGCGGCGGCGATTACGGTTCATCATCGTCAGGTAATTTCGGAGGATCCGGGCCACTGGACAAGCCTAGCAGTGGCGGCAACTTCAATGCCGACCTCGATGACGAGGTGCCGTTCTAGCACGCCTGAGCGGGGACAAGTTTGAGTCGGCGGCGCCTTCTTTCAACGAATTTCCACGCACCAGACATTAAAAATTCGGATAGACGTACTATATGGCCCTTATGTGAATAGGGAGCCCATACGACAATGCCAAAGCCCATAATTCTCCTGTGCAGCGTTCTGGCTGTGTTTGCAGGCCTCTCGCAGGCACGCGCCGGTGCTGACAATACACTCTCGGCATCACAGATTCGTGCCATGTTTCCTGGCACTTACGTGGGTACATATGGCAAGACGCCGGTTCACATTAAGGCGAAAGCTAATGGCCGTCTTCGCGGGATTGCGGAAGGCAGGCATGATCAGGGGCGCTGGAGCATCGTCGGCAACAAGCTTTGTGTGGCCTGGACGGTGTGGGCCAGCGGCAAGACCAAGTGCAAGACGGTTGTCAAGCGGGGCCATTGGTACATGACGCTCAAGAAGAGCGGCAAGGTGAAAATGAAGATCAGGCGGGCATCGCGATAAGCGTTTATTCGCCGCGCGCTTCTACGGCACGCATGGCCTCTGCGGCGGCGACTTCGTGATGATGTTCTTTTGACTGGACTTCGATGAACAGTCTCTTGATCTCCGGGAATCTCGACTTGATTGCCATTTCAAGAACGTAAATGGTGTCTTCGACCCGGCCGACAGTGAGGCCGTCCTTGAAATCGAGGCTGAGCGCCAGCAGGACATCGTCCGCGCCCATGTGCATGGTTCGCATTTCGTTGATGACTCTAACGCCGTCGGCCTCGCCAACGATTTCCTTGACACCGTCTCGAAGCGTTTCGTCTGCAGCTTCCCCGATCAGGAGACCTTTGGTCTCGTAGGCCAACAGGGCAGCCGTTGCAGCGAGGATCAATCCAATGGCGATGGAGGCGGCGCCATCCATCCAGGCCAATTCCAGGTATTGCGCGATCAGAAGCCCCACGAAGGCAACGATAAGACCGAGCATGGCGGCGACGTCTTCGAACAGGACCGTGAAGACAGCCGGATCCTTGCTCTTCCGGATCGCTTCGATATAGCCCATGGTGCCTCGGAGCTTGCTGAATTCCTTGACGGCAATGGTCAGCGGAACAGACTCGAACGCCATCGAGGCAACCAGTACGATGTAATTGACCATGGGGTTTGACACAACCTCAGGGTGGGCGACCTTATGAATTCCCTCATAGATTGAAATTCCTGCCCCAAGGGCAAATATCAGGATCGCTACGACGAAGCTCCAGAAGTAGAGTTCACGGCCATAGCCAAAAGGATGGGTTTTGTCCGGCTCCTGCGCCGACCGTTTCAAACCATACAGAAGAAGGCATTGGTTTCCGGTGTCGACCAAGGAGTGTATGGCCTCGCTCAGCATTGCCGACGAACCGGTATAGGCAGAGGCTGCAAACTTGGTCACCGCAATCAAGCTGTTTCCAACTAGGGCTGCGTATATGACTTTCTTGGACGAGTGGGATGCCATAATTCAGGTGTGTTCGTATGTCAGTGGATGTGTTGTAGGTATGGAACGTGAGTGTAGAATAACATGCGTCCGTCCGCGATAGGAGTTCATAGATGCAACTAACAGAGATAATGACAAGATCGGTCGTTTGTTTTCTGTCGGGGGTTGGCATAACGGTCATGATTGTCAGTCATGTCAATGCCGGCGAAGCCGATGTGGTTGGAGTGGATGTTCGAAAAACCGGCGATGGACAATATCATTTTTCGGTCAGCGTCCGACACGATGATACGGGTTGGGACCATTACGCTGACAAATGGGACGTGATCGGGCCGGATGGAACAGTTCTGGGCACGAGAATTCTCCATCATCCTCACGAAAACGAGCAACCGTTTACACGGAGTCTGGGCAATGTGTCGATACCGGATTCGGTCGAATCCGTGACACTTAGAGCGCATGACAAAGTTCACAAAAACGGTGGAAAAGAAGTGTCAGCGACGATCCCCCGATAGACGGGGCGAGATTCGTTCGAAATTGGCAGTTTTTCCCTAAAATTCCCGCAAAATGTAACGCCAGTTGCGTTGTTCTTTGGCGTGCATGTTGGTAAGGTGAAGCCATAGCGAATCAGGGTTCGATCGATCTGGTTTCATTGGTGTTTTCCCACATCCAATCCTCATCCCGCGCAGTACTTGAAACGGTAAGCGAACCGGTAGCGTCCACCGCAAGGAAGAAAGAAAAAGTTTGTCGGATACAGACAACACATTAGCAGGTCCCGGCGGCGACGACCCCGGGTTTGATGTCTCCCCGATTTCGATCGAAGAGGAGATGAAACGCAGCTATCTCGATTATGCCATGAGCGTGATCGTGAGCCGCGCGTTGCCTGATGCCCGCGACGGTCTCAAACCGGTCCACAGGCGCATATTGTTCTCCATGCATGAGAACGGCTACGACTGGAACAAGCCCTACAGGAAGTCGGCCCGGGTTGTCGGTGACGTAATCGGTAAGTATCACCCCCATGGTGACCAGTCGATCTATGACGCGCTTGTGCGCATGGCTCAGAGTTTTTCGCTGCGATTGCCGCTGATTGACGGTCAAGGCAACTTTGGTTCGGTCGACGGCGATCCACCGGCTGCGATGCGCTACACGGAGGTGCGTATGGGCAAGCCGGCCCACGCACTTCTCGAAGATATCGACAAGGACACCGTCGATTTCCAGGACAACTACGACAATTCCGAGCGGGAACCCGGCGTCCTGCCGGCGCGCTTTCCGAATTTGCTGGTCAACGGTGCCGGCGGTATCGCGGTCGGTATGGCTACGAATATCCCGCCTCATAGTCTCGGCGAAGTAATCGATGCCAGCGTAGCGCTCATCGACAAGCCGGACATTACGATTGAGGAATTGATTGAAATCGTTCCGGGACCCGACTTCCCGACCGGCGGATTCATTCTGGGACGGGCAGGGATCCGATCGGCCTACCACACCGGGCGCGGTTCCGTGGTCATGCGGGGACGGGCGAAAGTCGAGACCATCCGCAAGGACCGGGAAGCGCTGGTCATTACCGAAATACCCTATCAGGTCAACAAGGCGTCGATGATCGAGAAGATCGCCGAACTCGTGCGTGACAAGCGGGTGGAAGGCATTAGCGACATCCGCGACGAATCCGATCGCGAAGGCATGCGGGTCGTGGTCGAGCTCAAACGCGATGCCGTGGCTGACGTGGTGCTTAATCAGCTCTACCGGTTCTCGCAGTTACAATCGAGTTTCGGCTGCAACATCGTCGCCCTGACCGGCGGCCGGCCGGAAGTCATGAATCTGTTGGACCTTCTGAAAGCTTTCGTGGCTTTCCGGGAGGAGGTCATCACACGGCGTACCAAGTTCCTGCTCGGCAAGGCCCGTGACAGGGCCCATGTTCTGGTCGGACTTGCAATCGCGGTTGCCAACATCGACGAGGTGATAGCGCTCATCAGGGCAGCGCCGGATCCGGCGACTGCGCGGGCACAGTTGATGGAACGGGCATGGCCGGCGCGGGACATGGAGCCGCTGATCCGGCTGATTGCCGATCCAAGGCACAAGGTTCTGGACGATGGCACCTTCTATCTGTCGGAACTCCAGGCACGCGCTATTCTCGAACTCAGATTGCAGCGGTTGACTGCGCTTGGGCGCGATGAAGTTGGCGATGAACTCAAGGAACTCGGCACCAAGATTGAAGACTATCTCGAAATCCTGCGCAGCCGGGCGCGCGTCCTGGCGATTATCAAGCAGGAACTTCTTGAAGTTCGTGATGAATTTGCCGACGAACGTCGGACCGAGATAATCGAGGCCGAGTTCGAGGTCGAAGACGAAGATCTCATTCAGCGCGAGGAAATGGTCGTGACTGTGTCCCACACGGGATACATCAAGC
Organism: Hyphomicrobiales bacterium; assembly: GCA_021775835.1. The sequence goes on along the minus strand of JAJFHC010000084.1, from coordinate 3,506 downwards.
GTGTGCCGCTATCGATGTACCGGGCACAGCGTCGGGGCGGCAAGGGCCGGTCGGGCATGTCCACCCGTGACGAGGATTTCGTTACACGGCTGTTCGTCGCCAACACCCATTCGCCAGTGCTGTTTTTCTCTTCATCGGGCATGGTTTACAAGATGAAGGTCTGGCGCTTGCCTCAAGCCAGCCCGCAGTCGCGCGGCAAGGCTCTCATCAATCTTTTGCCGCTCGATCAGGGTGAGACCATCACCACCATCATGCCGCTGCCTGAAGACGAGGACAGCTGGAGCCGGCTGCATGTCATGTTTGCGACGCAAAGCGGCAAGGTACGGCGCAACGATCTGTCCGATTTCATCAGAATCAACCGCAATGGCAAGATCGCCATGAAGCTCGATGAGGGCGATGGCATTGTCGGCGTTCAGATCTGTACCGAGGACGACGATGTGTTGCTGACGACTGCAAACGGACGCTGCATCAGGTTCCGGGTCGACGATGTGAGGGTGTTTGCCGGCCGCGATTCGACCGGTGTGCGGGGTATCAAGCTGGGCAGTCACAAGGACCTCGGTGAAGATCACATCATTTCGATGACAATTCTGCGCCACGTGGGCACGACGCCACCTGAGGCGCGGGCCTATCTCAAGCAGGCCAGTGCGATGCGCCGGGCGATTGATGGCGAGGACGCGGAACTCCCGGCTGAAGCGGAAATTGAAACCGACGATGACGGTGTGGACGACGGCGAAGAAGCCTCTCTGACGCCAGAGCGTTACGTGGAACTTGGTGCTCTGGAGCAATTCGTTCTGACGGTTTCGGAAAACGGTTACGGAAAGCGCTCTTCCGCCTTCGAATACAGGGTGTCAGGGCGCGGCGGCAAGGGGATCATTGCCATGGCCGTGACAAAAAGGAACGGCAAGCTTGTCGCGTCGTTCCCGGTCGAAGATGCCGATCAGATCATGCTGGTGAGCGATGGCGGCCAGCTCATTCGCTGTCCCGTGAACGGAATTAGGGTTGCGGGACGGTCAACACAAGGTGTTACAATTTTCAACACGGCGGATGACGAGACAGTGGTCTCGGTGGAGCACATATCCGAAGAAGATGGCGACGACGGTGAGGCTGACGATGGGTCTGACGGCGGATCTGAAAGTGATCCGGATAGTGGGGCCGACACAGGAAATGCAGGATCTGGCGACGTGCCGGAGGGGGACACGGACGAGGATCCGTCAACTCACGACGGTGATGAAACATGATTGGAATTGAGCTTTATCTGGCCTATGTGGCTGCCTGTATTGCGATCGTAATCGTTCCCGGACCGACCGTGACGGTAATTATCGCGAACAGTCTGCGGCAGGGGTCCAGGGCGGGCCTGATGAATGTAGCGGGGACCCAGGCGGGACTCGCCGTGATGTTGCTCATTCTTGCCGCCGGACTACAGGTGATCGTGGCCAACCTCGCGGAGGTGTTCGACTGGTTGCGCATATTTGGCGCCGCCTATCTGATCTGGCTTGGCGTCAAACTGCTGCGCTCCGACGGCCGTCTCGGCGCGCCGGAGCCTGAAAAACCGGGAACCCGATCATTCTTCTGGCAGGGTGTGCTGGTTATCTTGTCCAATCCCAAGGCGCTCTTGTTCTTTGGAGCTTTTATTCCCCAGTTTATCGATCCGGCAGGCAATGCGGTCTATCAGACCATTATGCTAGGACTGACATTCATGGTCGTGGCGACTGTTCTTGACTGCGCTTATGCACTGGCGGCAGGCAGAGCTGGGCACTGGTTGTCAAGGACCCGTGTTCGATTGCTGGAACGGATCAGCGGGATTTGCCTGATTGGCGGCGGCCTCTGGCTGGCATTGGCCCGTCGGACCTGAACTCCGGTACAGGCAGGACATAATGGCGATTACAGGATTTTATCCCGGCAGCTTCGACCCGATCACCAACGGTCATCTGGACATCATCGCCCGAAGTGCGCTTATGGTCGATGAACTCGTTCTGGCCGTTGGGGTGCATCATGGGAAGACAGCGTATCTTTCGGCACAGGAACGCGTCGATCTCCTGGAACGTATCGCCGTACCGGTTATCCGCAATGCTGGAGCCAAAGGCTCGGTTGTCACATTCGACGGGTTGGTGGTCGACGCCGCCCGAAGCGCATCGGCAAGGGTCATGATACGCGGCCTGCGGGACGCCAGTGATTTCGACTATGAACTCCAACTTGCCGGTATGAACGGGACGATGGCCCCGGACATTGAGACGGTTTTCCTTGCAGCATCGCCGGAAACGCGCTTTATCGCATCGTCTCTGGTGAAACAGATTGCGAAAATGGGCGGTGATATTACGAAATTTGTCCCTTCTGCTGTCGCTGAATTGATTGCAGAACGGTTCGGGAACTAGATCCTGTCCGACTTCCAAATCCCCTGGAAAGACACGTAAAAAGGAGTGTTTATATGAAGAGACTTGCTGGTAGCGTTTTTGCGTTGTTGTGCCTGTTTGCAGCCGTCACGGTTGATGCAAAAGCCCAAAGCCTTGACCCTGAGAATACGCTCTACCTCGATTTGCGGCACGGTCGGGTTGTGATCAAGCTAAGACCCGATATTGCGCCCGGTCACGTAAAGCGCATCAAAAAACTGACGCGCCAAAAGTTCTACGATGGCATCGTCTTCCATCGCGTCATTGAGGGATTCATGGCTCAGACCGGTGATCCCACCGGCACAGGAACAGGCAGTTCCAAGTTGAAGGATCTGCGCGCCGAATTCAGCCTTGCACCGTTTACCCGGGGTGTTGTCGGGATGGCACGTGGTCAGGCCAGGAACAGTGCGAACAGCCAGTTCTTCATCATGTTTGCCGACGGACACTCCCTGAATGGAAAATACACTGTGTGGGGCGAAGTTGTTAAGGGCATGAAATTTGTAGACAAAATTCGGCGCGGTGAACCTCCCATACAACCGGACAAGATCGTCAAGATGCGCGTCGCCGCCGACGTGAAGTAAACAAAATCGCAAGTTTTAAAAAGGAATATCAAATGATTGAAACCAAGGATCCCGAGAACACCCTGGTTCTTGACATCGATCACGGCCAGGTGGTGATTGAGATGCGGCCCGACCTTGCACCAAACCATGTGGCGAGGATCAAGGAACTGGCGCGCGACGGCTTCTACGATGGTATCGTTTTCCACCGGGTGATCGAAGGTTTCATGGCGCAATCAGGAGACCCTACGGGAACGGGTTCCGGTGGGTCGGGCAAAAATCTTGGTGCCGAGTTCTCCAACGAACCCCACGTACGTGGGACCGCATCCATGGCCCGTGCGATGAACCCTGACAGTGCCGACAGCCAGTTCTTCATCTGTTTTGCGGATTCTGGTTTTCTCGATGGGCAGTACACCGTTTGGGGGCAGGTTGTCGACGGAATGGATAACGTCGATAAAATCAAACGGGGAGAGCCGGTGCAGAATCCGGACCAGATTGTCCAGATGCGGGTTGCAGCCGACCTCTGATCGTCTGTTAACTCCCTGACCCGGTGTAAAATTTT
>JAJFHC010000083.1 GCA_021775835.1 Hyphomicrobiales bacterium | reverse complement strand
TTCTCAAATTGACCCCATTCAGACGTTGTTCAAACCGACAAAAGCGGTTTGCGGAAGCGGGCAAAGAGGCACATCACCGCAATTCGCCCGGCCACAGAAAATGCGGAAGCAATCGCCACACCAGTCGTTCCCAGTGGTCCTACCAAGACCAGGCTTAAAACAAGATTGACCGCAAAAAAGACACCGATAATGAGCGATACAGCGTTTTGATTTCCGGTCGTAATGAGAGCTTCCTGAATTGGACCGCCTGCAGCCTGTGCCATGACACCGGCAACCAGTATCAAGATGATCACATTCCCCGCCATGAACTCGGGTCCAAACATGCTCAGTAAGTACGGTGCGCATATGACAAGGAAACTGGCACCGAACAGTGTCGGGATAACCATCCAGATACGACCGCGCTCGAACTGTGATCTAAATGCTGCGGGGTCTTGTTGCGCGAGACTTTCCGCCAACCTGCGGGTGAGGCCTGCGGCCACGGCCACGTGAACGAACGAAAGCAGGGCGACCATTTTTACGGCGGCAAAATAGATACCCAATTGGTCTGGCTGAACAAAGAATGACAGAACCAGAATATCGACGCTGGTTGAAAGAACAAAGAAACCCTGTGCCAGAAACAGAGGCAACGAGGCTTTCAACCATTCGGATCGTTCGATTGCGGTATCACCAACGCCTAATTCATCCTGGACGGGTTTTGCCAACCAGCGGGATTGAATGAGCGCCACCATCACGCTGGCGGTCAGAAGACCAAGGACAGCACTTGCGGGCGTATTGGTCTGGGTCAGGAACATTGTGGTCGAAGCGATGATGATCAATAGCAGCGGTCTCAGGATGTACGTGGGAATGAGACCTGCGAATATGTGCGAGCGGCTGACGGCGATGGATTCTTTGAGATGTGTGAAAGTCAGCGCCGGCACGCAAACCAACCCGATAAAAATTGGCAGGAAATAATCCTCCGGAAGCATCGGCCGCGCAAACACAAAAGAGAGGGCAGCCAAGGCGGCAAAGATCACGGATACCGAACTCGAGAACCACAACGAATACCGAACAAATCCGCGGGCTCGAGGAAGATCCCGTTTCGTTATGTAGAATGGCAAATACCTGCCCGTGGAGTCGTTGAAACCGCAACAGCAGATCTGTCCCAACGTTGTGGCGATGACCCAGGCAAGAGCAAATATTCCGTAGTTTGCCGCCCCGAGATAGAAGGCAATGGTCAACTGAACCAGGTACGCCATGGCCGCACCACCAACCTTCAAGCCATAGATTTTACCGATCGCGATGGATATCTGCCGATCTGAGAAAAGAAACCGTTTCGACAGGATTGGCCGCTTGGAAGGATCAGTGGCTGACGTAGAAGGCGCAGCCACACTTGTGCGACCATCTGATGGCACATCGATTGTCATTGTTGTTGTTAAGCTCCGCAGCCTGAATTGCGCAGAATTGCAAACATCTGCACAACGCCCCGGTGAAAAGACTAACCTAAATGGATGAATCAAAACTTATGAGCGATTAAAAAGCGCGATATCCCGAGGTAAGATGCCTGCCAACGTGAGGCCGGGAAATTGCTGCGGAGGCCGGGTTCAATAGTGAAGTTCTGACCGACCGTCTAGGTCCGAAAATGGTACTTTTTCAACTCGGTTTTATCAATTTGAAAGAGCCCGATATCGGCTGGTAACCGGACATTCTCCGGGGAGACGTGGCCGGCTTGCCTCAATAAGTACACCGCCTGGAAAGCGGACATTGCCACTCAAGACAGGGGACGGGCGATGCTGCCCAGTTCACAAAAGGTTAGAAAAGAGCTTCTGTTTTGCTCAAAATAGACCCGCCACGAGGATCAATTCCGCCTTTGATGTCCCGTTGTCGTTTCTAATAGCGTCATCGCAACACTATCGATCTAGCTCGAGGGTCGATCCAGCCGTTTGTTCAGGCTACTTAGGGCAACTTGTTACACCGGCAACACAGAATCCACCGCCTCTGCATTTTGACTTGGGCGCGCAAATTATGCCACGGGACCTAAGATTGCAGCAGCAAAATCGACCGGTGCAGGTCACAGCCAATTTCTGGTTTGGCGGATACGACATCATGTCATTTCTGGTTTGTTTGGTGATGAACTGCTCAAGAGCGGCGTATTTGGGTCCAGCCGTTGCTTGGGTAATACCGAAGGACGAAATCAAAACGATAATCGCTACATAGATATTGATTTTCATTGAATGCTCTCCTTATGCTTTGATGTTCGCTTCCAGATTTCAATATCCATCGAACAAGAGGATATTATTCCCCTGCGTTCGTATTGAGTCAATTTTTCAGAATCTCGACCGCCGGCGGTTTCGCTCGTGGTGGTTGATAAGTCCCGAAGTCCGGAGGTGGCACATCTCGGAAGTGCAGAATTTACCCGTGAGCGTCTGAAGCACCCTCGAAAGCTGACGTATCCAGCCTGTCGGCAATGGACTTGATAACCACTGACAGTGCTACACCGGTCGCATTACAATTGATGATAGACGTCAC
>JAJFHC010000082.1 GCA_021775835.1 Hyphomicrobiales bacterium | reverse complement strand
ATCGCGGATGATCCGCTCAAGCTGCTTTTGATCGGATGCAGAAACCGTGATCGATATTCCTGTGCGCATCACAACCAATCGCACAAAACAGCATCAATGGGAATCCACAAAGGGACTCTTTTGTCTCCGACAATCCACTAGAAATTTCAAACTGAGACACCACCGGATAAAAATGTACTTGAGCACATTCATCCGGTAACGCTGTTTCGCGCTGAAGTATTGCACGATGCCGAGTACCGCAAAGATCGCAATTTCTGCCAGGCCATAGAAATAGGCCATGCCTGTGTCCGTGCTATCGACGACCTGCCAGAGGAGAATGACCAGGAGCGCAACCGTCCTGACCTTGGCTGCGAGCATCAAGCCCTGCCGCTCTTCTTCCACAAAAGCGTCATCGGTCCGGCTCTCCAACCTGGAGCGGACACTTTGGTGCACGACACCGGGATCTTTCGTATCCGTGCCCGAAGCGCTCACCGGATCCCCGTTACGTTCGTAACAACCGCTTCAGTCATTTTGCCCCCGGTCAACATCCGATACCAATTGTTGCATACCTTCGCGGAAGGTTCGGAAATCGTGACGCTTTCTAGCACGCCAGAAAACATTTTGTCTTCGGGAACCGATGCCCGATACAAGCAGGTCGCCGCATTGAAATGGCAGGGAGAATCCATCGATCCTCAGCGGTTACCCAACGCCAGATTGACAAGTACCGCCAGCAACTCGAACTCCGGATCCTGCTCCAGGGCGCCTTCGGTTCGCCAGGCGATCGACAATGCGCTCTTGGCCCCCGCCCAATTCATGAGGCGTTGCCGGTCGACATCGAAAACCGACGACCAAAGGTCGGCGATTGCTTCAATGCGGCGGGGGTCCTTTACCGTCGCACGGGCGCCTCTAGGGTTTCGAAAGGCGTTTGCAAGTTGGTATGCCCGCTCTCCGACAACACCTTTTGCATCAAATGCGCAGTAACCGCGCTCACCCAACCGAATGTTATCGTGATGCAGATCGCCGTGGAGCCGCAAGAGATCCTGCTGTGATGCCAGGAGTTCGCAGGGCAAGGTCCGTTGCGATCATCATGTCTCTTCGGGCAGCAGGCGGGCAAGCCGGTCCGATTTCGAGACTGATGAGATCTTCGAACCAGTCGGCGACAAGCGGCAGTTCGATTGAACTTCCGATCGGATCCGAATGCAGTTTGTTGGCCACGTCCAGAAGCAGGACGTTTGCCCTTTCGTCTTCGTTCGACCGGGTCAGATCGCCAAGCGATGGACCGTCAAGCCATTCGACAAGAGCCGTATTGGACGTTTTGCCGAGCAGCCTGGCGGCACCACATCCATCCCATACCTTGAGAAGCTCATAGCCTGCTGCCTCATTGGCCATGTCAGATCCATGATAAATCTTGAGGGCTGCGGGTTGACCGTTTTGACACTGGACCTGCCAGACGGTCGCGAGGTCGGTTTCCGCTACCAGTTTAGGATCACGGACTTGAAAGTGATCCAGCGTTGTGGCTTCTGGTTTCATTCCGATCACCGTTGGTGGACACCGCGCTCAGACATAAGCCCGGTTTTTGGCTCGATTCTGTAGCCCAATCAGAATACGGTCGTTTCCGTGAAACTTACAATTATCAGCGACACACACATGCGCCACGACGAGCTGGGGTCACTCAGTGGCGATGTTCTTATTCACTGCGGCGACATGTTCGACCTCTTTGACAAAAGTCCGAGCGACCTTGGCAAGATGGACGCGTGGTTTTCGCGACAGCGGTTCGATCTTGTTCTGTGCATCGGCGGAAATCACGATTACATGCTGGAGGACCGCCATGGCCTCACCGATCAACCCTTCAAGAATGCCACTTATCTGGAAGACCAGTCACTGGTGCACAACGGCATCGTCTTTTACGGAACACCCTGGGTGCCATTCCTGCGGGCTCATGCCTTCTACGCAGATGAAACTGGGCTGAGAGAAAAGTGGTCCGGAATTCCGGAAAACACGGATGTCCTGATAACCCACACGCCGCCTGCAGGAATGTTTGATCGATCAAGTCGCGGACAGGACCTTGGATGCAGGCACCTGGCTGAAAGAGTTCCCCAGGTCGCACCGACGGTCCACTGTTTCGGGCACGTTCACGCCAGCGCCGGCATGCGTGAGGACGGGATGACAACTTACGTGAACGCGTCGTGCTTTCACAAACCGCAAATTCCCCTGCGCCCTCCATTCCAGATCGACTTGCAAACCGACTGAGTGCGACGTTGCCGGATTGAATACACAGTTGGAAACCTTTGTACAGAACAGCGATCGGTCGTTTCATTAACCGGCCTTTCACCATAAAGCGTCATATTCGGGCATCATCGCCAGAGGCACCTTGTCATGCATTTTCGCCCGCAGATCATCTACATAGCCCTGACTTTCGTGGCCTTCAGCATCGTGCTGTTCAGCGTGGTTGCAACGTCGCTCGCCCTGACATGGAATCCGGACTGGTCGTTTCATCAGATATCGAAGGTCGACCTGTCCGGTTATCGCCAGGTGCTGTCGGTCTATCTCGGCGTATTGTACTTTTTCGCTGCAACGCTCAGCCACTTTGCGGCACGGTCAGAACCGCTCACATTCTGTCAGGCGTCGTGTTTTCACCTATCCACCATCCTGTTTCTCGTGATCGGGGCCGTCTATGTCTTCGGCATCTGGCATCCCCTGGCAGACACTGTCCTGGCAATCCGCGATCCGGTCGCCATGCTTCAGTATCTCCTGGAAAACCACATGCATCCGGTATGGCTTGCCGCCTTGCTGGTTCCTGTCTTCATGGTTCTGCTTGCAGCGCTGGTCACACTGGGCAAACTGCTGCTGCGCCTGCCCGCCACGGTTTCGCTGGGCCTGCTATCCGCCACCGCCATCTTGGCGGCTGCGGCCAGCGTTGACGACGGGGCAGCGTATCAGTTGCTTACGGTAGCCGGCAGCGCCTCATCGCATGCCATGCAGGGGGTACACGTTGCCAATCCGGTTGCAATCGCCACCGTGGAGGTTATCGGCGCATCCCTGTTCTGCGCATGGATGACACGTTATTTCGAACTGACCGGGCGGGAACTGCGCACTGGCATTATTCGGGGACAGTTCTACCTGGAATGTGTTTTCGTACGTTGAAGAACAAGTTGCGCTTTCACGTTCCTACATTGTCGATCAGACGGGTTTTTCCCAGCCATGCCGCCGCCAGCACGCGAATGGGCCGGTTACGATCGACGTATGGGTCTAGTGTGTGGGCATCACACACGGAGACATAGTCGATCTCGCCGAAACCCGCCTCCTTCAAACGTTCAACCGCTGCTTGTTCTTCTGAACCCGGTTCGGCACCGGCGGCAACCGCTTCCGCCGCTGCAAGAATGGTCTGGTGGAGAACCGGGGCGACGGCACGCTCGGCATCCGAGAGATAACGGTTGCGCGACGACATCGCCAGGCCGTCCGGCTCGCGAATGGTCGATCCGCCAAGAACCCGGACGCCCAGATGCAGATCCTTTGCCATGCGCCGTATGACCTGCAACTGCTGATAGTCTTTTTCCCCGAATATGGCGCAGTCCGGCCGGCCGATCGTAAACAGCCTCGCAACCACCGTCGCCACGCCGGTAAAGAAGCCCGGCCTGTGCTCCCCGTCCAGGCTGTCGCCAATCCCTTCCACGCGGATCCGGGTTGCATCACCGGGCGGATAGATTTCATCGGGCGGCGGTGCGAACACCACGTCGACGCCATTTGCCTTGAACATCGACAGATCCGTCTCTTCATCGCGTGGATAGCGGTCAAAATCCTCGTTGGGCCCAAACTGCGTGGGATTGACGAACAGCGTTGCAATCACCCGGTCCGCCTGCATCGCCGCAATATGAATCAGCGAAAGGTGGCCGTCATGGAGCGCGCCCATGGTTGGGACCATGCCGACCTGCATATCGGCACGATGCCAGAGATCGACAATGCCGCGCAATTCAGAAGCTGTACGGACGACTTTCATCAGCTCGACCTCATTTTCAAGGTTCAGGCTTTTCAACACCAAAGCAATGTTCCAGACCCGGGAACCGGCGGGCTCGCACGTCGTCGGCGTATTCCTTGGCAGCGTCACTCAAAGCTGACCCCAGATCGGCATACCTCTTCACGAATTTCGGAGTGAAATCGGAGAACAGACCGACCATGTCCTGAGTGACCAGAATCTGCCCATCACAGGCCGGCGATGCTCCTATGCCGATGGTCGGCACGTCGCACTGCTCGGTAATGGCGCGCGCCACCGGTTCGACCGTGCCTTCGATGACAAGGGCGAAAGCGCCGGCGTCGGCGATCGCGGCGGCATCGGCAATAACCTGCTTTGCCCCTTCATCGTCCTTGCCCTGGATCTTGAAGGCACCGCGATGCTCGGCTTTCTGGGGCAACAGGCCTACATGTCCGAACACCGGAATGCCCGCATCGACGATGGCACGCACGGTATCGGCCATTTCCACGCCGCCTTCGAGCTTGACTGCCTGGCACCCGGTTTCCGCGAGCACCCGGGCAGCCGATGCAATCGCCTGGTGCTTTGAAGTTTCGTAGGAGCCATGAGGCAGGTCAACCACGACACAGGCCCGGTTCGACCCGCGCATGACGGCCTGGCCGTGGGCGATCATGATGTCGAGGGTCACGCCCCGCGTGGTCTCGAGCCCGTAGACGACCATGGCAAGGGAATCGCCCACCAGCATCAGATCGCAATGGGGATCCAGCGACTTGGCCATCGGTGTCGTATAGGCCGTCAGACAGACGATAGGTTCTTTGTTCTTGCGGACTCGGATGTCGTCGACGCCAATGCGTTCCGGTGTGTCGTTCATGGCAGACCCCGTCGGTTGGGCAACAATATCGACTTATAGAACGCGGGCCAGATCAAATCACGCGTTTTTTGCAGTGCAACAAAGCACCCGACTCTTTCTCACCCGTCTGCTTGTGGTGCAGAAATGCCCAGTCCGGTGGCCGTGTTCACGATCGCCTCCCAGGCATCGTCGGGAAGCGGCACACCAGCTTCCAGGCGTGACGCCCGACTGTTTCGCTCAGGCTCGCCGGGAACAAGAACTTCCTGTCCCGGTGTCGCCGGGCGTGCGCTCTTGAAGTACGATATATAACGCGAGAGTTCTGATGAGATTGCATCACCGGAACCGAACCGATCGGCGGCCATGTAGATCGACAGCATGCCGTTGTAGATTCTGGAATAGTCGGGACCGGTACAACCGGAACCGGTCAGGGCCCCGGCCAGGAGTTCGCACATCAGGGCCAGACCAGAACCCTTGTGCTCGCCGACGGCCCTGAGCGCGCCCTGCCCGTCCTTTTGATCAGGCGTGACGGCCGGATCGTTGTCACCGTAAAGCAGGCGCGGATCGCCGCTTGGATGTCCATCAGGACCGATCAGGGCATCGTCAGGCAAAGGTTTGCCGCCCTTCGCGGCCACGAGCACCTTGCCTTCGGCAACGATCGAGGTGGCAAAATCGAGGATCACCGGGCGGCCGTCGGCTGACGGCATGCCGATGGCCACAGGGTTTGTGGACATGCGTCGCTCGACGCCGCCGAAAGGCGCCACGAGCACGCTCCCTGCCACGTTGACGAAGTGAATCGAGACTTGGCCTGCCGCTGCCGCCTGCTCCGCCCAGGCCCCAATCCGTCCCAGGTGTCCGGCATGCCTCAGACCGGCAACACACACGCCGGTCTCGGCTGCGCGCTTGATACCAAACTGGACCGCCTGCGGGCCAACGGTCTGGCCGAAACCGAAATTGCCGTCAAGCACCACGATGGAACCGGAGTCGCTGACAACAGAGACCTCCTGATCCGCCAGCAGTTTGCCGTCACGCTGCCACGAAATGTAGCGCGGGACCCGGATTATCCCATGGCTGTCGTGGCCGCGAAGACTTGCATCGACAAGGTTCTCGGCAATCCGCCTGCTTTCTGCCGGCGAACTGCCGACGGCCACAAACATCTGCTCAATGAAGGTGGTTATCTTCTGGGCTTGGATCAGCATGGGGTCAGGCCTGTTCTTCAAGATGGTTCGCGGCGTCCGGGTTGACCGCGTGACGGGGACGCCGCCCCAGCGAAACGTCGGCGATCGAGCGCAAGGCCGCGCGGGCAATGTCCTCGAAACATTCATCAGTCCAGCACAGGGCATGGGCTGTGATGATCGTGTTTTCCATCGCCAGCAGCGGACTGTCGGGTGCGATCGGTTCAACTTCCGTGACATCGAGGCCGGCGCCTGCGATGACGCCGCGTTGCAGGGCATCGATCAGAGCCGCCTCGTCATGGATCGGTCCACGACCCACATTGAGGAAGTGGGCATCCGGTTTCATCAAGGACAAAGCGCGCGCGTCAATGAGGTGGTGGGTTGCGTCGCTCAGCGAACAGCACACCACGACGAAGTCGGCCTCGCGCATTAAGTCGTCAAATTCTTTCTTTTCAGCACCCAAATCCGCGAGAGCACCGGCATCCACAAAAGGGTCCGTGGCAATGACCCTGGCAAACAAGGGTTTTGACAGGGCAATGATTTCCTTGCCAATGCTTCCCGCTCCGACGAGACCGAGCGTACGCGATGTCAGCCCCAGCCCCATGTGCTCGACCCGGTCGTTCCAGCGACCCGTGCGGACCAGTTGGTCCTTCTTGAACAGCCGTCCTGCCAGGGCGAGAATCAACGTGAGTGTGGCCACGGCAACCGGACGGCGCACTGCAATCGGCGTGTTTGTGACAACGATGCCCTTCTGCGTCATTGCAGACACGTCCACGGTATCGAAGCCCACACCATTGCGGGCGATCAGCCGTACCCTGCAGTCGTCGCGGGCAACACTTGCGGCGGTCACGCGCGGCAGGTTGACATGCAGGGCATCGAAACGCGCGCAGATTTCGGGCGTAATTTCGGCAACGTCCTCTTCGATCCACTGCCACGCGATGTCTGGATTGGCGGCCAGTTCGTCAAAAGCCGACATGTTGAAACATGGGCTGCCGTCTGCCGTGCGCAAATCGTTGGTGACCCCGACCGTAAAGCCGCTCATGAGTCGGCGACCGCCTGCAGGACCGACTGCACGCCGTTCATGAACAGGCCGTGATCGGTGCCGACGCCGAGCATATTGAACCCGAGATCCTTGTAGTGTCGCGCGTCGTCGGCACCACCCAGCATGAAGGCCAGACCTTTGCCGTGTTTGCGGCCGGCAGCGACGACCGTCTGCAACGCATCAAGAAACAGCGGGTTTTCAAAGTCCCCGGGGATGCCCAGAAAGTTGGTCATGTCGAAATGCCCAACCCAGAGCACATCGATACCTTCGGTGGCAGCGATTGCGTCGACATTGGCCAGTCCCCGTTCGGTTTCGATTTGGGCAATGACAGTGATTTCCGCGTTGGCGCGGGCGATCTTGTCCGACGGCGGACCCGGCAGGAAACCGTCATGCGCGAAGCCGAAGGCTGCGCCCCGGCGGCCCATGGGCGGATAGCGTGTGGCCTCGACGATCCGAGCGGCTTCTTCAGCGCTCTCCACCATGGGAATCATGACACCGCGCATCCCGATATCGAGGGCCCGCGCCAGGAAGTGATACTCGCCACGTGGCACTCTCGCCAGCGGTACGATGTCGAGTCCTTCGCAGGCGGCCGTCTGCCGACGCAGGGTCTCAAAACCCGCGCCCGTGTGCTCCATGTCGTAGAGCACGTATTCACAGCCTGCCAGTTGAAGGATCTGAGCGATGCCCGGTGTGAAAAACTCAAACACCAATGCGCCGAGAACAGTGTCTCCCGCCATGACTCTGTTCCGGAAACTGTCTTGCGTCATAAGCCCCCTCTTCCACGGGTTACCTGTCACAAGATGCCAGCCTAACGCAATTTTCCAACAGTCTGTGCACAATTGTTTCAGACTGATTTCCGGGATGCGGGATCAGTTCTTCGTGTCGAGCACAAGAACGGCAGAAGGGAAATCTGACCCGAACTGGTGAACCGTTACGCTATCCAATTCGCTGCCGTTAAACACGAACCAACGTCACCCTCGCGTTCGACGCGAGGGCCCGGTGCAGAAGTCCGGATACGAGACGCTATTGTCTCACTCAGCCGCCTGAGCGGTTATTGTCTCGGTTACCTCGCGCATGGTGACCAGTTCCTCCGCCGCCGTGGGATGAACGGCGATGGTGGCGTCGAAGTCGGCCTTTGTCGCCCCCATCTTGACGGCAATGCCAAGAAGCTGAGCCATTTCGCCTGAGTCCGAACCCATGACATGACAACCCACCACCCGCTGGCTGGCCTTGTCGACGATCAGCTTCATGAGCATCTTCTCATCGGAACCAGACAAGGTGTTCTTCATGGGCCGGAAGGCCGAACGGTAGATATCGACTGTGCCGTGAGCCTCGAGCGCCTGGGCCTCGGTCAGCCCGACCGTGCCGATCTGTGGCTGGCTGAAGACCGCCGTCGGGATCAGGGCATGATCGACCGCGATCGGGTTGTTGTTGTAGACCGTTTCCGCGAAGGCCGCACCCTCACGGATGGCCACAGGCGTCAGGGCTGCCCGGTCTGTGACATCGCCGACCGCGTAGATGTTCGGGACGCTCGACTGTGAATAGGTGTCGACCACCACGTGACCGTTCCGTCCGAGTTCCACGCCTGCGTTCTCCAAGCCCAGGCCCTGAACGTTGGGGCGGCGCCCGGTAGCGTACATCACCAGCCCGGTCTGCATCGACGAGCCGTCCTTCAAAGTGAGGTCGAAGCCAGAATCGGTTTTCTCAATCGAGGCAATATCGCTGCCGACGCGTATATCGACGCCCTTCTTGACCATTTCCTCATGCAGCATGTCGCGCACATCGTCATCGAAGCCGCGCAGGATCTGCTCGCCGCGGTAGAGCTGGGTCGTCTTGACGCCCAGACCGTTGAAGATCCCGGCAAACTCGACCGCGATATAGCCGCCGCCCACAACGGTAATGTGGTCGGGCAGGTTTTCCAGATGAAAGGCCTCGTTCGACGAAATGGCATGTTCGATACCGGGGACATCGGCCGGCAAATGCGGCCAGCCGCCGGTGGCAATCAAAATGCGCTCTGCCGTGACATCCCGGTCTTGCCCCACCAGATGCACCGTGTGCGCATCTTTCAGCACCGCTCTCGACTGGATGATCTCGACGTTGGAAGCCTCCAGGTTGCGGATGTAGATGCTGTTGAGCCGATCGATTTCCTGGTCTTTGTTGGCGATCAGTGTGGACCAGTCGAATGACGTGTCTCCAACCGTCCAGCCAAAACCTTTTGCTGCCTCGAACTCTTCATGAAAATGACTGGCGTAGACGAACAATTTCTTGGGCACGCACCCGCGGATTACGCAGGTGCCGCCGACACGGTGTTCTTCTGCAACCGCCACCCTGGCTTCATACTGAGAAGCCATTCGCGAAGCCCGAACGCCACCGGAACCTGCGCCAATTGTAAAAAGATCATAGTCGTACGTTGCCATTTTTTATGTCCCTGCAGGATTGTTGTTGCGGCCGGTCAGAGGTCGTGACCTTCCTTCTTGAGTTGCCGTACCGCCTCTTGCACCGCGTTCTTTGCGATCTGTGTTGCCATTGCGATATTGATCTTGGTCAGCTCGCCCATCATCGCCGGTTGAGCGTCGAGGAAATTGCGACCCGTTTCAGTGTTGTAGAAGGCGATCACGTTCCTCATGTCGACTTCACTCAGGTGACGGGCATAGGTTTTTGCTGCCACATTGATGAATTCGTCCTTGTGACGGGAAAATGCAGCGCTGAATAGTTCCGCGAACCGGTCAAGCACCTTCTTCGGGATATCCGGCCGGAGATTCCTGATCGCAGCAACCTGTTGCGGCATGATCAACTGAATCATCTGATCCATGGTCTGATCTGCGCGCACGGCCTGCAACAGTTCCTTCGCCACAGCCAGGTGGGACGGCTTGACTTCCACGTCCTGGGCAATGGCCGTGAGTCCGAAAAACACCGTGAATAATAGAGTCGTCAAACCCCTCACCGCCATGCGCAATGCCGTCATCTCAAAATCCCTTCCCGCTCAAGGTCACCTCTACCTACCGTACGTATGCCCGTTTCCGTCCCCAATATGGCGATTGAAGCAAACCCGATAAAGAGGCCGTGCTCGACTACACCAGGAAGTGATGACAGCGTGTGCGCAAGGTTTTCCGGATCAGGGATCGCCCCAAAGGCGCAATCATAGATTAGATGCCCTCCGTCGGTGATGAACGCCTCCCCGGAAGAATCGATGCGCAGATCGATGCTGCCTTCGCAGCCTACTGCCGCTGCTGACCGGCCTATCGCCCGGGCGGTCGCCAAGGCACCAAAGGGCATGACTTCAACTGGCAGCGGAAACTTTCCGAGAGTACCCACCTGTTTGCTGTCATCGGCAATGACGATCATGCGCCGGGCGCACGAGGCAACGATTTTCTCACGCAGAAGCGCTCCGCCACCGCCCTTGATGAGCCGCAACCTGGCGTCAAGTTCGTCGGCACCATCGACCGCCAGGTCAAGCTCCGGCTCCTCATCAAGAGTGGTAAGTGGAATACCGAGAGAACGTGCCAGGTCGGCCGTCGCTTCCGAAGTCGGCACACCTACGACGTCAAGGCCATCGGCAATCCTCACCCCCAGGGAGCGGGTGAAATGATCCGCCGTCGATCCGGTCCCCAAACCGAGTTTCATGCCGCTTTCGACATGATCGGCGGCGGCTTCACCTGCCCGTTTCTTTTGCTCGTCTGCCGACATCCGCTTGTCAGAGCCCGGCCATAAGCATGTATTTCATTTCAACAAATTCCTCGATGCCATGGCTCGACCCCTCGCGGCCAAGACCTGATTCCTTGACGCCACCGAATGGCGCCACTTCGGTTGAAATGATGCCTTCGTTGATGCCGACCATGCCATATTCCAGAGCCTCGCCGACCCGCCAGCAGCGTCCGATGTCGCGGCTGTAGAAGTAGGCGGCCAAACCGAACGGGGTATCGTTGGCCATCTGGATAGCCTGTTCTTCGGTGTTGAACCGGAACAACGGCGCTACCGGTCCGAATGTTTCTTCCTGGGTGACCTTCATGTCGGTGGTCACGCCAGTAAGCACAGTCGGCTCGAAGAAAGAACCGCCCAGTTCGGAACGCTTGCCGCCGACCAGAACGCTGGCACCTTTCGCCACAGCGTCCTCTACATGTTCCTCGACCTTTTCGACGCCCTCGGCGTTGATCAGCGGTCCCTGGGTTACACCGTCCTCAAGGCCGTTGCCGACCTTCAGTTTGCGGACTTCCACGGCCAGTTTTTCAGCGAATGCGTCATAGACACTGTCCTGAACCAAGATCCGGTTGGCGCACACGCAGGTCTGGCCGGCGTTGCGGAATTTCGATCCCATGGCGCCCTGAACGGCGGCATCGATGTCGGCATCGTCGAACACGATGAACGGCGCATTGCCGCCCAGTTCCAGATCGACTTTCTTGATCGTGGACGCCGACTGGGCCATCAGCACCTTGCCGATTTCAGTGGATCCCGTGAAGGTGATGAGACGCACCAGCGGATTGGAGGTCAGTTCGCCGCCGATCGCCGATGAACGCTTGCCGGTGATGATATTGAGAACGCCGGCCGGGATACCCGCCCGCTCCCCAAGGGCCACAAGTGCCAGGGCCGTGAGTGGCGTGGCGCCGGCGGGCTTGCATACGGCCGTACAACCGGCTGCCAGGGCAGGACCGACCTTCCGGGTGATCATGGCGGCCGGGAAATTCCACGGCGTGATCGCCCCGATGACGCCGATAGGTTGCTTGATGACCACGATCCTGCGGTCGGGCATGTGGGAAGGGATCGTCTCACCGTAAACCCGCTTGCCCTCTTCTGCGTAAAACTCAATGAACGATGCGGCGTACTCGACCTCACCGCGGGCCTCGGCCAACGGCTTGCCCATCTCGGTCGTCATGATGAGGGCCAGATCTTCCTTGTTGGCGATCTGCAAATCGAACCAGTTACGCAGAATTTTGCCCCGCGCCTTTGCCGGTGTTGCCGCCCATGCGGCAAACGCGTCGTTGGCTGCCTCGATCGCCTGGCGGGTCTCGTCGACGCCGAGATCAGGAACCGGCCCGACGACATCTCCAGTTGCCGGGTTGGTCACGTCAAATGTCTGATTGCCGCCGACCCACTGGCCGTTGATGTAACATTTGTCGCAGAGCAACGAAGGATCGTTGAGGTTCATGATGCTGTCTCCTGTTTTCGCCGGGCGCTGCAGGCCCGCATAATTCTTGTTGATAGGGATTTGTTATCATGGCTTGCGCTGCATTTGGACTCTATTCGCGGTGCCTTGCCGGCAGACGCGAAAATCCGGTCAAATTGATTCAGTGTGGCCGGATGAGTCTCTAACAGGAGTTGACTTGAAAGCGTGGTTGGGCGAAGCCCACAGGCAGGGGATCGGGAATCACTTCGCCACCTGGAATGAATCGCAATGATCGATGCGTTTTCGGCAACCTATTATGAGGCACAGGCGAAATTCATGTCTGCGGCTGAAGCCGCGAACGCTTCGATCACCCGCTTCAACCGCACTTCGAAACACTCTGACGACGCACAAGCGCCTTCACTAGATGTGGCCTGGATCGGACCGGCGGCGGCGTCGCGGATTCTGATCTCATTTTCGGGAACGCACGGTGCCGAGGGGTTCGTCGGATCTGCTGCACAGACCGCCTGGCTGGTTGATCAGGGACCGGGCACCCTGCCCGCCGACACCGCCATGCTGATGATCCATGCCGTGAACCCGTTTGGCTTTGCAAACGTCCTGCGCTGCACTGAGTCCAATGTGGACGTGAACCGGAACTGGGTGGATTTTGCAGCACCCCTGCCGCGAAACCTCCTGTATGAAGACATGCATAGTTTTTTGTGCCCGACTTCGATCGACGACACAGCGCTAGGACAGGCCGCCGACGCGGTCTCGAGACTGGGCCGACGGCACGGGCAATGGACCGTGGACGATGCCCTGAGCCGTGGACAATATGTCCGTCCGGACGGCTATTATTTCGGCGGGCATTCGGAAACATGGTCGCGGAAAACCATCACGCGGGTTGTTCAGGACATGCCTGCCTGCGTGCGCGCCGTGGCCCTCATCGACTGGCATTCCGGACCAGTGGGCGACGGCGAGCTGATCTATTTGTGTTACGCCGACAAATCCACCGACGCTTTCCAGGTCGCAGAATCATGGTGGGGACGCAGCAATCTCGACGAACATGAAGTCGACCGCCTGTGGGGCGGACGCAGACCCAGTCGCCGCGGGATCATGGTCGAAGGGGTCGCTGACCTGCTCAAGGACCGGGCCCGTGTTGCCGGCGGTGTCATAGAAATTTGCTCCGCTTCTCCCCCCAGCGGGCCTACGGGCACGTTTCGCATTCCCATGATTGAGCGCTGGATGCGATTTGAGGGCGGCCTCGATGCGCCTCAGGCGGCAGACCTGCGGGAGGAAATCCGCGACAACTACGCGCCTCGGCGGCAGGTCTGGGAAGACCGTGCGGTTGAAAATACACTCGGCGTCTACGCGGCTACTCTTGAGGGACTGGCCAGCTGGGAATGACCAGATCGCGGCTGACTGACTGTTCAGTCCAACGGCCGGAATTCACCGCTATCGGGATCAAGGGCGGCGAGTTTGCCATCGCTTATATCGAAATAGGCGCCACGAAGCCTTAGACGACCCTCTTTGATCCGGCTGCTAATGAAGGGAAAGGTCTCTAGGTTCTCCAGCGAATGGCGTACAGAGGCCCATTCGAGCGCGCGTTGCTGAACGTCGATCGTCTCGCCTGCCGTCGATCTGAGGGCTTCAATGCGAGCGGTGTTCAGCAATGACATCCAGCGGTCGATGAAGCCGCGTTTCGCTGCCGGTTCGTAAAGCCCGTCGAGAAAGGCTTGTACGCCGCCGCAGCGGGCATGACCCATGACCAGGATAGTTTCGATTTCGAGACCGGTTACAGCAAACTCGAGAGCCGCGCTGGTGCCATGGTAGTCGCCGATGGGCTCAAACGGCGGCACCAGGTTTGCCACATTGCGGACGACGAACAACTGACCGGGTGCTGCGTTGAAGATTGCCGCTGGATCTGCCCGGCTGTCGCAACACGCAATCACCATGGTTTTCGGTTTCTGGCCGGTTTCGGCAAGAGCCCTGTATTTGGCCGCATCCTGCGGGTAGCGGCCGGCCATAAACTGTCGGTAGCCTTCAACGAGCTCCGGTACGTCCCGCATCGATTCTCTCTTCCAAACTAATTGACGAATCAGCAACTTGACCTGCCAGCACAGCCCCATATCTGCAAACAACGCGGACATCGGGAAGGTGTCAAATTCCCGCACGACTCATTATGCGGGTATCAGGATCGATCCGTGGTGACGCGCACGAGATTACGGCCGTTGGACAGTCGTGAAGGACGACGGTCAACGTATATGGTGCAGCGCGAACCGGACGGGCGATTGACCGTTTTCCTTTTGCGCCGTCAGCAGCTTCGGTTCCTGGACCACATAAAACGTATCGATCGGCGTGACATCGGTCACGAAGTACCTGAACGACGCGGTTTCGCCGTGATTGACATGTCCCTGCTCGAACCTGACACGGTCATAGGGCTCGGTCAGATCCGTAAACAAGTTGAAGCGGTCTGACTTGAATTTCCGTTTGCCAAAACTTCTGACCTGATCGAATGACAATCCATCCCGGTAAACACTTGGACGACCGAGAATCTCCTGCAGCTCGAAATCGAATCCCGACCATGTTCTCCGGCTGTCGTTGACGATCACGGCAAGGATCGAGAGCTTAAGGTACTGGCGCTCGGTAAAGGCACGCCCGATCTGATCGCCGTCGGGGTCCAGTCGGATGACCAGAATGGTTGGCTCGGTGCCGGAAACGCGCTGACGGATGACAACGGGGTCGTCAAGTGTCCCGGTTCCCGACACGGATTCTATTCTGAATCCTCCCAACTCGTCGCTGAACACCAGACCGGCCGCCTTCCATGTTCCGGCATAGACCTGTCCGCCGGAAAGGGACAAACCGATCACCAATGCAAGAAGTCGAAACATGCTCATTGTGGCAGTCTAGAGGATTATTGACCTTTTCGACATCAAAAGGATGGGAGCGCAATCCCCAGGGCACCTTACGGCGAAAGGGTCTTGGCAACGCGAAACCCGTTGGCCACGGCGCGGGCCTGATTTGCCAGCTTGCTGCGATTGGCAGCGCGGAACTCGGCAATACTCATGTTCCAGGAGGCGCCCCGAAGAACCTTGTACCCACAGCTCTTGCCTCGCACCCACGCGCTGCCGTCGGCCGGGGCGTTGCGGTAGGAATCGTGCCAGCAATCAGCAACCCATTCCCAGACGTTGCCGATCATGTCGTGGAGGCCGAATTTGTTGGCCGGAAACGATCCGACCGGGGCGGTGTAGGCTGTATTGTCGGAACACTGGCGATTGGCCCAGGCGAACGTCGCCTTGACGGTCTGGTCGGCTCCATTGGCAAACCGGCAGACCTGGTTTCCGGCGGCTGGAAAAACATAAGGCGCAGCGGTTCCGGCCCGCGCAGCATATTCCCACTCGGCTTCCGACAGGAGCCTGTAGGGCTCACCGGCAACCTTGCCGTTCAGCCATTTCACATAGGCCATGGCGTCGTTCCAGCTCACACACACGACGGGGTGGGTCTTGTCCTGGTCGAACCCGGGTCTCTGCCAGTACCGATCCTGTCTCTTGATCCATTTGGCCCTCTTGTCATAGACCCAGCATTCCTTCTCCTTGTTGTAGATGCTTAGTGTCAGAAGGCCTGCCTCCTTGGCGAAAGTAGTGTACTCGCCAAGCGTGATTTCGAACTTTCCAACGGCAAAAGGCCTGGAGATCGAAATCCGGTGGGCCGGACCTTCATCCTTGGCACGACCCTTTTCCGCCGTCGGGGAGCCCATGACGAATGATCCTGGCGGGACAACGACCATTTCAGGACATCCCTTGCAGTCGCGAAACGTACTCCCCGGCCCAAGACTTCCGGTCTCTGCCCTGGGCAGCAGTTTGTTGAGCGGCGTCGCCCCGACAAGAGCGTGTTTCTGGAGTTCCACAAGCTTTACCCGGGCGATGCCGGCAAATGTCCCCGACGGGAACTGCTTGAGGTACGCGTCGAACATGCCTGGGTTCTTGCTGTCCTTGATGGAATTCCAGAAGACAGTTTCCTTGTCGGTACCGGGCGTTGCCGCCGTTGGCTTCGACGGCGCGGTGGCGAGTGGTTTTTGCGAGGTCGTCAGGTAAATGTTTCTGCCCGGCAACGAACTGTAGGTGAACGGTTGCTGCGCCCGGCCGGTGATTTTCATGACCGTGTCGCGGACCTTGGCAAACGTCAGGCGCAGATCGACACCAGGCTCCGGCAGATGGGAAAGCAGGGCTTTCGTGTAGGGACTGTTGCGGCCCTTGCCGTCATCGGCGATGGTTCCGGCCTGGGCGGCAAACCCGATCAGCGACCCCGATTGCGGTTCCACTCTTGCCAGCCCCCTGCCGACGCTGCGCGAGGCCGAGGTCTTCTTCATGGATATGACGAACGGGTTGTTGCGGCAGGCATCGAGCAGAACGATCGACAGACCCTTCACACCTTCCATCGCCCCGGTCACATCGTCGAGATGGATCGCCTCGAACCGCACGCGCCGGTCGGTGGCAAGCCGCGCGTCCACCGGAATGAGGTAGTTCTGTTTGTCGACCTCCATGCCGTGGCCGGCATAGAACACGAGCGCCACATCGGCATTGACCGTCTCGTCGCTGAACTGCGCCAGGGTTTCGCGCATGGCGTTGACACCCAGATCACGGGCTTCGCGTACTGTGAAACCCATTTGCTTCAGCATGGCGGTCATATCGGCGGCGTCGTTGGCCGGATTGGGAAGGCTCGAGACGTTCTGGTAATTCGAATTGCCGATAACCAGGGCAACCCGGGTTTCCGTCCGCCCGGGGGTTTGCCCGATCAGGATGAAGGCAATCGCCAAAATTCCGATTAATAGCCGCAAGGACCAGATCCCTATCGATGACATGTTTCACCAATCATGCCTCAAACAGGGCGGAACTGAAAGCACCTCATGCGCCGAGGACGAGAAGCAGTATCGCTACGGCGATGAGAACGATGCCGATGACTTCAGCTCGTTCCACTTTCTCCCGGAAAACCAGCGTCGCTGCCAGGAACGTGAAAACGAGTTCGATCTGCCCGAGGGCCCTGACGTAGGCTGCGTTTTGGAGCGTAAACGCCGTGAACCAGGCAACCGACGCCAGCATGCCGGCCACACCCACAGCACCGGCCCAGCGCCAGTTGCGGATGACACGGACAAATTCGCCGGGCTCGCGCCAGACGATGTAGATCCCCATGACAATCGTCTGGATGATCAGGCTGATGCTCAGGCCGAAGGCTGCCGACATCGCGATGTTGTCGCCGTCCAGGGCCAGAAGTGCGCCTCTGTAGAGCACCGACGACGCCCCCAGGAAGGCCGCCGACGCCAGGCCGATCAGGGTGGTCTTTTCCGCCAGGCCGGACAACAGGGAGGCCCAGGTCAGCCTGGCCTGACCGGCGGACAGCGCGACAACTCCCAAAGCGCTTACGGCAATGGCGAGAATCGCGACAAACGTCAGGCCGTCCCCGAGAAGCACCGCCCCCATGAGGGCCACCATGATGACTTCAAGTTTTGAGAATGTGGTGCCGACAGCAAAACTCTTGAAGGAGAACATCCACATCAGGAGCACGGTGAACAGGATCTGGGTCAGCCCGCCCAGAGTGCAGTAGATAAAAAAGGTCGCGTTGGGCGTTGGGAAGTCCAATCCACCCACGAGATTGAGACCCAGCATGTAGGCAACCGCCAGTGGCCAGGCGTAGAAAAAACGGGCGTAGGCAGCCCCCACGGTCGAAAGCCTGCCCTTGATGTGTTTCTGGAGGGCTGAGCGCAGGTTCTGGAAGAACGCCGCGGCGATGGTTATCGGAATCCAGAGTTCAAGCATCACGAAGGCATGCGTTCAGAAAGAACGTTTTCCGCCAGATCGTTCCAGACCACCTGGGAGATGATCTGGTCCCCGGATACGGTGAACCGGTCGATGAACCGGATTCCGGCAAACGATGAACCGTCGAGCCACTGGCCAAAAAGCGTGCCGCGGCAGTAAACGATGGTTTCTCCATCGATGTTTTCAGCGGTTTCGCCCTCTGCGGCCACGACAGCAACAGATTCGAAGGCTTCGTACTCCTTGGCAACCTGTTGGTAGCGCGACTTTGCCCAGACGATCAACTCCTCCGGCGTCCGGAACTCATGTCCTCCCGGGAAGACCATGGTGAAGCCTGGCGACAGAAAGGTTTTTGCCTTTTCAAGATCACGGGCTTCCATTGCGGCCAGATAGTTCCGGACGACGATTTCAGCTTGCTTGTCCACTATACCCCCACTCATTCGCCCAACGGTCGTCATTTTGGTGCAAAAGCCGCCAGACCGACAACTGCCAGCATGGACAGAGCCATGACGATGTTGATGGTGAACTGCACCTGCGGGCGCAATTCCAGCCGGCGAACACTGATACCGGCCCACAGCCAGAGCAGGTGTATCGGGATCCAGATCGCGTTGATGATCAGGAACTTGACCATGGTTTCGACCGCCAGCGTGGACGGCATAAAGGCAAAACCTGTGAAAAGCGCCGTGTTTACCGCATAGGCCTTTGGGTTTATGGCCTGAAGAGCAACACCGCCCCAGAATCCCGGTTCGCTCTGCTTCTGGATGAAGGCGATCGTTGAACCTGAAAACGCAATCCGGAAGGCCAGATACAGCAGGTATGCGCCAGACGCCATGAGCAGAACGGTACGCACCTGCGGCACGGAGAATACGATTGCCGCCAGACCGGTGACCACGGCCAGGGCGACCAGATTGGTTCCGACAAACAAGCCGACCAGGTATCGGATACCGGCGGCATAACCAAACCCTGAGCCAACGCCGGCTGTCGAGAGGACACCAGGACCGGGCGTGATGAGGAGAAAGAAGACCGCAAGGGCGAAGGAAATCATGCGCCTGTCTATGGCTTTGTGCCGAACCCGTCAACGGGCGGGGAACGTGAACATATCCCGTGCGGTCTCCGGCCATGAGGACACCGGATAAAACGACTCAAAGCCCGGTACTTTCGGGGACCGCCCATCGCTGCTTTGTGACACCAGGCAACTCAATCTGGGGTAATTATCGTGATCAACCGTCCATAGGCAGGTGGAGATAGTCTGCGAATCCGTATGACGGAACCGGAGAACAGTTCCCTCGCCCGGTGGACTGGGTGTTTCAAAGTTGCCGGTCCAGGTCGTCGTCCGCCCACTGATCTGCTTGTGAAGCCGCAACCCCTCGCCGGCTTCGACGAACGACGCCGTCCCTTCATAGGCTTCGCCATTTTCAGGTGCCTTGCCAATGATGAGGTAGTCGCCGGCAAAGAACCCGCCAGGTGGATGCGCGGTACCGTCTGCTGCCGTGACGTCAGCTTGGAACAGGGAGATGGCCGCGACCATGCCAGACACGGCCATGCGGTTTAGTGTGCGGATGTGGCATCTGAAAAGCGTCATGGGTGCTTGTGACTGCATACGGCTCTGGACCTGTTCCCTTGTCCGGCTTCGAAGATTTGCTCGATCCCACTCCAGCCGGATTATCCGATCTCTGGGAGAACGAGACTTTATCCCAGGAGGATAAGGTTTTGAAATTGAATCATAATCGGGCTGCTCTTAAAGTATCGATTCTGGTCACCTGGCGTTCGGTGCCCGGTTTTCCAATCACCTTCCACTTAAAGTAAAGTCTCAATGCCCCTGACACCTGCGATCCTGTTCGATCTCGACGGTACTCTGGTCGATACCGCCCCCGACCTTGCCGCTTCCATGAATGTACTGCTGGTCCGGCGCGGACGCCGGCAGCTTGAGCTAAACCATGTCCGGGACATGGTCGGCCAGGGTGCCAAGGCGCTCATGACCAAGGCAATGGCAGCAACCGGCACACCGGCGACGACGGCGGAGATCGAGGAAATGTATGAGGAGTTTCTGGTTTACTACGGAGCCAATATTGCCGAGACCAGCCGACCCTTTCCCGGTGTCATGACGGCTCTGGAAACGCTTCGAGACGCGGGCTGTGCCATGGGTGTGTGCACCAACAAGCCTGAATCCATGTCACGGTTGCTTCTGAATACCCTCGACATGGGCTCCTACTTCTCCACGATCGTTGGCGGCGACACTCTCGCCGTGCGCAAGCCCGATCCCGAACACGTGCTGGAAACCATGCGCCGTCTCGGCGGTGACCTGTCGGCCACTGTGATGGTTGGCGACAGCCAGGCGGATATTGTCTCGGCACAGGCCGCGAATGTGCCGGCCATTGCGGTGACTTTCGGCTACACGCCGGAACCGGTGGCCACGTACAATCCTGACCGCCAGATCGACCATTTCGACGAACTGGTGGGCGCGATTGGGGACTTTGTGACACTCGGTTGAAAACCTGGGCTCTGATCCTGGGCTCTGATCCTGGGCTACGGTTCGGCGCGAGGGCCCCGTTCAAGCTTGCCGAGCATCAGGGCGAACGCGATGGTTGCGCCGGCGGCAGGCACCGTAAACAGCGGTGCCGCCTGCCATGTGCCGGCCGTACTGACGATAAACCCAACAGCCGGCGGGCCCAGCAGCAGCCCCAGGGCCGCACCTTGCAGCAGCATGCCGTTGACACTGGAGACCTGGCGTTCGCTCGGCGCGTGCACGGGTGTGCCGGCAAACAGGGTTCCCGGAATCAGGCCGCCGGCCCCAGACAGCAGCAAGGCGCTGGCATACCGCACGGGAAATCCGAAAATATCGAGAAAAAGCACCAGTCCGGACGCCGCCATGACAAGGCTCGTGGCAATGATCACGGTCGCGCGGGTCAGGCCCCGGTCCAGCAGAAAACCCGACAGGAAGCAGCCGATCGCATTGGCCGCCACCGCGACAGCGCCAAGCATGGCGGCATCGGCTGTATCAAAGCCTTCAAGTTCGACCAGAAGAAGCGGGAGAAAGGACATTACCGCCAGAAATTGGGCGGCATAAGTAGAAAAGGTGAGCGCCAGCAGGACGGGCCCCGGTGTGGTGACAAGCCTGCGCATATCCGCAAAGGACAGGCGCTGTCCGGGATTCTTTTCGACCGTATGGCGCGGCACCATAACGCCGACAACGACGGCCACCGCCAAAATCAGCCCGGACGTCAGAAGCCACAGGCTGCGCCAGTCCATGATCTCCAGGAGTGGACCTGACGCAAACAGCAGGGTCGCCATACCGACGGGCATATAAGCGCCCCACAGGCCCATGACCTTTGCACGGTCGTGGGCGGCAGTCTGGGCCAGAAGCAATGGCGGGATAGACACGACGGTCAGCAGGAACCCGACGCCTTCCAGGGCACGGCTGGCGAGCAGCGCTTCCTGACTTGTGGAGAAGGCCCCGGCAATCCCCGATACGGCACACAGGGTCATGCCGGACAGGGCGACGCGGCGCTGCCCGAACCGGTCAGCCGTGGCCCCGAACAGGGCGCCGCCGCCGGCCGAGATCGCATTGAAGATCGAAACCACCCAGCCGGCCAGAAACAGACTCAGTCCGAACTCCGTCGTCAGCACCGGCAATGCACCTGGCACCTTGCCAATCTGGAAGGCCACGGCAACACCTGCGGCGAACAGCACAATGAGGCGCGGCCACGCGGTCTTAGGAGGAAGCGGGGAAGAAACAACCATGGAGCGACGCTTGTGCCCAATTCAGCCGGGCCGGGCAAGAACAAACCACCGCCCGCCCGGCACAGTGCTTGACTTCACAGGAATTGGGCCATTATATCGGCGCCGTGCGCCCGACACCCCGCCGTCGGCGCGAAACACTCTAGTTTAGGGCGATTAGCTCAGCGGGAGAGCGTTCCGTTCACACCGGAGAGGTCACTGGTTCAATCCCAGTATCGCCCACCACTTCCTTATCCCTTCTCTGTCACAATTCCGGCCGTTCATGCTTCGAGGCGCGAAGCGGCCGGGTCGTTTCCCGAACACCCGAGGTTTGAGCCGGGGGCGTTCCAAACTCAGGCGTGTGGTTATTCGGCGATCCCGGCTCTGCGAAGCAGCACTGGCGTGCCACATCGCGCACGGGAAACGATGAATGTTCGCGGCCATAGCCTGAATCGAAGACATTTTACTGGCGCGAAGGATTGGCTGACTCCTATATTTTCCCGTGCACAGGATGTTCATGCACCCAACGGGGAGTCGAAATGACCGACGCTCTCACGCTTGCCCAGCATTACTTCGACCTTTCCAACGAAGGACGGCTCGACGAGATTGAACGGCTGTTCACAGCCTCCAGCACCTACAGTTCGATCAACACCGGTCTCTATCTGGGCGCCGAGAATATTATCGCCATGCAGCGGACGTTCCACTCGGGCTTCCGGTCTCTCCACTGGCACATCAATTCCGCTGAGGAGGTCCGCCCCGGTATCGTGCTGTTCGATTTTGTCATGACGGGCACAACCTCCGACGGGGATGACGTTGAATTTTCGGGACTGGAATATGTCATCGTCCACGAGGGCCGGCTGCAGCACGTCGAGGTGAGAAACAAGCCATAAATCCACGGTCCCTGGACGTGCCGTCGACGTGCCCCGCCAAAGTTTGCCCACATAACCGCCGCTAACTAGCCCAAAATACGCCACATCAATTTGATCTCAAAGTGCTGTGGGAATTCCGGCGGGCTGACCGCGCTTAAACGTTTCGGAATCCTCGCACGCTTGGAAGCGATCGGGTTTCATGAAGTCTGGTTGAAGCCGTCAACTCTCACCCCGGTCCAGTGTCTTAGAGGGAAACTTGTCATGAAATATCTTGCTGTGGCGGCAGTGTTGCTCGCCTGCCTGATCACACCAATTCAACAAGCCACAGCGCAATCGTCCGGCGGGAAGTCGTCGACCTGGAAACAGAGAAAACAGGCCAATACTGGCGTCGTCAGAATCGTCTCCGGAGGCATACACTCGACGGCATTTCAGGTGGCATCGGAATTGTCGTCTCTGGTGGACGATAGCGAGGGCCTGCGCCTGCTTTCGGTGATGGGCGAAGGTTCGCTGCAGAATGTTGCCGACATGCTCTATCTGAAGGGCGTCGATCTTGCCATCGTTCAGACCGACGTTCTCGACTATATGAAAAAGCAACGGGTGCACGGTGGCATCGAACGCCGGGTGCGCTACATTGCGAAACTCTTCAATGAAGAAGTTCACATCCTCGCCCGGTCGAAATTCAAGTCGCTGAAACAGCTCGCCGGCCGCAAGGTCAGCATCGGCCCACAGACCGATGGCAGTTATGTAACCTCGTCCCTGCTTCTCAACAGTCTCGGCGTGCCGATCAAACCGATCTTTCAGGAACCGGACACGGCTCTGGAAATGCTCAAAGCCGGCAAGATCGACGCCATGATCTATGTGGAAGGCAAGCCGCTCAACCTGTTCAAGCGGGTCCGACCTGCCGACAAACTGAGGTTCATTCCCGTACCGTTGAGCAATGCCGTCCAGAGCACCTACCTGCCGACGACACTGACCAGTGAGGATTATCCCAACCTTATCCCCAAGGGCAAAAGCGTATCGACTCTTGCAGTCGGCAATGCCCTGATGGCTTTCAACTGGAAAACCGACACCAGCCGTTACCAGAATGTCGCCCGTTTCATCGAAGCCTTCTACAAGAAGTTCCCAAAACTCCAGGAGAAACCGTTTCACCCCAAGTGGTCTGAAGTGAACCTGGCGGCGCACATTCCCGGATGGAATCGGGTTCAGGCAGTTGACACGGTGCTTGCGTCGGCGGCGATCGGGCGCGGACACGACTGTCCGGAACCGGCCCTTCGTGTCGCGTTCCAGCGGTACTTTACGGAAGTCAACGTGGTTCCGGCCGCCGGCACGATCACACCACAGCAGGCAGAGAACCTGTTCCAGGACTTCCAGCGCTGGCTGAAGAAGAATCCGCAACAATAAAGCCACCCGAACGCCGGACCCCGACATTGCGCGGGGTCCGGTGCCTCGAACTCAAGGGAAGACATGATGTCCAGTTTCATTCGCTGCCGTTTAATCGGGCCGGCAATCCTGTCCGGTCTGATGTTTGTTTCAGCCCTGTCCGGCTCGAAGGCTTTTGCGGAATGGTACCCGCAACAGCCGGTCGAGCTTGTGGTCATGGCCGGCAAGGGCGGCGGGGCGGACAAGATGGCGCGCCTGTTCTCGCGCATCATCGAATCCGAAGAACTCTCACCGGTTCCCTTCAACGCGGTGAACAAGCCGGGCAACTCCGGCGCGGACGCCCTGTCCTACCTCAAGAAAAACCGCGGCAACCCGCATGTGATCATGGTCACCCTCAACAGCTTCTACACAACCCCGCTAAGGCGCCCGGACCTCAAGATCGACATTGCGAAGTACACGCCCGTGGCCCGCATGGCCGAAGACACGTTCCTTTTGTGGGTGCACAAGAAATCCGGCATCAAGTCGCTTGAGGATTTTGTCAAGGCTGCCGCGAAGATGGGGAGTCGCTGGACTATGGCTGGAACCGGCACCGCGTCTGAAGACAACCTGCTTACTGATTTCCTCAACGACGCCTACGGCCTGAAAATGAAATACAAGGCCTTCAAGGGCGGTGGCCGGGTGGCCAAGGAACTCGCCCAGGAAAAGGCGCAGTCCACGGTCAACAACCCGGCGGAACAGGAAAAATATTATCTGGAGGGCGTAACAGAACCACTGGCGGCGTTTACCCCGGAACGCCTCGAAATGTTCAAGGACGTGCCCACGTTCTCAGAAAAAGGTCAGAACATGACCTACTTCATGCAGCGGAGCATTGTCGCGCCGCCGGGCATCGGCCCTGACGCCGCAGTGTTCTACCGTGACCTTTTCCGCGAAGTCTATGAGTCCAAGGAATGGCAGGACTACATGAACCAGAAAAGCCTGAGAGGCCGGTTCATCACCGACAGTGAACTCCAGGACTACTGGGCCAAGGAACAGGACGTCCACCGACAGATCCTGATCCGGATGGGAAAGATCAAGATCAACTAGGGTCTAGGATCTGTGTTACGGGTTGCCGGTTGACAGGCCAACGCCTGCGGCAAACCCTTCACCTGTTCACGTGCGTGTTGAGGAGATCGGATCGTTCCTGATATAGGATCGGTGAACAATCCTTGTCCCCAATGAAACGGTTCCTTTCCATGAACGGTCTTTCCGAACTCGATCGGTTGATTGCCGAAATGAATCCCGTGCTTCACGATGCGACCTTCGTGTTCGCCACCTTGGCTCCCGGCACAGAACCACCGCATCACCTCACCCCCAGGATGATTTTTGTCGAAGCCGAAGGCACGACAGTGATCCTGGAGCATGACAAGGCGGTTCGCCACAATATCGACCATTCGTTTCCCTGCCGGATGATTACGCTGAACGTACACTCAGCGCTTGAAGCCGTCGGGTTCCTGGTGGCGGTTTCCGAACGCCTCGCGCAACTGGGCATGGGCGTCAACCCGGTCGCCGGCTTCTATCATGACCACCTGTTCGTCCCTGAAGACAGGGCGCACGAGGCCGTGTCATGCCTCAAAAACATGTCGCACGAGTATCAGGCAGCGAAGTCTTAACAGACTCATTCAAATTTGATCCAAATTTTAGAGACCGGTTTAGCGGGTGTTTCACGCCATGGTGGTATGGTCCGTACTCAGACCAGTCAACCGGACAATGCGCCTGTAACCGCCATGCAAAACACGGATTTTGAACATCTGCAGATTTTGCTGGTTGACGACAGCCGCCATTTCCTGGAGATCGTCGGACAGGTTCTCCGAGGTTTCGGCGTCCGCACCGTCGTCAAGACAACCGATGCCGCGGACGCGATGGAGCGTCTGAAGGTGCAATCGTTCGATGTGATCGTGGCGGACCTGAACATGCCGCTGCTGGATGGTTTTGAATTCACCCGTTTCATACGGGCCGATATCGATTCACCGAATGCCCGTGTACCAATCATATTGCTGACGGCCCACGCCAACATGTCAGTGGTCAAGAAGGCGATCGATATAGGGGTCGACGGATTCGTTGCGAAACCCATGCGACCGATTGATCTGATGCAGCGTCTTCTGGACGTGGTCGACAGGCCGCGCCCCTATATCTCGGTGCCCGGCGACTTTTTCGGTCCGTGCCGGCGCCGCCGCGACGATGAACGTTACGCCGGCCCGGAACGCCGCGCCGGGTTGCGCCATGCCGACACCGGTCCAGTGGAACAGGACGATGTTGCTGACATTGGGCGGCCGGCGATCTTTTTGTGACACGCAATTTAGTTTCCAAAAGACCCCGCATCTAGGTTATCAGGTTCTGTACCCCGTCTTCGCTATCGGAACCATCCGTGTCCCCTGACCTCATCATCCTCAATGTTGTCGTGTTTGCCGCAGCCCTCATCCAAGCGGCAATCGGCATAGGATTCGGTCTGCTGGCAGGCCCGGTTTTTCTGCTTGTAATTGGCAGTACGGCAGCCATTCAGATGTCCGCGGCGTTGAGCCTCGCCATCGCCATCCTGCTTGTGCCGTCATTGCGGCACCAGGTCGATGTGCCGTTCCTCAAACGCGTCTGCATCGGTTCCTGTGTCGGCATTCCGGCCGGGCTGTACATCTATCTGACGTTCGATATCGCCGCCATCAAACTGCTCGCAGGCATCGTGGTGCTTGCCATGCTGATTCCGCTTTCGGGCTTCCTGCCGAAAAATATCCAAACCGGCCCGCCGGACACTGGCCAGGCGCAGGGCGTGTCTGCCGGCATCCTTTCCGGTATCATGAGTGCCTGTCTGGCGATGCCCGGACCGGTTCCCGCCGCCTGGCTTGCCTACGCGAATTATCCGAAGGATGTGGTGCGGGCGACGATCCTCGCTCTGTTCCTGTTCTCCTACCCTGTCGTCCTTGCCGTCCAGTCGTCCCTGGAAGGCGTCAACGCGGAAGCATGGTGGAACTCGCTCCTGCTTCTGCCTGCCACTATTGCCGGCATAACCTCCGGCAAGGTTCTTGCGAAACGTATCAATGAAACCCTGTTTCGTCGTATAGTCATGGCAATCCTCGCCGGGACTGGTATTGGCCTGCTTTTAGATGCTGGAGTTTGGAAATGAACATCCCCGTCACGTCCCCTATAGCTGAGTCTGTCAACGTTGCGCTGGACAGCATGCCGCGGGCACGACTTGGTCATGCGCCTACACCGATCGATTCGATGCCGCGCATGGCGGAGGCACTGGGTCTTGCCGGACTGACCGTCAAGCGTGACGACTGCACCGGCTTGGCGTTCGGCGGCAACAAGGTCAGGCAACTGGAGTTTTACCTGGGTGAAGCGGTTGCCCGCAACGCCGACACGGTACTGATCACCGGGGCGGTTCAGTCGAACTTCGTCAGGCTTGCAGCGGCGGGCGCACGGACGCTCGGCATGGACATCCACATCCAGCTTGAGGAACGCGTGCCCAACCAGACCGCGCTCTATCATGCGTCGGGGAATGTCCTGCTTGACAAGATATTGGGGGCAACGCTTCATTCCTATCCAGATGGCGAGGATGAGGCCGGTGCGGACCGCAGGCTGGGAGAAATTGCAGAGTCCCTTCGCCAGGAAGGCAAGTCGCCGTACATTATTCCACTGTCGCCGGGACATGCGCCCCTGGGCGCCCTTGGTTATGTGGTCGCCGCGCGTGAACTGATGGAACAATTCGACGCCCAGAACTTCATGCCGGATGAAATCGTCCTGGCGTCGGGCAGCGGACACACCCATGGAGGCATGCTTTTTGGCCTCAAGGCTTATGGCTGCCCGGCGACCGTATCGGGCATCTGCGTTCGCCGTCCCCGTGACGCTCAGTTGCCGCGGATCACGTCGCGATGCCAGGAGATCGCCGATCTTCTGGGTGTTGCCAATCCGGTGACCGAGGCAGACATCAATGTCCACGACGACGTGCTTGCTCCGGGCTACGGCCAGATGAACGAAGCCACCCGGACGGCAATGAAAATGTCGGCGCAGACCGAGGCCCTGATCCTCGATCCTGTCTATACCGCCAAGGCCATGGCGGGTCTCATCGAGCGCGCCCGGAAGGCGGCCCCAGGCACCACCATGATGTTCATTCATACCGGTGGCACGCCTGCCCTGTTCGGTTACGAGCCGGAATACTTCGGGCTTTAACGCTACACCTGCGTCCCCCGCCGGAATTCGCTCATGATGGGTCGCAGAATTGCCACGACATTGCGCATGATATTATACTGAAAGGTCGCCCACAATGAGTGAGGCCGACGTTTTCCAGGAGTGCGGACCATGATCATCTACCCTGACATCGAATTGCAGAACGGAAAATGTGTCAATCTCGTTCGCGGCCAGATGGATCAGCCAGTCGTCTACGACGTCGATCCCCTGGAAGCTGCCAGGAAGTTTGCCGCCGAAGGGGCCGAATGGCTCCACGTGATCGACCTCGACGCCGTCGACGAGGGTGGCGGAAACGGCAATTGCGACCTTGTCTGTGCGCTTATCAAGGCGGTCCCCGTTCCCATTCAAGTAGCCGGCGGCATCCGCAGCATGAATGCCGTCGACTGGTGGATGGAACAGGGCGCGGGCCGGGTCGTAGTCGGAACCGCGGCTGTCAAGGATCCGTCGTTCGTTCGTGAGGCCTGTACCAAATACCCCGGCAAGATAACCGTCAGTGTCGACTCGCGCGACGGCAAGGTGGTCATCGAGGGCTGGCGCGAAACCACCATGTTCTCGCCGCTGGAGTTCGCCCGCCAGTTCGAGGCCATGGATGTTGCCGGACTGATCTTTACCGACATCGACCGCGACGACGACCTGCCGGACAGCAGCCTGGCTGCAACCACCGAGATTGCCACCGAGGTCATACTGCCGGTCATCGCAAGCGGAACGGTGAAGACGCTCGACGACGTCTCTACGCTGCGCTACCTGCCCAACATCGCGGGCGCGATTACCGGTCGGGCCCTGTTTGGTGGGACTTTCACGCTTCCGGAAGCCATTGAGGTTGCCAGAGCCTAAAGGCACGGGCGCCAGACCTAAAGGTCGATCCGGCGGCCCTCTGCGCTGGATCTGTAGACGACCTCCTCGAGGCGAAGATTGGTCAGGTAGTCGCGCGCCGTGTTGCTGACGGGCGACTGGGTGATTATGTGATCGATCACATGGCGTTGCAGGCCGTAAACGCAATCGCCACCGAAACCGGTATCATTCCAGTGATAGTCGACAGGCGTCTCTGTGACGTCGCCGTGGCGCCTGATCCATATCCGGCCCCAACCATCGAGACGGGCAACGGCGGCAGCACCTTCCACCAGCATCTCGCCCATGGTCAGGCGGTGATTGTCGGCGGGATGATCGACCAGGCGGTTGCCGTCAAACAATGTCCGCACACCACTGTCGTGCTCCATGACGATGAAACCGGCATCCTCCCCGGCGATCGCCGGGTTCAGCCGCGACAGGCTTGCGTAAAGTTGTGTTGCGTCGCCAAACAGATAGCGGAACACGTCGATGATGTGGATCGCGGTTTCATGGACCAGGAAGCGCTCCATGGTCTGAAAATAGGGCTGACGGTCAAGATAGGCCGACGGCCCCTGCCCGTCTCCCGGACGAAGCCGAAACGTCGCCTGATAGACATCGCCCAGAACATTGCCATCGAGGAGCTCACGGATCTGGCGATACCACGGCTGAAAACGAAAATTCTCGTGCACCACAACCAACCCGCCGGTGCTCTCGATGCGATCGACCAGTGTTTCCGCTTCCACCAGATCGTTGCAGAAGGGTTTTTGGCAGATTGCGGCCACGCCATGGGACACCGCGCACTCGATGAACCTGCGGTGCGTGGGCGGTGGCGTCACGATGTCGAGCAGATCAGGCTTCTCCGTTGAAAGCATTCGGTCAAGGTCGTGATACGAACGCGCGACGCCCAAGCGAGCCGCCGCGTCGCTTGCCTGTTCCTGCGTCTCGGCGCACAGGGCGACCACATCGACATCGTCGATGCGGGACCAGGCGTCGTAATGAAACCGGCTGAAGAAACCGGTTCCGATGACACAGACACGTATTGGTCTTTTCACGACGGCAGCGCGTCAGGACGCTTCGAAGAAGGATGTGGCTACCAGAATCTTGTTCTCCTGCGCGATCAGGTAGCCCGCCTCGGCCGACTTGACCGTATAGGCCAGCCATTCGGGATCCGACCACATGATTGCCCGTTTCTCGGCCCGTTCCGCCGCGTCCGCATAAGCCCAGACGTGAACATAGGTGTTTACGTCGCCAACATCGGTCGACGCATAGAGTACCGGTCGCCCGAGGATTCGCCATTGCGGTGAGCGGCCCAGTTCATCATAGAGCTTGAGGTGCTTGCCGATGGTTCCCGGGCGGCAGGTATAGGTTCGGTGGTCGTAAATCATTTTAGTCTGTTCCTCTGTGATCAGACGCTGAAAGTAAGAGGAACAGGGTGTGCAGGGCAACCGATTCGAAGAACGGTGCGCAGTGCGCGCGCCCTCAGCGTCCGGCGAGCTTTGTGGCCATGACGGAAATTGTCCG
Source organism: Hyphomicrobiales bacterium (assembly GCA_021775835.1). Next base: position 4,455 of record JAJFHC010000082.1, on the reverse strand, counting down.
GACGTAGACCTTCGCCTTGTTCCAACCACGAAGGACCTCGTAATTATGTGTGCCGGGCGCCCATCCCTTGCCCCGTTTCCAACCGTAGGCCCTGAGGTAGTTGGCCGTCGACGCCAGAACATCAGGAATGCTGCGGACTAGGTCACGCCTTCGGTCGCCGTTGAAATCTACGGCGTACTTCACGTAGGACGACGCCAGGAACTGCGTCTGCCCGATTTCGCCGGCCCACGCGCCTCTCATGCGTTCCGGCGCCATGTCGCCCCGCCCGACGATCTTCAGTGCGCTCATCAATTCGTTGGTGAAAAACGCCGACCTGCGGCAGTCATAGCTCAGTGTCGCCAGCGAGCGTATGACAGACATCTTGCCCGAGTTTCCGCCATATCCGGTCTCCAATCCCCAGATAGCGATGATCACAGGGGCAGGAACCCCGAACTTCTTTTCGATCCGGGCAAAAGTCCGGGCATGTTTGGCCATCAGGCGTCGGCCCTTCCTGATCAGGCCCTTGTTGACCCGGCGGGCATAGAACTGGCGAAAACTCAGTTTGAAGGATTTCTGGGAACGATCCAGCCGCACGACACGGCGATCATAGGTCACACCCTTCAAGGCACGTTCCACGGTGCGCCGCGAATGGCCCTGGGCTACGGCCTTTTTCTTGAACCCGGCGAGCCATGACTGGAAGCCGGCGCCGGAATTGCCACACGATCTGGCGGTTGCTGGCGATGTGCCCGCCAGCACAGCAACCGTCAAGATCAGTGCACAAACAAACAGGCTGGTTCTAGCCATGACATATCCCTCTCCGCAGGAACTCAGAGCTGAATTCCATGGCGCGTTTCAATTTCAGCATTAACCTTCTGTAAACTTTGAATATTGACGAACTGTTAATTGCGAAACTAGGCTTCGGTTGTCCAAAGTGCACGGTGTTCCTGATTGCAGTGACGGCAATCATGGCGAAGCAAATCGCGGAATGTTGGTGAAGGGTCGTGGTGAGCACAAGCTCGACCACGTGGGGGGCACCACAAATGCCGTTCGAAACCGCTTCATCGTGTGCCGGACCAAGGAATCAAGAAGCACTGGATGTAACTGGTGTCAAACCTGGGCCGGCGTTGCCGGCCTGACCTGGCCGGGCATTCCAGGCGTTGCGTTTTTGGGATGTCCGGCCTTTTACCTGCAAATTTTCCTTTGGAACAGCCTTGTCTTGAAGAGAGGAATTGAGCGTGAACGTGTGCTTGACGCCGTGCTGAATTCGCGTTGGTATGCGTCGCATCATCCTTGAAGTTGCGACGTGGATTGGTCATATGGATTTTTCGCTATGGTTGCTGTTTCTAGTGACCGAAACCGCGCTGATCCTCTTGCCTGGCCCAGCTGTTGTCCTGGTCTTCTCGCATGGGCTATCGTGCGGCTTCAGACCCTCCCTGGCGGCCAACACCGGCATACTCACGGGCAATGGCCTCTATTTCGCTCTTTCGGCGACTGGTCTTGGCGCTCTGGTTATCGCAAGCCATGGGTTATTCCTTGTCATAAAATGGGCCGGCGCGGCTTATCTGATCTGGATCGGCATCACGACTTTTTTGAGCACTTCGGGGCCCCTCAAATCCCGTCCGGCTGCGCGACAACCGTTTGGCGCAACATTTAGAACCGGTCTTGTGCTGCAGCTTGCGAACCCGAAAAACCTGATTTTCTTTATGGCGATCCTGCCCCAGTTCATTGACCTGAACGAAAATGTGGCACTGCAGGTCTTGATCCTCGGTGCCACCAGCATGATCGTAGAGTTTCTGATCCTGATGGCATACGGAGCGATTGGCGGTCACATGAATGCCTACGTGAATTCTCCTCGATTGTCGGTGTGGGCCAACCGGTTCGCGGGTTCGCTCCTGATTGCCATCGGCGCCAGCCTCACCTTCGTGCGCAGGGCTGCACCGTAGGGCAGAAAACCGAGGAGTACGCCGCCACAAAACTCGACAAACCTAGCATCTTGTTTAGGGTGTGCCCGCTTGAAACATGCAAAGGTGAATGTCATGCGCCACGGTGGCCAGATTCTGATCGATCAGCTTGCGCTCAACGGTTGTGACACTGTGTTTTGTGTGCCCGGCGAAAGTTATCTTGCTGCCCTCGATGGACTTCATGGTTCCAACGACATTCGCACTGTTGTGTGTCGGCAGGAAGGCGGTGCTGCCATGATGGCCGACGCCTATGGCAAACTTACAGGCAAGCCCGGCATCTGTTTCGTGACCCGGGGTCCTGGTGCGACCAATGCATCGTCCGGTGTCCATGTGGCCTTCCAGGACTCGACACCGATGATACTCTTCATTGGCCAGATCGGCCGGGGCATGGTCGACCGCGAAGCCTTTCAGGAAGTCGATTACCGCCAGATGTTCGGACCGCTCGCCAAGTGGGCGGCGCAGATCGACGATACCGACAGGATTCCGGAATATATGAGCCATGCCTGGCACCTGGCAACGTCAGGACGCCCCGGGCCCGTTGTGCTGGCCCTTCCCGAAGACATGCTTTCAGCAACTTCCGGCGTCGACGATGCAAAACCGGCGGTTGCCGTCAGCGCAAAGGCCTCGGCCGGCGATCTCGAGAGCCTTGAGAACATCCTGAAAAATGCGGAACGCCCTGCCCTGATCGTCGGAGGACCACTATGGTCTAACGAGGCCAGACGTTGTGTCCAGGACTTTGCGCAGCGGACCAATGTCCCGGTCGTTGCCGCCTTCAGATACCAGGACTATTTCGACAATCGTCATCCGAACTACATTGGGGAAATGGGGCTTGGCCCCAATCCCGATCTTCTGAAACTGATATCGGAAAGCGACGTGCTCGTCGCGTTGGGGCCGCGCCTCGGGGAATTGACGACCGGCGGGTACTCGCTCATCAAAATTCCCAATCCGGAGCAGACATTCGTCCACGTGTCGTCCGGTTCCGAAGAACTTGGCCGTGTCTACCGTCCGGACCTTGCCATCAACGCCTCCTTGAGATCGGCTGCGGCAGGCTTGGCGACACTCGATCTGGGCGACACGTCGCGGTGGAGCGCGCGTACCCAAGCCGCGCGACGGAGTTACGAGGCCTGGAGCGTGCCGTCCGATACGCCGGGCGCGGTCAAGATGGAGCAAGTCGTCGCCCATGTCTCCCGGCGGCTGCCGGAAGACGCAATCATCGCCAATGGCGCGGGGAATTACACCGCATTCGTCGGTCGCTATTTCACCTTCAAGAACTTCAGGACGCAACTGGCGCCGACCTCCGGGTCGATGGGATACGGTCTTCCGGCGGCCGTTGCCGCAAAACTGGTCCGTCCTGGAACGCCGGTTGTGTGTTTTGCAGGCGACGGGTGCCTCATGATGACCGTTCAGGAGTTCGCCACCGCGGTCCAACACGACCTGCCGATCGTTGTCATCGTTTCCAACAACGGCGTATACGGTACGATTCGCATGCATCAGGAACGCGAATACCCCGGCCGTGTCAGCGCAACCAGCCTGTCAAACCCGGACTTTGCAGCTATGGCACAGAGTTTTGGGGGTCATGGTGAGAAGGTGACGTCGACAGAAGACTTCCCCGCAGCATTCGAACGGGCCCTGTCCGCGGGCAAACCCGCCTTGATCGAACTGATAACCGACCCTGAAGCAATCAACCCGCGCACCACGTTGAGTGCAATTCGCGCCAGCTCCTTGGATCGTTGAGCCCGGCTTCCCCAGTCAAGGCATTCAGACGCGTCTCCTGCACCGGATAGGCCGCATACGTTGCAAATTTGGCCAAAGAATATCGATCCTGAGATTTACGACTGAGATCACACTTAAGTGATGTTAATTGAAACACGTTGAAAGGCCGCCACTGATAGGGTTTTCTCGATATTGCATTTCGTCGAAGGGAGTTCCGCAGTCTTACAACTTAAGCTGCTGCGGTGCTGAAATACGTAGAAAGAGGAAAAAATTAATGCGCGATTTCAGAAATCGTCTTTTATCAACAGCAGCGATGGTACCGATTGCAATGGGAGTAGCAGTCGGTGGCAGCATACTGGCAGGCGGGCTGGCTGTGAGTTCCGATCCGGCGGCTGCAGCATGTACAGCATGCAACCCGTGTGCGGCGGCGAAAGCCTGTAACCCGTGCAACCCCTGTGCTGCAGCAAAAGCCTGCAACCCGTGCAATCCATGTGCGGCTGCAAAAGCCTGCAACCCGTGCAATCCATGTGCGGCGGCGAAAGCCTGCAACCCGTGCAATCCTTGTGCTGCGGCAAAAGCCTGTAACCCATGCAATCCATGTGCGGCGGCAAAGGCCTGTAACCCATGCAATCCATGTGCGGCGGCAAAGGCCTGCAACCCGTGCAATCCATGTGCTGCGGCAAAAGCCTGTAACCCGTGCAATCCATGTGCTGCGGCAAAAGCCTGTAACCCATGTAATCCGTGTGCGGCAAATGCATGTAATCCTTGCAATCCTTGCAACCCCTGTGCAGCCGGCGGCGGC
>JAJFHC010000081.1 GCA_021775835.1 Hyphomicrobiales bacterium | reverse complement strand
TGCATTTTTGTCCTCAAATCGGACTGGTAAGGCTCCTTCATGAGTCAATAAATTGCAAGATCGGATTCGAAGTCGTCGTTTTGTCTCAATCTTTCAACGGTGTTTTGCGTCGCTTTTTCCGGCAAGAACGTCGGTTTTGATTGCACTATTTCGTACTTCGAAGCACCGTCGCCTTGACTTTGCCGTGATAAGCACGGCACTTTACCGGCACAGTCCGGGCGCCGTTTTTGTTCCCGGCAACTGAGCCGTACGGTCGACTTTCACGACTGCACAGAAATAAGACGCTGGCGAAAACAGCCGGCAGGGAGGGAGTGATTATGAAATCAATGAGTAAGTTTAAGTCTTTGGCTGTAGGGGCCCTGGCGCTCATGGCAGGTTTTGCTGTGACAACAGGTGAGGCGGACGCAAAGAAGGTTCGCTGGAAAATGCATGCAGCATTTCCAAAAAACCTTGCTGTTATCGGCCAACCTCCGCACCGGATTGCAGAAGCCGTTAAGAAGATGTCCGGCGGAGACTTTGACATCAAAGTGTTTGAACCCGGTGCGTTGACAGGTGGCTATGCCTATTATGATCCCGTATCGCAAGGCGCTATTGACGCGGCATGGGGAACGCCTGGCGCAAACCAGGGCAAAAACTCCGCATTTGCATTCCTGTCCACATGGCCATTCGGTCCTGCAGCACCAGAATTTGCTGCCTGGATGATCTATGGCGGTGGTGTCCAGCTTGCCGAGGAACTCTACGCCCGTGACGGTATAAAATATATGCTGTGCGGCATGATCCCACCGGAAACATCCGGTTGGTTCCGCGAAGAAATCAAGAGCCTTGAACAGCTCAAGGGTATGAAAATGCGTTTCTTCGGCGTTGGCGCTAAAGTGATGCAGAAGTTCGGTGTGTCGACCCAGCAGTTGGCTGCGGCAGATATTTATCCTGCGCTCGAACGCGGCACGATTGATGCCACTGAGTTCTCAATGCCGGCGATTGACCGCTCTCTGGGCTTCTACCAGATCGCGAAGTTCAACTATTTCCCGGGTTGGCACCAGCAATCGACATCAAACGAGTTGCTCATCAACATGGAAAAATGGAACGGGCTTGCCGATGAGCACAAGGCGATGCTTGAAACCGCTTGCCGCGCAAGCATAGCCACCATGATTGCTGATGGGGAAGCTTCTCAGTTCCAGGCCATGATCGATAATGAAGGCAACGGTGTGAAGAACATGGTGTGGCCGGATGCGGTTATCGAAAAATTCCGGGGCGCCTGGGGCGAGGTTCTTGCTGAGGAACTTTCGACTAATCCAGACGTGAAAAAAGTCTGGGATTCCTTCTCGGAATTCGACAAGAAGTATCAGGTTTGGGGTTCTCGCGGTTACCTCAAGTAAGACTGATTGGGCCGCGCCGGTTTGATTGACCGGCGCGGATTCCAAGTTTTTACGTGGTGGTCGAAGACTGGATGCGCTGGGGAGTGTCGCCAGTGAGCGACTGTTTTTTCGGGGGGCAAGTCTGTCCTGACGCGTGTAACGCGAAACGAGCATTTTTCCTATGGACGGTATACTGACGCTTGCCGACCTCTTTGACCGGCCCGCAAGGGCACTTGGCAAAGTGGCCGGATGGATAATGTTACCCTTGATTGCGGTCATCATGTTTGACGTGATCACCCGGAAGATCGACTTCATCCGGGTCGGGATGGCAGAAGCCAACATCTCCTGGTTCAATCCCATCATCTTTCAGGACGCCGAGTGGCATCTTCACGGGATTATCCTGTTTTTGTCGTTTGGATTCGGATACCTCATGAACGCACACATTCGCGTCGATATATTCCGCGAGTTGCTGCCACGCCGGAAACAGGCTTGGGTGGAGTTCTGGGGGCTCGTGATCATGGGCATTCCGTATTTGCTCATCATCTCGTATTTCGCATTCAATTTTGTTGCTTTGTCGTGGAGCCAGGGTGAAGGGTCGGAATCGCTGACCGGGATCCCGATGCGCTACATCATCAAGTCATTCATGCTGGTTGGATTTCTTCTGCTTTTGAGCTCGTTCATTGCAACGTTGTTGCGTCTCATCGTCTTTTTGTACGGATCTCCAGAAGATGTTGAGGGCGCGGAAGAAGCACTTGAGATATTTCCGGTTCAAATTCTGGAAAAAGTTGCCGTCGTACCGCTGTCAGCTACCGACGATGATGCCGCCAAAAAGGATCACGTCTGATGCCCGAATGGCTTTACGACCATTTTTACGAATACCTCGGCGGTTACATGTTCATCGCTTTGGCATTGGCTCTGTTCACCGGCCTGCCCGTCGCCATCTCTATTGGCGGCGTTGCCATGTTGTTTGGGTTCCTCGGAATTTATTTCGACATCGTTTCCATCAACGAGTTTTTCAACGTCCCGAACAGGATCTGGGGCGGAGACGGCGCAAGTGGTGCTGTGCAGAATCCGATCCTGGTGGCCATTCCATGTTTCATCTTTATGGGCACAATGCTCGAACGGTCTCGTGTGGCGACCGATCTGCTTCATATCTTGCAGGTCATGCTGAAACGAATACCCGGCGGCCTGGCCCTGTCAGTCACTGTCATGGGCACGATCATGGCGGCGACAACCGGAATTATCGGCGCGTCCGTGGTGATGATGACTCTGCTGGCGCTGCCGACAATGCTGCAGCAAAACTACAATCGTCCTCTGGCAACAGGTACGCTGGCAGCTTCCGCCACTCTTGGCATTCTGATACCGCCGTCGATCATGCTTGTGTTGATGGCAAGCCTGATGGCGATATCAGTCGGCAATTTGTTTTTGGGCGCGATCGTGCCGGGGCTTGTCCTGGCCTCGCTCTATTTTGCCTATATTCTGATTATCAGTACGCTGAAACCGGAATGGGCACCGCCTCTGGATGACGATGCGATCAACATTGATGACACCAATCGAAGCAACGTCCTTGGTTTTTTCGGAACAGTCATTGCATTGATCGTTTTGTCGAAACTGCTCAATCTGACACCTACCGAGAAACACGTGAACTGGGGGCTGATGGCGTTTTTTGCGATTTTCCTGGCATCCATGTATTTTGGAAAACGCGAAGGAAATACGCTGTTCGGCCTAATCCTGAAGGGATTTGTGCCCCCAGTGTTTTTGATTACGTTGGTTCTGGGCTCGATATTTGGCGGCTGGGCGACCCCGACGGAAGCGGCGGGCGTTGGCGCTTTCGGTTCGATAATCCTGGCTATTTTGAATGGCACTTTGAGTAAACAGGTCCTGACGGACGTCTGTCACCGAACCGCTCTGACAACCGCGATGATATTCTTCATCTTCCTTGCCGCGACCACGTTTTCATACTTTTTCAGAGCCCTTTACGGCGAAGACCTCATTATCCAGTTCATTGAACATCTGGATCTGGCGCCCTGGGGGCTGCTGTTTTTGTTGATGGGCGTGGTCTTCATTCTCGGTTTCTTTTTTGACTGGCTCGAAATCACGCTTATTATCCTGCCGGTTTTCACGCCTGTTATCCGCCTTCTTGCACCGGAGTTTGGCGAGCATTTGGGCCTGGACGCCAGTGCACCTGCAAAAGTCGTCGAACTCCAGGTACTCTATTGGTTTGCCATTCTGGTCGCTATCAACCTGCAAACGTCATTCTTGACGCCTCCCTTCGGGTTTGCCTTGTTCTACATGAAAGGCGTGTCGCCTCCGGAAGTGAAGATGCAGGAGATCTACAAAGGCATTATTCCATTTGTGATTCTGCAAGTGATTGGCTTGGGTATAATCCTGGCGTTTCCGAACCTGGCGCTCTGGTTGCCGAATGCGCTTCTGGATTAGCCAGGTTCCCACGATAATAGAATGACGACATCGCCTGCTTCATGCAGGCGATGTCATTTCAGCAAGCAGCCATTCCCGAAATGCCTGGGCGGCAGGGTTCATTGTGCTTTCAGGCGGTGTGATCAGGTAGTAGGCTTCTTTCTGAGCAACCCGTGTATCGAACGGCCGGACGAGGTCGCCTGTCTCCAAGAAGGGGCGCGCCACGAGGTCGTGGGCAAGTGCTACACCCAGCGACCGTCTCGCCATCTCAAGGGTTACGACAAAGGTACTGGCCCTGTGTACGGGCACTGACCCGGCACCATCTACGCCCGCTGTCCGAAACCATGAATCCCAGCTTTCAAGCATGCCGCTCACGTCAATCAGGCGGTGATCGGCGATGCCGTTAGGAGCGTTCAGCGTGTCGGCAATGTCTGGCGAACAGACCGGGTAATAGAATTCTGATTTCAGACGTTCGCCTGGAACTCCCTCCCACATACCACCACCGAATCGTATTTCGACGCTGGCATAGGGGCGGGTGTACTCCGTCGTCCATACGGATGTGGATATGTTGAGAACGACCCATGGGTAGTCGTCCAGAAATTTACCAATCCGTGGCGTCAGCCACAGCACTGTGAAGGCAAGATTGGAGTGAATATCCAGCGTGGTGCCGGGATCGTTCCCCAGAAACGTCTCTGTCCCTTCTCCAAGCATGGCAAAAGCTGCCTGAACCGTGGGCAGGTAAGTGCGTGCGGCATCCGTCAACTGGAGAGTGCGCGGACGACGCAGAAAAAGCGGTCGACCAAGAAAACTCTCCAAGCTCTTGATCTGCTGGCTCACAGCCGACTGTGTCATGCGCAATTCCACGGCAGCCTCCGTAAAACTCAAATGCCGCGCCGCGGCGTCAAAGGCCCTCAGCCAATTCAGAGGAGGAAGTCGATTTTCCATTCCAGTACCCGATTTAATGCAGTGGTTATGTCTGTCATAATTTGCTCATTAGTAAAGCTAATGCCAAGGGTCAATATTTTTCGTTTGCCTAAGAAGGACGCAACACGCATTTTCTCAATCGACTTGAGCGGGAGAATTGCCATGAGCATAACCAACATCGCCGACACGAGAGGTGCCAATCTCGATCACTACGAAGAACGTGTCGATCTGGCCGCGGCATTCCGCTGGACGGCACGTCTGAACTGGCACGAAGCCGTAGCCAATCATTTCAGTCTGGCTGTCAGTGACGATGGTTCCAAGTTTCTCATGAATCCGAACCAGGTTCATTTCGGTCTTGTCACGGCCAGCAACCTTTTGCTGCTTGACGCCAATGACGAAGAAACCCTTGAGCGGCCCGATGCACCGGACCTGACGGCTTGGTGGCTTCACGGCGCCATTCACCGCAACTGCCCCCATGCTGTCTGTGCCCTGCATGTGCATTCGAAATATGCGACCGCGCTTGCCGCCTTGCAGGACAGCTCGATGCCGCCGATCGATCAGAATACGGCGTTGTTCTTCAATCGCATGGCCCTCGACGAGGAATTTGGCGGCATTGCCTTCGAAGAAGAGTCAGAGCGATGCTGTACCTTGTTGCGTGACCCGAAGCACCGTGTCCTGGTCATGGGCAATCATGGGATCATGGTCATCGGCAACTCGGTCGCGGACACATTCAACCGGCTCTACTATTTCGAAAAAGCTGCCGAAACCCTTGTGACGGCACTTTCCACCGGCAGGCCATTGCGTATCATGTCCGATGAAATCGCAGAGAAGACGGCGGTTGAGGCGGAGGCCTATCCCGGCCAGGCTGAGCGCCACTTCAGCGATCTCAAGACACTGCTTGACCGTGACGAACCCGACTACCGGAACTGATCGACCACTCTCTGATTTTGGATCATGAAGATGACCGGCTATGTCGCTACCAATGCGGCCTCTTCGGGGGTCAAGCTCGACAAGAAGCGCATCAAGAAACTTTCGCGCCGCAATGATGTTGCCGGGGTGACCTGGCTTTGTCAGTGGGTCGGGTTTCTGGCGACTGCCGGAGTGGGGCTGTATTTTGCTCAAGGAACATGGTGGGTCGTTCCGGCAATTCTGATCTATGGCACGGTGTTGACGCTGCCATCCTATGCGCTTTCCCATGAGTGTGCTCACGGCACAGCGTTCCGCACACGCTGGCTCAACGAAATCTGCTTTTGGGTGTCATCGCTGATCTATTTTGAAGAGCCCTGTTATCGGCGCTATTCCCATACGCGCCATCACACTTACACGTGGATGGAAGGCAAGGACTCGCAAATGCCGTTTGCGACGCCGATGGCATTCTCGGGTTGGTTGCTTGAAACCTCCGGCATAGACTTCATCTTTCTGGAAGCAAAATTGTTTCTCCGTCATGCCCTGGGGCAATTCAGTGAAGAAACACGGGAGTTCACGCCTCATTCGGAATTGCCGAAGTTGAAATGGGGGGCTCGGTTTTGTCTTGCCGTTTATGCGACGCTGACGATCATAGCCCTTGCCGGCTACTGGTGGCCTCTGATGTTTTTTGTCATTCCGCGCCTTGCGGGAGGACCGATCATGCTCCTGTTCACGCTGATTCAACATGTGGAAATGCAGGAGAACAGTCTCGATATCACTGAATCGACGCGGTCGTTTCGCACCAATTGGCTGGGCCGGTTCCTCTACATGAATATGAACCATCATGTGGAGCACCACCTGTACCCGATGATACCCTTCCATCAGTTGCCCGCACTTACCAAAGCGGTAGCGGACCAGACACCTGACCCCGACCCCGGAGTCATCAGGACGAACTGGGAGGTCTTGCTTGTGGTCGTACGCCGTAGCCTTGGGTTGAACACCAGGGCGCCGTCGATCCGCCAGGCGCCGCACATGATCACCCCCACACTTCACGCCGCAGAATGAGAGACAGTCCATGACCGCTACCTGGCATCTTGTCTGCCGAACCGATGAAATTGACGAAGAAGATCTGGTGCGTTTCGATCACGACGGAAAAACGTTTGCCGTCTACAACACTGCGACAGGATTTTACGCAACCGACGGCATGTGTACCCATGAAGCCCAGCACCTTGAAGATGGCCTGGTCATGGACGACATCATCGAGTGTCCGTTGCACCAGGGACGTTTCCACATTCCGACCGGTAAAGCCCGCAGCGCCCCTGTGTGCGTCGATCTCAAGACCTACCCGGTCAAAGTGGAAAACGAAAACGTCTTTATCCGGCTGTGATCCTGTCGGAGATGAAGCGCGTGTTGCGCAACCCTTAACGAATGGTGCCCGATTTGTGTGAGAAGTGGGCGACGCAGCCACGCCTCCCGCATGCTGTACACACGAGAACCTTCTTGAGTTGCATATAGGGAAAATCCGAACCGAGTTGGTCCGCCAGTTGGTCCAGGTCAAGCTCCCGGCCACGCATGCATTCAGGACACCAGGCCCACATTTCATAAAGCGTCTGGGTTATGTCGCCGATCGTCGTCAGAACAAATGGCACATTGCGTGCCGGCCCCTTTTTTGTCATTCCTCTCTCCCAAGCTCCCGTCTTGCCCGGGCAATTGCATCTGGAAGACACGCGAAACTGTCCTCCATGAGATCGCTGAGGCAGTCTTCAATACGTTGCGGCCAGTCTTCCTGTTCACAGGCTACACGGCACGCGTGGTCATTCGAGGTCCGTGCAAGTGCCATCAAGGCTTCCCGCATGTCGTTCACCACGACCACGGCCGCCTGATGGATGGCATTCTGGCGCGCAATTTCTTCGTAAGGATCGAGCGCGCTTGACTGCGTGAGAGGTTGATGAATCACCCGGTTGACGTGATTTCCGAAAGAACCCGGCAACGGCCGCCCGGGCAGTGCCGGCCAGGCTGACGGTGAAAATCCGTTGCCGCATATTTTCCGGGCACGACGGGAGGAATGAGGAGAGCGAAAGACCATGAAGCGACTCCTCTTTTGGCCAACAACACATCCAGGAGAAAAAATCGGGAGGCGCTCCCGGAGCGGACAGGAGAAACCTCCGTACCGGACCTCCGGGAGCGCGGAACCCCAGGTCTCAGCGGCAGGGGAGGGAGGCGAGACCTGAGGGTGGGAAAGACCGGTGCAATCAGCGCCGGCGATCCCGGGAACAGGTTTATTAATACATTTAATGAATACATAGTGCAAGCGATGTATGTAAATATTGTATAAATGAGTCGTCATTATGCGCCCCGGATCGGTTGAATGCTGATTTTCTGGATACTGTGGATGCGGGAAATAGCACCACTTTGACAGGAGACTCTGACATAGAAAGTGCCGGTTATCGGCCGCGTTTCACCCACATAACCGGGGCTGCCCAATCCAGGGTTTCGCCTTCCATATCGGGAAAAGAGACGTTGTAAGACCGCAACCGGAACCGGCCGGGCCGTTCGCCTTTGAGCAGGAACTTGATGTAGCAGCGCCCATCGATGGTCTTGACCACGCAGTCGCGGTTAAGAGCAGACGACAGATCCGCACCACCTTGCCGCGAGCAGATCAGAACGTCGCCATCTCTGTACACAGGGGCCATGGACTCCCCGCGAACCATGATTGCTATAGGATCGGCGTCACCCAGGGAAAGCTCCACCGGTTCCATGCCGTCTCCCTGGGCATAGTCGTCAACAGGAATCCATTCGTCGCCGCCTGCGGCATAGCCGACAACCGGAACCAGATTGGTCGAGGTTTCGTCATAGACAAACGACGCTTCGTCAACCCCCGCAAGCCCGGCCATCGCCGACAGGTATTTACGTTCCGGCGGGCTGATCGCCCGTTCCCAACGACTGACGGTTGGCTGCTCCACGCCAAACCTGATTGCGAATTGGCCTTGAGTCTCTCCCAGAGCCTCACGAAGCCTGCGGATGTTGCCCGCCAATGTAACGTTTCTCTCCAGCATGGAATCGCTTATCGCACGGAAGAACGACTCTGTCTATACAAAAAATGTATTATCTCGGTTGCATTATTATACATTAAATGTATCTTCGAGTGAATTCGACCGCACCCTCACCGAAAGGTGGGCGGAATGAAACAGGGTCAGAACCGGAAATGGTCGTTAGGGAGAGGCGACATTTGCTTGAGCAATCAAAATGGAACGGGAGCTGAAGCAAAGCGGGTGCTGATTCAGAATCTAAAAGGATCGCCGTTAATGACTGAAACGACTCAAAATTCTCCAGATGCGGGCACGCGAACACGAAACCTGTGGTCGCAAAAGGAAACATGTCGTGCTGCCGATCTATGGAAAGCAGGAGTAACTGCGATTCAGATTGCCGATCAGCTGGGCAAGACAAGAAACGCGGTCCTCGGCAAGATTGGCAGACTTGGATTGGCGCGTACGACAAACGGTCGGGCGCGTCGGCCACGTGAAGGGCGGGTACCGTACCGCCGCCGCCGAGAAGTCCTGGTGAGACGAGGGACGAATGGCTGGACGTCTGAACGTGATGTAAGGCTTGGGGTCCTCTGGCAGGAAGGCTTGTCATGCGATGAGATCGCGGTTCGGCTTGGCGGTACCGAGAGTGCCGTCGTCACCAGGCTGGCCCAACGCGGCCTCATGGAACCAGAAAGCCCTGAGGCCTTCACCGACCGAGAATGGTTTGCGAGAAATGATGCCCGGTTCCGCGCCGCGATGAACCGAGCGGTCAAGGAAGGGTCCGTGACATTGCCCGTTAATGATGCCCAGTCATGAGGCAACTCTTGAGAATGTGCATCACAACGTGCCCGGCCGAACGATGCCAGACCGCTGCAAGGCACGGTTTACCGTTTGGCGCCGATCGAGGCTTTTGAAATGAAGGGCAATTCCAGAAGGCGGCGGACGACAAGGAGACCCGCGGGCCAGCGGCAAAACCAGATCTCCCTGGCACCAGTGAAATTTGGCGAATATGTCATGCCAACTTCTGAGCGTCTAAGGAAGGCAACAGGAGACGTTGAAATCGCAAGCATTGATGCTGACTCTGAGGGGCGCCCCGCAAGAGCACATCGGGTCAGTGATTACGGTCCGTTTGAACGGATGAAGCACCGTCGGGCACTGAGTCCGCGTCAGGCGTCTGCCGGCGAACGATTTCAGAAAGACTGGTGGTTTTCTGGACAGATGCAACGGACCACGGCATCGTATTCCGATGCGCCCAGAGCCACGGTTGAGCGAGGCGGCATGGCGTTAACGGAGGTTCAGGCCCATGTCCGGCAGCGGCTGCGCGCGGCGCGTTCGGTGTTGGGCGGGCCAATGGGTACTGTCATGGTTGCAATCCTCATTGACGAACGCGACCTCGTTGACGTTGGGCGCGGCCATTTTGGTAGGCGGGATGCCTCCCAGGCCCGAGCTTCGGCAACCGACGTCCTCAAAGTGGGTCTGGATACGCTGGCAGATCACTATGGCTTGTGAGGGCGTTTCATCGCGTTGAGGAGGGGATGAATGGACAAAATATATGTCGTCAAGCCTTCCTGTGGCTTTTCCTGCGGACGAGTGATGCGATTTATCGTATTGAAGGTGGCCTGAGACTACGTTAAGCATCGGCTTCGTTCGGAGGGTGCCACTCCTCTCTTAATAGCAATGGTCGACATCTTGATCTTTTTCCTTATCTTTCATAGACGGTCATTTGGGATTTGCGACGTTGGCCCCGCCACGACGATAAACGGCGCTGCTGTCTGGCGCTGCAGACGTAGAGCGTAGGAACACCGAATAAGATATGGACGACCAACAATTCATATTGCTCATGGTTGCTCTCGTGGCGTTGATCTTCGTTTTATGGTCGGTTATCGGCGGATCACGTTCAAAACCATCCAAGATTTCCCGTAAAGCAATGAAAGCTGCTGCAAAAGCGGCGAAGTCGGCAAAGAATGAAAAGGCCGAAGTGGAAACACCGGTAAGCGAACCGGTTCCGGCAAGCGATGACGACGTTTATACCGACGCCGCAGCACGGGTGCGTCGACAACTTGAAGAAGCCGCCCTCGAGGCACAGGCGACCCACGAGCGGAAAGCGGCTGAGATCGACGTAAAACTCGACCGTGCCCGCAACTATGTTCAGGAAAGCGGTGTCGGGGAGGGGGCTGCCATCCTGCTCGAGATCATGTGGAATTGGCCGGACATGACCCGACGGGGCGAGTGGGCGAGACCGGCCGGGATGCATGAACTTGAGTTCGACGAAGCAGCAGCTCAGGAAGAGGATTCCGAAAGCCTCAATTTGCTGAGGTGGCGGTGGATGGGACGGGCCTATGAATTGCGCCTCGACCCGGTCAATCGTTCCATTGTCCAGGCCGAAGAAGCTGGTCTGTTGTCCCTGCAGGTCGATGGACAGAATGTCATGGGGCTCGAAGTGGAACCGGACGGCAACGGTTTGCCGAATGTCTGGACGGTGGTTGACGTGGATGCTCTCAAGTCCGGCGATTGGATGCCGGATTTTGTAGAATTCGCCGGCAGGTTAAAAATTGCCGACGACGAGAAACGCCGACAGATGGGGTTCGAGCGTAACGTCACCAAGGCAGAGCGGATCGAATTTGACGAACCGGTTCCGGAAGAGAGTTGAAGCCTTTTCCAGACTTGTTTGTCGCCTGATTTGATCGAGATCAACGCTATCCCACAAACGAAAGGTTATGAGCGGATTTTCCTGTTTGGAGGATCAAGCCATGACAACAGCGGACGTTTACTACTTGTGCCTCGTAATTGCAGCAGCGGTCATTTTCATGGGTGTGCTTGCTCATGTCTCGAAGAGTTCGAGGAACCTTTGAAGGGTTAGTTGACGCAGTGTCAGACGAAAAGAGTTCTTGATGAACTCTCGTTGACTCACGCCAACCTTGCCACCTTGCGTTCCCGGTAGAATACGTAAATTCCGGAACCGACGATCACGGAGACTCCAAACCAGGTCGTCAGGTCTGGAAAGTCTCCGAATATCACCAGCCCGAGAAAGGTAGCGGAAATAATTTCCAGATACTGAAACGGCGCAAGGATGGCAGCCTGTGCCCGTCGGAACGCATGGACCACAAGCAGGTGACCTGTGGTTGCAACAACGCCAACACCGGCGAGCAGAAGCCATTCAAAAGCTGTCGGCCAGACTGGGTCAAGCACGTCGATTTCCGCAAGTGATCCAGCGAACAGCGCGACGCTCATGATCAGTCCGCCAAACACCCCGGTAACAAGCTGAAGCGGCACAGCCCCTTCTTTCTGAGCAAGATTGCGTGTCAGCAACAGGTAGCTTGCAAAGGCGAGTGCAGCGCCAAGCGGGAGAATCGCAGAATACCCGAAATTCTCGTAACTTGGGCGGATTACAATAAGGGCGCCGATGAAGCCAACACTCACAGCACTGAGCCGCCGCCATCCGATCGGTTCCTTTAGGAACACGACAGAAAGCAGGGTCAGAATTAGAGGTTCGACGAAGAAGATGGCTATTGTTTCTGCCAGCGGCATCGTCTTGAGGGCAGAGAAGAACAAAAGGGTTGCCAGCGCAATCAGACCGCCACGGGCCGCGTGAACCAGGTATCGAGGACGCCTGAACGGTTGTCTGCCTAACAGGAGGAAGGGCAATAGGAAGAGCGTCTGAAACAAAAAGCGGCTCCAGGCAATCTGGCCGGATGGGACCGTGGTACTCAACGTCTTCGCAAGCGCATCAATAGTCGGCAGCCACAACATGGCGCCAATCATCAAGATCATTGCGGTCGTGGTGTCCTGACCGGAGTCGGCTGTTCGTATGGAATTCTGGGGGCTCATATAGGGAAGGTCACTCCTGGCGTCGGAAAGAGCAAGTGGAGATTTGCGAAGGCCCGATTCCGGCGACAGCACAATCGGAATGTCACGAGGATAGGCGGGCGTCCTTAATGGCCGACCACACCCGTTCAGGTGTCATGGGCATGTCGATGTGGGTGACGCCGAGAGGGGACAACGCGTCAATGACGGCGTTGACCACCGGTGCCAGTCCGCCGATACACCCCAACTCGCCCGCACCTTTCACGCCAAGAGGGTTAATGGTGCAGGGCACACCCAGAAATTCCGGTTCGTAGTGCGGGAAATTGTCGGCCCGGGGCAGGCAGTAATCCATGAATGATCCAGACTGTAGTTGTCCGGTTCCCAGTTCGAAGACCGTATGTTCCAGAAGGGCCTGGCCGAGTGATTGCGCCACGCCTCCGGCAATCTGACCGCCGGCAATGGCCGGATTCATGACGGTGCCAATGTCATCCACGGTTGTGAGACGCACCAGGTCAACAACACCGGTTTCCGGATCGACTTCCACTTCCGCGACGTAACATCCGTTTGGGTAGGATGTGTAAGGTCCAGTGAAGACGCATCCTGCCTCAAGGCTGTTGTTGATGCCTTCGGGCAGATCGGTCATGTCCTCAGCCCGCGTCGCCAGGGCGAACAGGTCTACTATTCTGTCGGTGCCAACCACTGAAAACCGGCCTTCTTCGTAGCGGATGTCAGCAGTCGATGCTTCCAACGCCAATGATGCCAGTTTCTTGCCCTGGTCCACCAGTTGAACCGCAGCTCTCGCCATGTTGACTGCAGCGATTGGTAGCGCTGACGATCCGCCGGTTCCAGCTCCGGATTCGAGTTCGGCAGTGTCGCCTTGAAGAATGTGTATGGCATCGATCGGAATTTCCAGTTCATCGGCGACAAGTTGAGCAAACACGGTTTCATGGCCCTGTCCGCCTGCCTGAGTACCTGTTCTGACGGTTACAATGTGTTTGGTGCCGTCGACTTCGATCTTGGTCAGTTCATCGGTAAATGCACCTGTGGCGTGGATATGCATGCCGACACCCAAACCGGCGAATTTGCCGCGTGACCGTGCCTGTAAACGTCTTTCGGAAAACCCGTCCCAGTCAGACCGGTTGAGTGCTCTGTCGAGGATCGCAGGAAAATTGCCGCTGTCTATGATTTCTCCCAGCGGATTTTCGTACGGCAACGCGGACGGTTGAATGAGATTCTGACGCCTCAGGGAAACGGGGTCGCGTTGTAATTCTGCGGCTGCTTTTTCGATCAGCCGCTCCAGCGCGTAGACCATTTCCGGTTTGCCGGCACCACGATACGCCTCAACCGGCGGAGTATTGGTGAATATCCCCCTGACGCGAACATGCATGGCCGGAATCTTGTAAGTGTGACCCAGTGCGCGTGTACCGCTCAAGGTGGCCACGGCGGTCGTGAAGGTAGTAAGATAGGCTCCCAGGTCGGCAAGCGCATTCATGCGAAGACCGATAAAGCGATCTTCCGCATCAAGAGCCAGATCTATGGTGTTTTTCTGAGCGCGGCCATGAACGTCGCACAGAAAGGCTTCGGTCCTCTCCGCAATCCATTTGACCGGTCGACCGGTAAGACGGGCAGCCAGCAAGACCAAAACCAGTTCGGGATAGGCTTGAAACTTCATGCCGAAGGCCCCGCCGACATCGCCGGTTACAACGCGGATTTTATCGACGGAGACACCGAAGATCTCCTCTGCAAGGATCTTCCGGATCAGATGAACACCCTGTGTCGGGGCATGCAGGCAATAATGTCCGTTTTGCGCGTCGAACAAGCCGATGGCGCCGCGGTTTTCCATGGGATTTATCACAACGCGATTGTTCTCGACCACCAGGGAGGTGACCCGGTTTGCGACGCGAAAGGCCGCGTCCACCGCATCGGCATTTCCATTCTGCCAGTCATAACCGACATTGTCTTGAGCCAGCTCATGAATTGCAGTTTGAGCGGTTTCGAAGTTCTCGTGTAACCCGGTGATGACGGGAAGTTCGTCGTAACTCACAACGACTGCCTCGGCGGCGTCACGTGCCTGAGATTTTGTATCGGCAGTGACAGTCGCAACAATCTCGCCAACATGTCTAACGTGTCTCGCGGCGATGATGGGACGTTCGACATCGCATTGGCCAGGAATGGATGTATGGCAGGTGAGGGGACGAAGGCCCGCCTCATTGATGTCCCGAGCCGTGAGCGCCGAGCGTACACCAGGCATCGACTGAGCCTGCGACACATCAACATCGCCTATGGTTGCGTGAGCGAAAGGCGAACGAACGAACACCATATGCCCCTGACCGGGGAAGGAAAGGTCGTCGATGTAGGATCCACCGCCAAGCAGCAGCCTGGCGTCTTCACGCCTGGGAACCGAGGAACCAACCAGCCGGCGCTTTGTTTTGGCCAAAACATTACCCTCTGTATTGTCTTTCGCTGCCTATACCATGCACGACGCAAAAGCGGGACCGGCAAATTAGCTGGATCTTTCAATGGCCAAAATTTGCATCTATTACCCGGCATACTCTGATCGAATTCGGACGGCACACACCTGAAAAATTCAGGCCTTGCGACCGGTTGAAGCGGTGACTCCCATTGTTGCCCCAATTTGGCTATGATTGCGTGGTCAACCGTGGCAGGTGTCAGGGCTGAACTGTGAGGTAATGAGTGGTAGGGGTTGCTGCAAAAAGACGTTGTTCAGGTGTCGCGATCAAGGCTTTGTTCGCTGGCGGCTTCTCCTTGTTGACAGTTTGGGTGGTTTTCCCGGGGCCCTCTACTGGCCAGTCAACTCAAGTCACAGAATGCAAGCCTAGAGACATACCGACATTCAAGGTCGATGGTGAGCCAGTGCCTGGGCGCGGTTGGTGCGTGAAGCCGGCCATAAGTGCACGTAAACTTGTCGATAGCACAAACGACGTCAGCGCAATGGCATGCGTGTCCGCGACACATTGCGTTGTGGCATCGGACGAAACCCGGTTTGCCGAAGTCGTCCGGCTTGACCGTGATGCTCACACGATAACGCCGGTTCGTTTTGTCTACCTCGAGGAGACTGCTGTCAGCAAGAACGGCAACGATAAGAAAAAGCAGAAGGAACTCGACATCGAAGGGGCCGCGGTGGTCGACAACGGCATCCTTTTGACGGGCTCTCACGGGCTTTCGCGCAAAGGCAACAGTCAGTCTGAACGGTTTGGCACATTCCTGGTAAATTTCGAAGAAGGTGGCCTGAGTGTCTGGCCCACACAACGCAACAAAGAAGACGACGGCCGACCAGTGGCTGCAGGCGTGCGGGCGCTCGACAATGGACCCAAAGGAATGGTGCATCGCCTGTTTAAGCATCTTGCCAGGCAGGCTCCGGAAACATTTCGGAACAGTTGGGGAAAGTGTCTGCAAGACAATGGATTCAACATCGAAGGTCTGGCCAGTCACAACGACAAGGTGTTTTTCGGTCTGCGAAGCCCGATCGATGGCGATGTCGCTTTTGTGTTTTCCGAAAAAACTGAAGCTTATCTGAAGGGCGAAATCGATTCCCCGGAACTACATACACTGAAGCTGGAAACGGGCGCCGGAATTCGCGCCCTGGAACCGTTTGGACAGGGATTCTTGGTTCTATCCGGCACCTCGCAAGCGAAATCAGCGGAAAAGGGGGACTGCGCCGAATTCAAGCAAGGTGAAAATGTTCTCTCGACGTTGTGGTATTGGGGCGGGCCGTCATCCGAGGAAATCCGTAAAATCGGAGAGTTCACAAAGAAATCGCCTGCGCCTGAAACAATGACTGTTTTCCGGCACAACCGGACCGAAGCCGAAGTGGAAGTTCTTTTCTTTTTCGATGGCGAAACGAATGGCGGACCTGTGAGTTATCGCATCTCGGTAGAGTGATCTCTGTCATGGCACAGAACAGCGAACTGCCGTTGATCTCGTCTAGGTTTTGGTTTTAAGCATCAGGACCATGACATTTCCGATGATCGTGAGGACAACGCCGACCAGCGCCGGCGTGCTCCACTGATATCCCTCGAAGACAGTTGAAATCGACAGAGCCACGATCGGAAAGAGCACTGTCGCATAAGCTGCCCGTTCCGCACCAATACGCGCAATCAAGGCGAAATAGCAGGCAAAGGCCAGAACCGATCCAAAAATCGCGAGAAACAGAAGCGAACTCACATATGGCAATGATGGATCGAAATTCAAACTGCCGCCTTTGATGACCATGATCGTGAATAACACCAATGTGCCGTAGGCCATGGCCCAGGCTGTGCTCCCGCGCACGGAAAGGCCCGCGGCCTGATTTCGTCCTGAGACAATACCGCCAAGCGAAAAGCAGAACGTCCCTCCAACGCTGAGCAGCAGGCCATATCCGGCACCAGACCCAAAGTCGAAAGTAGCGAGTTCGGTCCAGAATATCGCGCCAACACCCGTAATCCCGAGCAATGTACCGAGAATGAGCCGGATGTCGGGGAGGCGCCGACGAAGCACCGAACTGACCAACATTGTCAGAATGGAACTGGTAGAGAAGACGACGGCAATGAGACCGGTGGTGAGCAGGTTTGTCGCTTGATAGAACAGGAAGAAGTTGACCGAGAAGATTAAGGCGCCCTGGAGCGCGATAAACATATGGTCACGCGGACTAAAGCGAAGTGGAAGACGCAGCAGCCAGGCCCATAACAACATGCAGACCGAAGCGATCGCGAACCTGTACGCGACCGAAAGTTCCGGTTCAACCACCCCAACCTGGAATCTGATCATGATCCATGTGGAGCCCCAGACGAGAACGACAATGAGATAGAGCAGGAGGTTGGGCACGGTGGAACATCCGGTATCTTGGGAGTGGCGAGGTCAGGAGAGTGAAGCCGCATTTTTCGCCACTTCGTAACCACGGACATGTCAATTACGTCGTTGGTTCATTTGGCCGCAATCGCTGTACGGCGACTGGCGCTGCGCGCCCCTTCACATCGAATGAACCCACGTCTTCAAATTGAAATGCATCGCCGTCGTCAGAGATGCCTTCAGTGACCCGCCTGACGGTGTCTTCACTGACCAGCGTGATTGTTGAGCCGCCGTCATCGAAACTGCTGCAGAGAGACTCGATACGGCTACACGTGTTCACCGTATCTCCAATCACAGTATAATTCATTCTCGACCGGGCGCCGATATTTCCCACGAGAAGGGGGCCCGTATGCAATGCAATTTTGGTTCTCAGCTTCGGAAACCGACTACCCTTTCCGGCAGCTTCATCAAGAGCCTGCCCAATCCGCAGCGCCGCCCGGCAGGCACGTGCAGCATTGTCGGGTTGATCCTCCGGCGCGCCCCAAAAAGCCATGACGGCGTCACCGATGTATTTGTCCAGCGTTCCGCCTTCGGCTTCGATACATGTGCCCAGGATTTCGAAATAGTCATTCAGCATTTCGGCGACGTCACCCGGCGCCATGGATTCTGTAATGGCTGTGAAACCGACGATATCGGTAAACATGACAGTGAGTTCGGCTTCCCGGGAGTCGACGGTTGGAACGCCCTGATCCGCGATCAGGCGTTTGACCAGTGTCTTGGGCACGTAGGTTTCGAACCATTTCAGCCCTTCCACCATCCGATTGAAGGCCACGGACTGCTCGTCCAATTCTCGGATGCGGGATCTGGGTAACGGTTTGATGGCGTCGAGTTCAAGTCGTCCTACGCGTTCTGCGGCATCGGACAGAATGAGAATTGGGCGGGCAATTCTGCGCGCAAGGAATATGGCGCACACAATGGCGAGGAACAATACACCGATGCCCGCAATCATCGAACCTATAAAACGCTGCACTTGATCGTCGAGATCATCGAGAGGTGCGTAAATTCCGATATGCCAAGGCACATCGCCGAAGGTCGAGTTTGTTCTCGACAGTGCCAGATAGGATGTGCCGTCGACATCCAGTTCCCGGATCTCGACGTCCTTTATCTTGGGATCCTTGATTGCCGGCGTGTCACGAAAGGCGTGTACGACGGGATCTTTGATCGCTTTGACTGGGGACAGGAAGGACGTCTTGGCAACGTCTGCTTTCTTGCCTGGTTCGATGAGCTCAGGGTGGGCGAGCACAAAATGATCGCCAAATAGTATGAACGCCGTCATGTCCAGTTCCCGGCCGAGGGCTTTCAGGTTCGACGAAAATTCCGATACCGTGACACCGGCGGATACGACACCCCAGTATTCACCATTGTGGAAAAGCGGTGCGCCGGCATTGATATAGGTCTTGCCGTCCTTGCCCCCTGGTTGACCCCACCGTGCCTTGCCGCCCATTCGGGTGGCGTTGATCATACGCATGAGACCGGGATCGGTTACGGTCTCTCCCTGAGTAACCGTCAGCTTGCCGTTCGGTTCTCGTAAGACCAGTGTTTCCTGAAAATTCTTGTCCCACAGCACGACGCCCGCCACTTGAGGGGCCGCGGCAATGGCGCCTTTCAGGGTCCCCAACAGGCGTTCGTGGTTAGCTGGATCGAGTTCGCCATTGGCGACGAGCGTGGCAATGTACTCGGCGATGTCTTTGGCGGGTTGGATATGGTCACGAACTTCGTCCTCGACCGATTCAATGAGCAGGGACGTACTTTGCTGCAGCAGCTCCCAAGTATTTCGATATGCCGCCTTTCCAGCCAGAATAAGCGTCAGGCCGGTGGACAGGAAGACAATTCCGCCGATCGCGATTACAAGCAAAACCGTAATCCGCATGCCGCGGCTTGGTGGTTTATTCTGGGTCATTCGTGATGCCGGCCTGAGAATTGGGAGTTGTCTCGACAATATGGGTATTCGGCGGCGAACTGAAAGAACGATTGTCGAATTCAATCCGCTTGCCGGTGAGCAGATCCTGCGAAATGTTTCCATGTGGTGTGCAGCAGGAGAGTTAACACCAACAGCGTTCTTATGATGGCTCCCTGCAAGTGATACGAAAGTGACTCCGGTCCGCGAGAAATTGACATCTTCAGGAAGTCGTAGAGAGATGGCGGCCAGCCGATGACCAATTGGGTCGGCAGACCATCAATAATCCGTTGGTAATAGAGGTAGTACATTTGCGGCACCAGATACAGCGCCAGGTAGAGGAAAACCAAAGTGCTTACAAGATCAAACGCGCAAAGCAATGCTCTTTGAAACGGTTGAATGCAAACGTTGGACGTGAGGATCGTGCGTGTCTTCCATACACTCAATGTGAACAGGACAACGGTGAGAACGGCTGACAGCAAAACCAGCCCGGATCGGCCTTGTGAATCGAGGGTGTAGAATGAGTCATCAGAATACCCCGAGCCAAGGCCCAAAAGGAGAGTCGGCGGTAGAGTGATTCCAATCATCGTAGAGATTGAGGTCAATAGTCCGGTTTGCAGAATACTTCGCATGGCGCTGAACCTAACATCGTGACACAGGTCTCAACTGCAACGTCGTGGATTTCCTCATTGAGTGCCATACATATGAGACAATGGTCCATCAGAAAACAGGCGGAAAGACTATGACCGGAGACAATGACTTCGAGGCACGCCGGGCGGCGGCGCGTGGCGCCGTGCAGGACATGCTGGCGTCGACAGATGGAAGCCTGCCCGACGGGGCGACTTGGTTCGACCGGATATACCAACAGGCCGGGGACGATCCGGCCGGAGTGCCGTGGGCCGATCTGGAACCGAAATCAAGGCTGCTGGAGTGGTTGTCGGAGCATCCGGGCGATGGTCTTACGGCAATCGATGTTGCATGCGGACTCGGTGACAATGCAGAAGCCCTGGCAGAAGCGGGATATACAACCTCGGCATTCGATCTTGTGGACGACGCTGTCCAGTGGGCGAAGCGAAGATTTCCGGTCACATCGGTCGACTACCGTGTGAATGACCTGTTTGACCTGCCTGAACATTGGCAGGGCGCTTTTGACCTTGTTCATGAATGCTACACGCTTCAGGCCCTTCAGGGAGAGTTGCGCGAAAAAGGATTTGCCGCGATCGCCAATCTTGTACGCCAGGGCGGCACATTGTTGATGATCACACGCGTCGCGGCAGAGGGGATGAATCTGGACGGTCCGCCCTGGCCGTTGACACCATCCGAAATCGCCAGACTAGATGCCCTTGCCCTTGGCCTTGAACGGATCTCCGATCAATCCTACGAAACCGAACGTCACGGTAAGATTGTGCCCCATAAGCTCATTTCGTTCAGAAAGGCGTAATCGCAAGGATCGGGTGGTCCGTAACTTTGAAATAGGATTTTCTGCCTCTGAGGATGCGACAGCAGAGGAGTTAGAACAGATGTCCGATATTAAGTTTCATGCCATGCCGACTGAAATGGCGATCGCCTTGCGCAACGGTGGGCTGGACGCGAATGGCCAGGTGCCCGAAGTTCAAACCTCGAACGGTCCCGGTAATCCATGCCGGCATTGTCTCGAGTTCATAGCGCCCGGTGAGCCTATGTTGGTGCTCGCCTATCGGCCGTTTGGAGAGCCACAACCCTACGCGGAGGTGGGGCCGATATTCCTTCATGCCGAAGTTTGTGAAAGATTTGGAGCTTCGAAACAACGCCCTGAAATTCTGTCCAGGACGCCGAATTTCCTGATCCGGGGATACGGCCATGACGACCGCATAGTGTACGGTTCGGGTCGGATCGTTGCGGCAGAGGAGATCGAAACGGAGGCATCCCAGTTGTTCGAAAATCCCGACATTGTCTATGCACACGTGCGGTCGGCCTCGAACAACTGCTTCCAGTGCCGCATTGATTTGGGATAGGCCGGTTGGCTACTGTGGGTAGTGCAAACCATCCTCGATAGACCCTAGTTTGCCAAGGGTCGCACGTATTTGCGAAATACCCACCCGACGCGGCATGGGCCGGTATAGGATTTAGCCCTGGGCCACGGCGTGAAGATGCCGCATTCAGTGTCGTCCGATGTGTAAACGACGCCAAGCCATTTGCCGGCCACATCGCACAAATAAACGATGTCGTCTGTGTACAGTTCATCGAGTTTGTTGAAGTTGGCCGACGGACCGGATCTGACAGCGAGGAAGTTGTCTCCCTGTGGATTAAGGCCCACTACGCTGCCTGTCCCGCTGCACGCATCGACATCCGCTCGGCCACCAACCATGACCGGTCGGTCAAGGAACGTCTGCGCCGTCGCCGACACTACGAGCGAAAGAAGACCAACCAGAACAACCAGAAATTTCATTACGAACCGAGCATGCAACATGTCTAACTCCCCATTTTGAACCGATTTTGCCGCCTGACTTCAAAAAGCACAAGTTTCCGATGGGGGAAGCGCCTGTGCAGTCCAGCAGGTTATCGTCCGTCGTGACGCAGGGCGTACAAATGACATACGCGCTTGCACAATTCGGCGACAAGGGTGAACAGTTGAATCTCCTTGTCAGAATCGCCGCTGAAGTACCTGAATACCGGGCGCTATTGGACCTTCCATTTTGCCCGATCCGCCGTACTTGAAGGAAATTTCGACTTCAGTAACCGTAGCAACGTATTTGGCAACAATCGGCCTTGCCTGACTGTCCGAGATGCGACAGCA
>JAJFHC010000009.1 GCA_021775835.1 Hyphomicrobiales bacterium | reverse complement strand
TTAAGACGCTGCAGGACGCTCTGCAATGCCACCGCCTGAGTACCCAGGTCATCTTGAGACGTTATCCGGGCATCGACGGCGGCGAGGTAATTCTTGCCACGGACCTGGATGCCATGACCGGCGTAAAAGAAAAACACGGTTTCTGATCCATCAAGGCCGGCGACGAATCCGTCTACTGTTTCACGCATCTTGCGCTTCGTGAGGTCGATTCCCGTTGTGACGGCAAAGCCCTGCGTCTCGAGCAGCGCACTCAGATCCGCTGCATCATGTTTTGGGTTTTCCAGTGGCGGTGCATGGGTATAGGCGCTGTTGCCAACCACAAGGGCGACACGTTTTTCCGCTGATGCATAGTCAGGAACACCAAACAGGCAGAAGGAAACAACCACAAGGGCCAACAGCCCCCTGATCAACACGCGTCGTTCGGCACGCCAGAAACACAATCTTTGGTGCCTGAACCTTTTCTGCACTTGAATTACTCTCCCTGACAAATTATTGCCATATCTCAGCCGGAATCCTATCCCAGCGCTTTATTCGGGTCCACATGTCTCGAACAAAAATTGTCTCAAAACGGTTTAACTGCTCCGGCTAACTCAAATCGAAGCGATCCAGCGCCTTGAGAACCGGAAACGCGAACTGACCAAGGAATGACTTCAGGCCCTGTCGAGGGATTGGCTCATTCTCACCCACATGGAGCGGAATCTCATCGAGGGTCATGTCCTCACAAAGAAACCGTGCCAGTTCCGGGCCGATTGCCTGTGCCAGGGCGACGCCGCGAGTGGAGAAGCCTAGAACTGCAAAAACGTCACGATCGAGCACCTGAAAGGACGGCAGGTAGGTTTCCGTCAGGGCACAATAACCCTCCCAGTAAGAGTCGAATTCGATGCCGCTCAACTGAGGAAAAATCAAACTGACCCGCGCCTCGGCGTGGCGCATACCGCTCTTGCGCAGATTGCCGACCGGAAAGACCGATCCGCCTGAAACAATACGGCCGCCTTCGTCATAGCGGCAGAATCCGCCTGACTTTCGCAAATCCGTGAAGCAAAGCCTGCCTGGCAGAACCTGTTCTTGCTGTTCGCCGGTCAGGGGCCGGCTAACCGTGTGAAACAGGCGAAGTGGAATTACCGTGCGCTGCAGGCCGGGCCATAAACCATCCGTGTAGCCGTTGGTCGCAATCAGCACTTTGCGGGCAGCAAAGCGTTTGCCTCGCGCAATCACAACGGGACGCTCGCCGTCACGGTCGATCGATTCAGCCCGGGTATCTTCAAATATTGCGGCACCCTGGCTGCGAGCCACACGTGCCAGTCCGCGGCTCAGGGAGAATGGATTGACGAACCCTCCGGTGGGATTCTTCCAGCCGCCAAGATAGCCTGCTGCGCCTAGCTGATCATGTACGCCGGACCGGTCAAGCCAGGACACATCGGCACCGAACGCCTTCCACTCCTCATAGACCGCCCGGGCCTGGTCCAGCGAAGGCCTCGAATGAGCCGGCTGGATCCAGCCATTCTGTTCACCGTCACAGGCAATCTGATACTCGCGGATCTGATCGAACATGTGCGCGGGTCCACCTGTTACGATCTCGCACAAACGGTCGCCGCGCTTCTTGCCGATGCGAGAGACAACATCGCTCGGCTTGATACTTTTCGGAAACTGGGGGACCACGATCCCGCCATTCCGGCCAGACGCACCATTTCCCACGATACCCGCTTCGAGAACCGCTACCCGCAAGCCCCGTTTGGCGGAATGCAACGCCGTGGACAAACCGCAATAGCCACCCCCAATGATGACCACATCGTAAAGGCTGCCTGTGTCGTCAGGTCGAACACCAACGGGGTCTTCCTTCGCGGCATCAGACCAGAAGACACCTGACATGGAAGGGTCTATGCGTTGATTATGGCTCATGGTTCAATAGGCTACACTGTCGAAACGAAATTTGACTGATCGCACGGCCGCGCGATTTGACCGATTGTACGAATGAGGTTCCTTGAGCCAGGAACAGGCCTTGAACCATTCTGGAGAGTGACATGAAACTGTCCGACGTCAAGCATTGTGAAGCAACTCTTGAAGAGTGTGTCGCCGCGGCGGAACGCTTTGCCGCCCGCAACGACAATTGGCACAATCACGTCCTCAAACCAGACTGCGTCCTCAACTCCAGACCGGGTTCCTACGCCCTGGTTATCGAAAACAACACAACAGGCGAGGTCCTTGTCTGCTTCTCGAACGTCAATCACATCGACGAAGAACAGCACATCGTGAAGCTCCGCCACGGTGACGCCATTCTGTCCAAACCTGATGAGTTAAGAGTCAATCCCGGTGATGCCGGTCAACAACCGCTGCTCGACCGCGTCCGCGTCCTGGCGACTGAGCAGACCGACTGGCATCATCACATGTGTTTCCCCGACTGTGTATTCAATTCCAACCCCGGCCAATGGACGATTTCCCTGGAAGCCGACGGGCATATGGAAGACGTGAACCTCGTCAGCACGACAGAACCGTTCGACGTTCTGAAGGAAATCGAGGACCTGTTTTTTGCCGGAGAACGCCGCAAGCAAGGTCAGTGATCGTGGCGCTCAGTTCCCGCATCCGATAATCGCCGTAGCGGATATCTCGACAACCACGTCAGGCACGGGAAAGGCCACCACGAGGGCGGCATTCGTCGGCCGGATATCTCCAAAGATCTTGCCGAGTTCAGGGCCGATCGTCTGAAACACTTCAGGCGTGGTCACATAAGTTGTGATCTGCACGATGTCGGCCAGGCTGGTGCCCGCTTCCTTGAGCGACGGCTCCATGTTTGCAATGATCTGGTGCAGTTGTTCGATCGGGTCATCGGATACCGTGCCGGTGCCATAGTCGATCCCCACAGTGCCTGACACATAAACCGTCTGCCCTACCTTCACTGCACGGGAGTAGCCGAACTTCTCTTCGAAAATCGACCCCGATGAAATATTGATCCGCTTGTCCGTCATGAGTTTTCTCCAACTGTTAAATTCCGTCGTCGTTCAATCTTGGGTGCGCCCCTGAGCTTCAAGCGTCAACTCGTTCATGGGCCACCAGCAGATGTGCGAATCAAGCCAGGCAGCGATACGTCCGCAGTAAAGCACCAGTTCCTCAAGCACTGCGGACTGTTCCAAATTCGCGTCTCCGAGACACGACACACCGTCTTCAAGTACCGACCCGACATGTGTCATGTGGCAGAATCCGGCGACCCGCGTTATGGCGGCCTCAATGGCGAACTGGGCTATGACTGTTGTTTGGTCCTGCGCGTAACGGGTGTCATCGACCCAAAGGCGCCAGAGCAATTCATGAAGTTTGCGCATTTCCCCTTCCGCCATGGCGAGCGGCCCGAAGGGGATCATCAAGCCGCGGCGATCAAGCAGCGTCTGCACATCGTCGGGTTGCGCCTGCCATGCCGATTGCCTGGCCCCCCGCAATCGCGACCAGGCGTCAGTACCTTCAGCAAAGTCATCCGGAATCGGGGCGTCGGGTCCACCTTTGACATAAACCTTTGCCTCGAATTTCCGCTGTCCCTGGCCGCGGCGGTTTTCTTCCGCATAATCACGCAACCATGCGACGTCGCCCTTGAGCCTGCCCAGATAACTGATGGCAGCCGATTCCGCCTGCAATTCATCATAAGTGATTTCGAGATACTGTCGTTCCGGCCAGAAGAAGAACGACCCCGGGGGCATGGAAAGAACGTCCGATGAATTCTCCAACCGGGCAACGACAGGGACAGGCCACATGATGTGGCACCCCGCGATCTTGGCGCAGTGAATGTCGGCGATCGTCGGCAGGGCCGCCATCACCCGATGCAATGTCTGCGGAGCATAGGCTTCGGTCACTTCAATCTCGTGCGCAACACCGCCAACCTCGAAAACAATCGCGTCCGCAGTCATTATCCGTTGCCCCTCAAGTCACGTAGTTGTTGGCAAGCCAACCGCCGTCCACCGGCAGGTGATGCCCGGTCACCATTGCCGCATCGTCGCTTGCCAGGAATGAACACGCCGCCGCAACCTCCTCGGGTTCGGCAAGACGGCCAAGCGGAGTTTTGCGCTGGACGCCATCGAGATCGTAGATGCCCCGGTCGATCAGGTCCTGGACCATGGGGGTCCGCGTGCCGGTAGGGGCAACGGCGTTGACCCGGATGCCCAGCGGCCCCCATTCAACGGCAAGGCTCTGCGTCAGCCCGACGATCGCCGCCTTAGAGGCACAATAGGCCGTTCTTTGAGGCGCACCACCGAGCCCGTAAACCGAACCCATGTTGACGATTGACCCGCCACCATTGTCCGACATCACCCTGGCACAGGCCTGACTGGCGATCCATGTGCCGGTCACGTTGACATCGATGATCCGGCGGAAATCCGCGGTAGGGTGCTCGAGTGCCGGTTCAACCTTGACGACCCCGGCGGAATTGACGAGGCAGTCCACGCCTCCCAGATCGGAGCGCATGAAATCGACGACACCCTGAACATCTTCTTCTTCCGTCACCGAGCCCGTTCGCCCGTGGGCCGGTCCGACAGAGGAGAGACGTTCGGCGCTCTGAGTTACCGACGCTTCGTTGAGGTCCAGAATGACAACTGACGCTCCTTCTGCCAAAAATCGATTGGCGATAGCATATCCGATGCCGCTCGCCCCGCCGGTTACAAGAACCCTTTTGCCGTCATGTCGCATGATGTTTTCTCCGATGACTGTCAGGCAAGCTCCCGGGATCTGTCTGCGGCCGCCGCGACCGCTTCACTCACAAGGGCCTGCTGCCTGCCCGACCCCATGAACACTTCAAGAGCTGCCGCCGTCGTGCCGCCTGGGCTGGTCACCTGCTGGCGCAACACACCCGGATCCGTATCGCTTGAAGCCGCCAGAATGCCTGCACCGTAGACCGTCTGCATGGCCAGTTCGGCGGCAAGGTCTGCCGGAAGCCCGGCTTCCTCGCCTGCCTTTGTCAAACATTCGATGAAGTGAAACACATAAGCCGGCCCCGAACCCGATACCGCCGTCACGGCATCCATCTGGGCTTCGTCATCGACAAAGCTCACCCGGCCGCTGGACGACAGAAGGTCCGTGCACAGGGTCTTGGCGTCAGCCGTAACGTGGCCGTTCAGGCAGCACACCATCATGCCCTTGCCGATTGCAGCGGGCGTGTTCGGCATGCAACGGATGATCGGCGTGGCGCCGGGGAATGCGTCTGCGAATGTCTCGATCCTGACACCGGCTGCGACCGACAGATAGGTTGTCCGTCCCCCCGACCATCGCTCGTAGGCCGGCAACACATCGCGCATGACCTGGGGCTTCACCGCCAGGATGATCATGTCCGGTTCGAAGCCATCAGCCAGTGCGGTATGATCGCTGTAAACCTTGGCACCGGCTTGCTCAGCCCGCTCACGCAAGGCGTCGGCCGGCTCGACCACATGAGCATCAATTCCAGACGGTTCGGCCAGCCAGCCTTTCAGCATCGCGTATCCCATGTTTCCACATCCAACGAGCAGGATAGTGCTTGCCATATTGTTCACCTTTCAACCTATAGAGCGCCACTCTTGCGATCATGGATGCGCGTCCCGGTCGATCCGTTCAGCGCAATGCCGCTTTTGCAGCTGCCACGATCTTTTCCGCATTTGGCAATACGACTTTTTCAAGAGGTTCGCTATAGGGGATCGCTATGTCCATGGTGCCGACACGTTCAACCGGTGCATCAAGATAATCGAAAGCCTGTTCCATGATCGTGGCACTCAGTTCAGCCCCGTACCCACAGAAACGCCAGCCCTCGTTGACCACAACCGCCCGATTGGTCTTGCGCACGGACGCCGTGATGGCGCCCACATCGAGCGGACGCAAGGTTCGAAGATCGATGACTTCCGCGGAGATGCCCTCTTCCGCCAAGAGATCAGCCGCATTTGTTGCATCATGCACCATCTTGGATGTCGCAAAGATCGACACATCGGTCCCGCTGCGCACCACTCGGGCGACACCGATCTCGCCCACATGCTCATCATCGGGAATTTCGCCCCGCGTGTTGTAGAGCAGCTTGTGCTCCAGAAAAATGACCGGATGCGGATCCCGAATAGCCGCCTTGAGCAGTGCCTTTGCATCGGCGGGTGTGGACGGTGCGACAACCTTGAGGCCTGGGATATGGGCAACGAGGGCATCGAGACTTTTCGAATGCTGGGCGCCCGCCCCCGCGCCACCGCCGCCTTGCGTCCGCAGGACAAAAGGCATCTTCACCTGACCTGCCCAGATGTACTCATAGATCGATGCCTGGTTGATCAGGGCGTCAAGCGTTAGAGGCATGAAGTCGGCATACATGATTTCAAGGACAGGCCGGGTGCCGGTCATTGCTGCAGTCACAGCCATGGCCGTGAGCGTTTGCTCCGAAATCGGCGTATCGCGGACCCTGTGCTTGCCGAAGCGGTCCTGAAGGCCGCGTGTCACCTTGAACACGCCGCCATAATCGCCGATATCCTCGCCAAACAGCCATACCGTCGGGTCGCGCTCCATTTCCTCGATCAAGGCAGCGTTGAGCGCGTCGGCATATCGCATCCGGGTCATTCGACCGCTCCAACGTAGGCTGCACTTGCCGGATGATACTCGAAAGTCGGAAAGGGATCGGACAATGCCAGTTCAAATGCCGTTTCGGCTTCGGTTATCGCGCCGTCGCGGGTGCGTTCGAGCTGGACCTTGTCCACATGTTTTGACAAGGCCTTGAACGCCCGGTCGATCGGATCTTTCTTCCGCCACTTCTCGATTGTGGCTTCCGGTTGATACCCGCCCTTGTCGCTGGTCGAAAAGCCCGTCGCCCGATAGGTTTTTGCCTCGATCAGGGATGGCCCCTCACCTCTGCGCGCTGTTTCGACAGCTTCCGAAACCGACCGATAGACGGCGACCATGTCATTGCCGTCCACCTTTCGGCCCGGCATACCATATCCGGCGGCGCGCTTGTGCAAGTCTCTCACCGAGGACTGTTGGTCCGAATGCACGGTCAGGCCATATTCATTATGCTCAAGCAGGAAAACAACCGGTAGCTTCCACAGCGCGGCGAGGTTCATGGATTCATGGCAGATACCGGTCTGGGCCGCCCCGTCCCCGAAAATGCACATGGCAATCTGCCCGGTTCCCAGCATCTGAAACGACTGCGCCATGCCGACGGCTGCGGGGATACAGGCACCAACAATCGCATTGCCGCCGAGCAATCCGTGTTCGGCATCGGCGACGATCATGTGCCCCGCCCGGCCTCCGCAATAACCGGTTTCCCGCCCGAAAATTTCCGCAACGACCCGTCTGGGATCCAGCCCCTTGCCCACATAGTGAGCATGTCCCCTGTGAGTGCTTGTCACGTGGTCGTTTTTCTCGAGCATGGCAGTCGCTGCGACTCCGACGGCCTCCTGACCGTCGCATCGATGAATAGGACCGCGGGTCTTACCGTCCCTGTGCAGTTCACCGAGCTTTTCTTCCATGCGTCGAACGACCACCATTTTGCGGTACATTTCAACTTGTTCGTCGATGGTGGGAGTATTTTTCATTGTCGTCTCCCGGTAATCTCGTTGATGTTATTTGTTATAACAAAATTATCGCCGAAGATGAACTCCCAGACAGTCGATTGACAAGTCACTCGACCGCTGATTGCGCGAATTCCTCCTAGTGAACTCTATTTATCCAAGGGAAACAAGTTTTCGGGCCTGGAAACCCGGGTTGTCAGATCAGAGTAGACCTGGCATCACAATTCTGGCCTGCGCTCAGAACCGCGATAGATCCCGATCAAGCAGCGTTTCGGGTAAACTCCGCCAGGTTCTCGCCGGGCCGGTCGACCTAAGTACTTGATTGCTGGTCTTGTTCGATGATGTTCATCAAAACACGTGCCGCAAAATCGATATCCTGACACACAGCCGCGGCAAGGTCATCTGGATTCCGGGCTTCAAGCGCCTCAATGATCCGGTTGTGATTGTTGATACCGTCAGACCGTCGACCATAGTCGGGATAGATCATGTTCAGATACGAGCCCGTCATCAACCAGCACCCTTCTATCATGCGGAGCAGCTGGGGCATGTCGGCAGCCTGGTAGATGAGAAAATGAAACCGCCAGTTCAGCCCGAACAGGGACGGGTAGTCTTCCTCCTCATCAGCCGCAACAAGCATGTCGTTGATGCTGCGCGCCTCTGCGACATCGTGGTCACTCACTTTTACCGCGGCCTCACGGGCCGCGAGTCCTTCCAGCGATGTTCTGATCTTGGTCAGCTCGTCAATGCGCTCCATCGTCAGTGTCGGCACATAGACAGAACCGTTGGCACGCATTTCTAATGCGCCTTCGGCAGCAAGATTGTACAGCGCTTCGCGTGCTGGTGTCAGACTGACATTCAATGCCGATGCGACTGCACGGATCGTAAGCTTTTCTCCGGGCCGGAACCTGCCTGCCATGATCGCGGCACGGAGTTCGCCACGCACCTTTTTGCCGAGGGTCTCTGTTCGTTCGACCGGTTGTATGTCCAACAACGCTTTTGACACGGCACAGATTTCCTTTTGCCCGATTACATCAACGAAGCGCCTTTGTTCCACAAAGTCATCTGATGCCGCAAGCCCCAAGACTGTCGCATCCGCGGTTTAAACGCCGAACACAGAAGGTTAAGGGCTTACATTGAACTCTCATCTGCTTGGAGATGACTAGAACATCAGGCAGGTCATGTTGAACCGAAGGTCGATACGACTTTCACATGCCCATAGTCATTTGTCTGGATGCCTTTTGTCTACTCACAACCAGACGCACTTGCATTACAGCCACCCGTCAGAACAGAAAATCAGGAACCGAAAGCTCCTCAATCAGATCGTCAGTCGATACCTGGCGGCAATAGCCACTGATGGCGCTGATCGACGTGTCGTGCCGGGCCTGGCTGTAGGTGGCGCAGGCATCGGGGACCAGCGTCACAAGATAACCCAGATCGCAGGCATCCCGGACCGCCGACTCCACACACTGGTCCGTTACCAGACCGCTCAACACCAATTGACGGACACCCAGATTGCGCAGGATGTAGTCGATATGCGTCGACACAAACACGCTGGAAGACGATTTCGGCAAAACGATCTCGTCAGCCCCCGGCGCAATCTCGTCAATGACCTTGCCGTCATACGACCCCTTTGCCACGTTGAAACCGGTGATCTTGTAATCCAGGCTTCGATCACGACCATCCAGCGTCAGGCTTTCAATCGTGGTGTACATGACCTCGACGCCCGCCGCCCTGGAGGCCGACTGAAGCTTCTGCATGTTGGGAATGGCAACGGTCTTGAGGCGATCAAAGTAGTATCCGTACTTGTCCTCGATATCGGCCTGGGACACATCCTTGAATTCGCCGCCGTCACGACGCACCGAAAAATTCTGGACATCTATGTAAAGCAGTGCCGACTGTGCCGGCACAAGAGGGATCTCACGGGTTGTCGGAGTCGGTTCAGCCATCAGTCTGGTCCCTGTTCTCAAATAGGCGATGGACGACATCGCGCGTCGCAAGATTCAGCCACTCGGCCCAGCGTTCCTGTCCGGTGCCTTCGGCAATTTCATTGTTGCGAACCTCGAGCAGCACATGAGGCAATCCACGCGCCTCGCCGTGCACCGGAATTGTATAGTCAGAATCATCTTCAATCTTATAGGGCTCGTTGAATTCCATTCTGAGCCCCGATGTATGCTGCTCCAGCGCTTCCATCAGTCCGTCACTGACCCGTTTGTCCCGATTGTACAGAAGCCCGACATGCCAGGGGCGGTCTACGCCCGCAAGGCAGGGTGTAAAGCTGTGAACAGACAGCAGCAACGTCTCTTCGCGCCCCAGCATCCGCGCATC
This sequence comes from Hyphomicrobiales bacterium, assembly GCA_021775835.1. The sequence goes on along the minus strand of JAJFHC010000009.1, from coordinate 38,073 downwards.
GAGCAACCGCGATACCTGATCATGAAACGCCTGATGGATCTCGTCATATCGCTTGGCACGCTGCACAGCATCCAGGTTGTGATTCGCCGGCACAACTGTCCCGTCGCTCACTTCAGGCATGCAATCGGGCGCCTCGAGAGGCCTGTTGCAGTCGATCACCAACCGGCTGTAGCGTTGCATGACAAGGGGTGCATCCAGGGCAGCACTCAAGAGCCGGGACAGGCCCTCCGCGCCGATGTCATATGCGATGTGCCGTTCCATGTCGGACGCGGAGACGCCCAGATCGCCAAGCTTTGCCGGAATGGCCCTGCCCGCGTGCTCACACGTCAGCACCACAGCGCTGCGCCCTGCGGGGTTTACGAGCTCCACCGGCGCCACGTCACCGCTGCTCAACAACGGCTCCGCATCCCTATGCCCGTGATCCAATGCCACCGCCTAGACCTTTACCTTTCCAAAGCCCGCCGCCGGGATGAGTCCGTTCGGCCGCCAGAGCAGGACCAGCACGACAATACCCAGGCCGATCGGCTCCTTGAATTCCAGCAAATGATCCGGCAGGAAGGCAGTGAGGTATATCTCGATGAAGCCAAGCAGAAAACCTCCCGCAACCGCTCCGGTGAGGCTGCCCAGCCCACCCAGTATGGCGGCGATGAAAGCCTTCAATACCGGAACGAAACCCATCAGCGGGTCGACCGAGGCCCGCTGTGATACCCACAGCACTGCAGCAACGCCCGCCAGCATACCGGATATGGCAAATGCGCCGGCGATCACCGCATTGGCGCGCACCCCCATGAGCCGCGCGATCGGAAAATCCTCGGCAGCGGCCCGCATGGCTATCCCTACCGATGCCCGTTTGAAAAAGCCGTTCAAGAAAATCAGCATCAGGACAGTCGCAGCGATAGCGATCAGTTTGTTTATGCCGATCAGAAAGTCGCCAATGGCAATGCTCTCGGCAAGCGCATCGGGTAGAATGACGGGCTTGGAGCGCTTGGCGATGAAATTCTGGAACAGGGTCTGCAGGATGATCGCCACGGCAAAGCTTGTCACCAGCATCGTGGCCGGGCTGGCATTGCGCACAGGCCGGAAAGCGATGCGTTCCATCAACATGGCTGCGGCCATGGCAACCGCGATTGCCAGGGGCACGGAGATCAAAAAGGGCACGCCCGCAAGACCACAGTAAAGCAACGTGTAACCCGACGTGGTCATCAGCTCGCCGTGGGCGAAGTTGATCATGCCCATCACCGAAAACACGATGGCCAGTCCAAGCGCCAGAAGCGCGTAGGTACCGCCCAGTGAAATCGCGTTGATCGTCTGTTGTACAAAAAGTTCCATTGCAGACCCTAGTGCGCGCCCATGTACGCCTGTTCGACGATATGAGAGGATTTGAGTTCCGACGCCGTACCTGAATCGATGATTTCGCCCCCGGACATGACGTATCCGCGGTCGATCACATCAAGTGACATCGCGACATTCTGTTCGACCAGAAGAATCGTTATTCCCTGACGGCGCAGTGTTGCAATCAGCTCGAATATTGTTTCCACGATCTGTGGTGCCAAACCCAGTGACGGCTCATCAAGAAGCAGCATCTTGGGTTCGCTCATAAGCGCCCTGCCGATGGCGAGCATCTGTTGCTGGCCACCTGACAAGGTTCCGGCCAGTTGTTGTTGCCGGTCTTTCAAAATGGGAAAGAGATCAAATACGCGGTCGTAGGTCGTCGAGATCCGGACCTTGTCCCGCCGTCCATACGCGCCGAGCCGAAGGTTCTCAAACACCGACAGGCTGGCAAATATTCGACGCCCTTCCGGAGCGAGAGTTATGCCCTGCCGGACGAGCATCTCCGTGGCCACGTGAGAAATGTCCCGGTTGTCGAATTCCACGTGGCCACTCTCCACCGGCACAAGGCCGATGACGGCATTGAGCGACGACGATTTCCCAGCACCGTTGGCACCGAGGAGGGCAACAAGTTCGCCCTCCTCGACATCTATGGTGATGCCCCTGACCGCCTCGACCGCTCCGTAGCGGACTTTGAGATTATCGATCGACAGCAGCGGCATCGTACAATCCACCTGCCGGCTTATTGCATGCGTGGTGCTGGGATGAGCGCGGCGTCAGGCGACGGCTGGCCTACCAGTTCACGCTTTCCGCCCTTGACACGAATGAGCGAGACTTCACGCACGGGCATACCCTGCGTACCCTTGTAGGTGATCTTGCTGGTCGCACCCTGGACATTTTCCAGGCCGGCTATGGCATCGCGCAACTTGACCGGGTCTGTGTCGCCTGCGGCCATTACCGCCGCTTCGATCACTTTGACAAGATCGTAACCGATAGCATTGAACACGGTTTCCGACTCCTTGCCGGTCTTTTCCTTGTACAGGGCGTTGAACTTTTCAAGTTCGCTGCCCGGCGTAGCATGACCCGCCGTAGAGAACACAACGCCTTCGGTTGCGCTGCCCAGAGAAAATGTTGTGGCGGAATCGATACCGTCGGATCCAATCACCTGCGACGTCACACCGGCTGACCGGAGCTGCTTGATGAACGCTGGAAAGTCCGGCTCATAGGCAGACGTCATGATGACATCCGGTTGCGGGCTGATGGCCTTGATCTTGGTAACTTCAGCAGAAAAGTCCTGCTGTTCGAGTTTGTAGGTCGACTTGCCGGCAATCTTGCCGCCCAGTTTCTCCATGACATCGCCGAAATAGAGCGGCAGGGTCGTGTATTGGGAGTCCGGGGAATAGAGCAAATAGACCGAGCGATGGCCCTGGTCAAAGGCCCATTTGGCGGAAACCGTTGCCTGCACATTGTCGCCGGGGAAATTGGCAAACATGAAGTCGCCTCCCATGATCGGCAAAGTGGGAGAAGACGCGCATGTCGAGAACGCCGGTATTTTTGCGCCTCCCGCAATCGCGGCAGCCGCAAACGCCGGGTCGGCATCACACGGCAACACCATCACGTTGACTTTGGCGTCCGCCAGCTCCTGTGCTGCAATCGACGTTTGCGCCGGATCCGACCGGACGTCCTTGTCGATTGTCTTGATCATGATCTTGCCGCCAATGCCCCCGGCCGCGTTGATCTCGTCGATGGCAATCTTGAATCCTTCGATCACAGGACCGTCAAATGGCGCCAGTGCGCCGGTCTGTGCCGTGGCGACGCCGATGGTAATCTCATCGGCAGCCGTCGCCGGACCGAATGCCGCCATTGCCAGGGCACTGGCAAAGGCAAGAGTCGTCAGGTTTTTGCGCATTTTAGGTTCCTCCCGTTATTATACGCGGTTCATGTTTCCATCACGGCCGTATGCTTTCGGCCAAGATAGGCTTCGATGACGGCTGGGTCTTTCTGGACCTCATCCGGATCCCCCTGTGCGATCAGGTTGCCCTCGTTAAGGACGACAACCCGATCACACAATCGAATGATCAGGGGCAAATCGTGGTCGACGATCAGAATACCGAGCCCCGCAGCCTGCCTCAGGTCGCGCAGTGTTTCCATCAGTGCGTCGGTTTCTTCTCGGTTCATGCCGGCGGCCGGTTCGTCCAGAAACAGAAAGGCCGGACGAAGCGCCAGAGCCCGGGCAATTTCCACACGACGCTGGTCGCCGTAAGACAAAGTTCCAGCCTTCGCCGACGCCTTGTCGGCAACGCCCATCCAGGCCATCGCTGCCCCTGCCAGTCTGTAAGCCTCTCCTACCGACCGGCGCGGCCAGTCGCTCAGCGCCGCCACGAGAACATTCTGATGAACCGTCAAGGCAGAGAACAAACGGATGTTCTGAAATGTCCGGGCAACTCCCTTGCGCGCGATCTGGTGAGACGCAAGGCGGGAGACGTCCCGGTTGTCTTTGAATACCTGTCCCGAAGTCGCCGGCAAAACCCCCGACAGCATGTTCAGAAGTGTCGTCTTGCCCGACCCGTTTGGCCCGATCAACCCAACGATTTCGCCCTGGGACAGTGAAAGGGACACCTCGTTGACGGCCGTCAGACCATCGAAACGCTTGGTCAGGGCGCGGGCTTCCAAGGGCTGATCGGTTTTCTGGACCGAGAGTTCGCCGGCTGCCTTGTCATCGCCTGTGCCATCCTGGTCGGATCTTCCCACGCCGCGCTTCAGGAGCCGCTCGTCCCATTCGTCCAGGCCCGACAACCCGTCCGATCGTTTGAACATGACAAGCAGTATGATCAAACCGATGCCAATCTGGGTCGTCCCAAACACCTCCGGCAACTGAAATCCGAACAGTTCCACGCCACCTTCCAGGCGGCGCAGGACTTCCGTGACGGTTGTAATGGCCGCCGCGCCGATAATCGCTCCGGTCATTGTCGTCATGCCGCCGACAATCAGCATGGCCAAAAGAGCAAACGTGTCGACGAAATAGAATTTCTTCGGTGAAAACGCTCCAAGGAAATGGCCGAGCACGACCCCGGCCATCGCAACCACGCCCGCACTCACAACCCAGGCCAGCAACCGTTCTCCCCTGATACCGATGCCGTTGGCACCGGCAGCTATTGGATCTTCACGCGATGCCCTGAGCTTCAAACCGGGTACAGAATCCCGAAACACCCTGACGATTACAAGTGCCAGGGCGCAGACAATGGCCGCCACCCAGATATCGGTCACTCTGGGCACACCGAAAAACGACTGGCTTCCCCGGGTAATATCGCGGGCCCCGATGATAAGACCGTGCACGATGATCAGGAGCGCCAACGTCGAGATGGTTGCTGCGGATCCATCCAGGCGAGAGATCACAATTCCCACAAGAAGGGCGGCGATCATGGCCACGAGAGTGGCCACAACCGCCGCAGGGAGGAAATCAAGCTGGGTGGAGCTCAGGATCTCCGGCAGATTGGGAAGTGTCAGTTTTTTCATCTGCACCGGAATGGTCAGGATTCCCGATGCATAGGCCGCAATTCCCATGAATGACAGATGGCCAAAGCTCAGAATACCGGAATTGCCGCTGTACAGACCCATCCCGGCAACCGCCGTCAGGCTGATAAAGAAGACAATCAGGGTTCTTTCAATGCCGCCCCCCGCGCCCGATGCGAGTCCGGCCACCAGCATGACGAGGGCCACCGGGACAACGATACAGATCGCAAGATATCGCCAGGGCAATACCGTCATTAAGTGAGCACTTCCCTACTTCGGCAGTTCGCCGTAAGAATTTGTCGAGATCATCATTGAGAGAAAATAATTTGTCAAAGTCAATGAAAAACTTGAATATTGACTATATTTTTTCAGTGTCCAATAATGTTTCTACGTCTTCGCAGGGTATCGCCTGCAAACGCCAAACGGGATATGTGAACCTGTGATCGTCAAGGAAACCATCGAAAATCTCGTCCCTCGCCTGACGGCGAGTGAGCAGAAAGTCGCCAGTGCACTTCTGGCGGACTATCCGTTTGCCGGACTTCAGACAATTCAGGAACTGGCCGGACGATCCGGGGTCAGCGCCCCTTCGATCACGCGTTTTGTGGCCAAGATCGGCTGCAACGGATACCAGGAATTTCAGCGCCGGCTGATCGGTGAACTGAAAGAAAGCTATCGTTCTCCCGTCCAGTTGAAACTCACCGAAGCCCCGACGGCTCCTGGACGATTCCTGGAAGACTATGCCGACCGGATTGCGACCCATGTCCGGGAAATGAGTGCCGGGATCTCCCAGCAGCAATTTGACAGCGCCTGCGACCTGATCGCCGATCCCACCCGTAACATTTTTCTGATCGGTGGGCGCGTGAGCGACAGCATTGCCACTCTTCTGTCGATCCATCTCAGGCAGTTCCGCAGCCGGGTGCACCACATCCCCTCAAACCCGGAACTGTGGCCCGATTACGTTCTGAGAATGCGCCGTCAGGACGTGGTCGTCATGTTCGACTTCCGGCGCTATCAGCCAAGCCTTACGGATCTTGCCCAGGTGATTACGAAAAAGCGGCAATCCTCGATCGTCGCAGTCACCGACAAATGGCTCTCGCCAATCGCCCGTTACAGCACCCATGTGCTCGCAGTGCCGGTTGAGAACGGTACCGCCTGGGACAGCCAGGTTGGCGCCGTTACACTGGTGGAAGCCATTATCGTGAAGGCGTCAGCCAGGGACTGGGACGCGACAAGAAACCGTCTGGAAGACTGGGAAGGCGTACGCCTGACACCACCTGTCGGCAGCGCACCGACCGCCAATATCAAGGATGACAATTGATGAAACGAGAAGAACTGATGCTCGCCTGTTGCAGCGACATTGCCGGCAAGGTCAGAGGCAAGGCCTTTCCCCTGTCGGATTTCGACAAACGGGCCAGGCGCGGCATCGGCTGGACGCCGACCAACGTCCAGATCACGTGCTTCGACGCGATCGCCGACAGCCCGTACGGCGCCCTGGGCGACCTGGTCCTGATTCCCGACCAGACCACCCGCACCGATGTTGATTTCGAAGACGGCACGTCGCCGGAGCGGTTCATCATTGGTGACATTCGCGAAACCGATGGCACACCGTGGGAATGCTGCACCCGTTCGATCCTGGCGTCTGCCCTGGAACGACTGAAAAGCGTCACTGGTCTTACCCTCGTCGGTGCCTTCGAGCACGAGTTTCATTTTCGCGACAAGAGCTGCCCACTGGGGAGCGCCTACACAACCGCGGGCTTCAGGACTGAGCGGGCCTTCATGGAAACCCTGATCGCCGTCATGCGTGATGCCCGTATCGTTCCGGACACATTCATGAAGGAGTATGGCATCGACCAGTATGAAGTCACCATGGGTCCGGCCGAGGGCCTGAGGGGCGCCGACAATTCGATCATCCTGCGTGAAATCATTCATACTGTCGCCCAGCGCTTTGACAGCGCCGTCAGCTTCACGCCCCTGCGCGACCCGGCCGGTGTCGGTAACGGCGTCCACATCCACATGAGCTTCCGCGACGCCGACGGCAATCCGGCGACCTATGATCCGGCAGGCAGGCATGGCCAGAGCAAGATCACCGGCAGCTTCGTTGCCGGCATTCTGAAACACCTTGATGCCATCGTTGCGATTACCGCCCCGAGCGTTGTCTCCTACACCCGCCTGACCCCCCACCGCTGGAGTGCCGCGTTCAACAATCTCGGTTTTCGCGACCGCGAGGCCGCCGTCCGGATCTGTCCCGTATCGGACGTCAGCGACGTGGCCAAGGCGGCGCAATACAATTTCGAATTCCGGGCGGGCGACGCCGCGGCAAGCCCCTATCTCCAGCTGGCCGCCATCGTCCATGCCGGCGTACAAGGCGTGGAAGAGAACCTCGCCGCCCCCGACGCCACCCAGGAAGATCTCTCTTTGCTCTCAAGCACGGACCTGGCGGCCAAGGGTTATGTCAGGCTGCCCCAAACTCTGGAGGCTGCTCTTGAACGGTTCTCCGCCAACGACACCGTCACCTCGTGGTTCCCGGGAGACTTCGCGGACATCTACGTGAAACACAAACAAGGCGAGATCGCGTTTCTGGAGAACATGTCCGAAGCAGAAATTTGCCAGGCTTACGAAGAGGCTTACTGAGAGGAGTCAGTAGATTTCGTATTCGTATGCAACTCGGCCTATTGCGTGATTTTCGACAGAAGGTCGGGATTGATCACCAGGTTCCTGACGCCGTGCGCATGATCTTCATCAAACACGTTGTCCTTTAGCCACTCACCGACCGTCTCGATGTTCACCTTCGCAACCTTGGGCCGGACGCTCCATGTCACCTGAAAGGGCGATCCCTTTTCGTTGTAACCAGGGCCTGTCGTGGAACCAGCGTACTGAATGGGCGTGCCGGTATCTGCCGGAATGTTCAGGGCCTGCTGCATGCCGTTCTTGACGCCTAGTTTGGTCAGCTCGACGAAGTTGAGAGCGTTCTTGTCATTGACCAGGACATACACCTGGGTCTCGACCCGCAGTTGGGGGTTCTTGATGGAGTCGCTCAAGCAGGACCCAAGAGTTGGACCGGGTTTCACCTTGGCCGTGGAATGCACGTAGTGAACTTCAATGGTATCGCCTGGAACAAGACTTCCGTGGTCGCTCGCGCCAATTTCCTTGTCGAGTTTGGCCAATTCGGCAGCGCTCAACTGACCCGAATAGACGTACCCGCTCTGATATCCGTGACCGTCGCCATTGCCCGCATGTTTGGCAAACTCACCGCCCTTATGCTCGGCGTTCTTGTGAAAGTGGATGTTGCACAGATTCATCTGTGTATGCATGGGCGCGGCTTGGAACACGCGGCTGTTGTTGCCCGTGGCAGAGTCGATGTCGCGGGGCGACTGAGGTCCGAACCCGGCATCCTTCGTGCTTTTTGCCAACATTCCCCTTTGGCCTGCAATGGTCTCGTCCGACACGTTCTCGTGCTTCTCTGAAGCCGCGTTGGCCGCGGCACTCAACAGCAACAGGGATGTTGCTGTCACCAGAAAATTCGGAAGGGATCTGATCATTGCTTTTCTCTCGTTTGTTGAACACAACAGGCAAAAAAAGGGGCCGCACCGGTACGTCCGATGCAGCCCCCTCAAGCTTGTTTTGTATCAGGCAAACCACCAGCGTTCAATCAGCTTGTAGCCATCGAGATTCCAGTTGCCGGCCACTTTCGCGGGATGACCGAGCTTGCCTTTCTGATGAGCCATGACGTGACTTGCAAACAGCGGCACAACCGAACCGCCTTCGTCACGCACCAGCGACTGCATTTCCCAATACATGTCACGGCGCTTCGCATCGTCAAGTTCTGCACGGGCAGCTTTCAGCAGCAGGTTGAACTTTTCGTGCTGCCAGAACGACTCGTTCCAGCTGGAGTCGCCGCCATAGCCTTGCGAGAACATCCAGTCCTCGGTCGGGCGTCCACTCCAGTAACTTGCACACCACGGATGCTTCATCCAGACGTTTGACCAGTAGCCGTCATTGGGTACGCGGTTCGCCGTAATGTTGATTCCGGCCTTGGCAGCCTGCTCGCGATAAAGCACCACAGCATCGACGGCCCCGTTCCAAATAGCGTCGGATGCACTGAGTTCCACGTCCAGTTTATCCAAACCAGCTTGCTTCAGATAGAACTTGGCCTTCTCCGGATCGTAGGGACGTGCCTTCAACTCCGTGTTGTAGTACCGGTTTGCCGGCGAGATCGGATGGTCGTTGCCGACGGCACCGCGGCCACGCAGCACCTTTTGCAGGATTTCTTCGCGGTCAATCGAATGCTTGAGCGCCATCCGTACATTGTTGTCCGAGAACGGCCCTTTACGGGTATCCATTGGGAATGTGTAGTGAAGCGTGCCGGTAACTTCCAGGACCTCGATGTTCTCCTTCTTCTCAAGAAGATGTGCCGTTTTCAGATCGACCTTATCCATCATGTCGACCTGTCCGGACAGGAGAGCGTTCTGCCGTGCCGCCGCGTCCGCAACGATCAGCAACTCGGCAGAGTCGAAATGCCCGACACTGTCATCGAAATGGTTGGGGTTCTTCTTGAGAACAGCCCGTACACCGGTCTCGATCTCATCCAGCATATAAGCGCCAGTGCCTTTACCAGCCAGCGGTAGAGCCTTGCCGTCTTTGCTCGGCAAAATGGAGAACGCGCCTGTGCTCAGGATAAACGGATAGTCCGCATTGCCTTCCTTGAGGGAGAGGATAACCCGGTGCTTACCATCGGCCTTGACGTCTTCAACCTGGGCAGCAAATGCCTTCAGCGACGATTTGGAATCCTTGCCGCGGTGGTGATTGATGGTGGCCACAACATCTTCCGCCTCAAACGATTTGCCGTCGTGGAACGTGACACCCTTTCGGAGATTGAACACCCATTCGGTCGCCGTCGCATTCGGCTCAAAGGACTCTGCAAGCTGAGGTTGAAGCCCACCATTCGCGTCAACTTCCGTGAGCTGGCCCAGGTAGGTTGACGACAGCATCGTGATGAAGGCACTGGAGTCTGGGGCGGGATCAAGAACGTCGCTGGACGATCCTTCCGCGGTCGCAAGACGAAGATGACCGCCCTTCTTTGGTGTCATCGCATGAGCAGGCTGTATCCCGAGTATCGGGCCGGCGGCCGCAAACATGCCAACAGCGGCTGCACCCGCCATGAGCTCGCGGCGATCAACCGTACCGACGCTGATACGGCTTGACTTATCCTTTTGTTTCTTCATCTCAATTTTCTCCCGTTTGTGTCGATTCTCGAAGACATCGCATTGTCAGAATTGCAAATTTCCTTCACCGTCGCAAAGCTTACGTCAATTCTTCCTTTCCAATCAATGTTTAACGATAAACAAAATGCGCAGATCTACTGCCTTGCACCCAGCGAGTCAGTTTCCTGTAGGACAACAGATGTGCGCGACAGGAAACTCAGCATCCGCCTTTACAAGCCATCGGCGTCGATGGTTGCTTCGGCTTCGACCGGCCGCGGGGCCATCCGCATGGCGCCGGCTTTGGAAAGAAGGGTATCCAGCAGGACATTCGCGCCTGCCGCCAGGTCCTCCGGTGTCGCATATTCCGCCTCATTGTGGCTGACGCCGTCGAGGCAGGGGACAAAGATCATGGCGGTTGGAACAACGCCTGCAATATTCATCGCGTCGTGGCCCGCTCCACTGATCATGTCACAGTAAGGAAGTTCACGCTGCACCGCCGACTTGCGGACTGCTGCCACAAGGTCTTCATCAAATGTCACGGCGGGATTGTTCAGGGACGGGGAAAAGTGTGTTTCAAGGGATCGGTTCAGAGAAATCTCCGAAAATCGCTTGCGAAACCGCTGCTCCACTGCATCGAGCACGTGATCGTCTGGATGGCGAAGATCGATGTTGAACACCACCTTTCCCGGTATCGTGGAACCGGAATTGGGAATGACGTCGACTCGTCCGACAGTTGCCCGAATGTCCGGTGATGCCGTCAGCGCAATGTCGTAAAATTCGGAAATCATCTGGGCAGCCCCTGCCATGGCGTCGCGCCGCAAGTCCATCGGAACCGTTCCCGCATGGGCGTCGCGGCCCCGGACATCAACGGTAAGCCAGCGCATGCCCTGAACACCGGTTACCACACCGATCGTGAGCCTCTCGGCCTCCAGCTTCGGGCCTTGCTCGATGTGCACCTCGATAAAGCAGCTAATGTCGCGCTTACCGGTTGCAAGCTTGCCGAGATATCCCGTGCGGGATAGTTCCTCTCCGACGGTCCCTCCGGCGTGAACCTGGACCGCATGAACCTCTTCGGTCGAGATCTTGCCCGCGAATGCTGACGAACCTGTCAAGGGAGGAGAGAACCGGACCCCCTCTTCATTGGTCCAGTTTACGATATCGATCGGCGCCGCCGTCTCGATGTTTGCATCGTTCAAGCTGCGCACGACTTCGAGGCCGGCCAGCACACCGAAGACGCCGTCAAACCGCCCGCCATGAGGTTGCGTGTCAAGATGACTGCCTGTAGCCACGGCCCCAAGCCTGCGGCTGCGTCCGGGCCTGCGTGCAAAAATGTTCCCCACCTGATCAATGTCGACGGTGCATCCGGCTTCCTGGCACCAGCGCACGAACAGGTCCCGCCCTTCGCGATCCTCGTTGGAAAGCGCCGTCCGGCAATTGCCGCCACCGGGCAGTTTACCGACCTCAGCCATGTGCATCATGGTGTGCCAGAGGCGTTCTTGATTGACATCTATCATTGCTTCTCCAGCTTCTTTTATGAATGCTGGCGTACGTTCACGCAATACGCAGCGCACCGATAGCCGTAACTCGCAATCAACATGGTTAATGCCAACCGCTGACCGAGGCTCTCTTCAAGAGAGCGTCGTCAACCGGCGGGCATACGCGGACACTTCCCGGCAGAATCAGATCCGCCGGTCCAATGGCGTCCTTACTTGCGACCGAGATCGCCGGCGATGTCGTCCAGGATCGGGCAGTCTGGCCGGTTATTGCCCCGGCAGTTCTCAGCCAGCGCCTTCAATGTAGCTTCCATCGATCTGAGTTCGTCAATCTTGCGCCGGACTTCCAGTATTTTGCCGTTTGCCAGCGCTTTCACGTCGGCACTTGCGCGATGCTTGTCTTCATAAAGCGACAACAACTGACGGCATTCCTCGATGGAAAACCCGAGACTGCGGGAACGCTGAAGAAACCGGAGGCGGTGTATGTCCTCGTCACAATAATCTCGGTAACCGTTTGCCGCCCTCGAAGGTTTCAACAGGGCAATGTCTTCGTAATAACGGATCGTCTTTGCCGGTAACCCCGATTGTCGCGAAGCTTGTCCAATATTCATCACTTCTGCCTTTCCCGCAGCTCACTGCCCGCGCTCGTTAGCGCAGAACATCTCGTTTTCTTCGGGTTTCCACTACCATAACCTTCCAGTTACAGGAAACTCAAGAATACACTCCCTAATGCCTCGGTTGCGACCGCAACACCGTCAGTCAAGTTTCAGGGTCTTAAGCCGCAGCGCATTCGAGATGACAGAGACGGACGACAGACTCATGGCTGCAGCAGCAATCATCGGCGACAACAAAAGGCCGGTCAGGGGAAACAGGGCCCCGGCGGCCACCGGCACGCCGATCGCGTTGTAGCCGAAGGCAAAGACGAGGTTCTGCTTGATGTTGCGAATCGTTGCCTGCGCCAGAACACGAGCCCGAACCAGGGCTTCAAGATTGCCTTTGACCAGGGTAATGCCGGCACTTTCGATGGCCACATCGGCGCCTGTTCCCATGGCGATACCCACATCAGCCGCCGCAAGAGCGGGCGCGTCATTGACCCCGTCACCTGCCATGGCAACAGACCGGCCCTGGGACTGCAGCGTCTTGATCAGTTCAAGCTTGTCGGCAGGCATAAGTCCCGCATGCACATCCATAATGTCGAGTTTCGACGCCACGGCGCGGGCTGTCCGGTCGTTGTCTCCCGTCGCCATGATTATGCTCAGGCCTGAGTCGCGCAGGGATCGCAGGGCTGCGGAACTCGACGGCTTGATCGGGTCGGCAACGGCCACCAACCCGGCAATGGCATTGTCAACCGCGACAATGATTGCGGTCTTGCCGTCGTCGCGAAACCGGGCGGCCTGGCTTTCGGCATCGACCGGATCAAAACCCATCTTCGTCATCATGGCCGCATTTCCAAGGCTCACGAGTCTTCCGTCGACGCGGCCCATAACGCCCATTCCGGTCACGGCTTCGAAGTCACGAACGTCGCCCAGGTTAACACCCTTTTCGGTTGCGTGAGAGACCACGGCGTCGGCTAACGGATGCTCCGAACCTTTCTCAAGCGTGGCTGTCAACCTGAGAAGCGTGTCTTCTGTCTCCGTTCCCAGGGAAATGATATCCGTCAATATCGGTTGGCCAGCCGTCAGCGTTCCGGTCTTGTCGACGATCAGCACATCGACCCCGGATAGCCTTTCAAGAGCTTCTGCGTCACGGATGAGAATTCCCGACTGTGCCCCGCGACCGGTCGCCGTCATGATTGACATTGGTGTTGCCAGGCCAAGCGCGCACGGGCAGGCGATAATCAGGACAGACACCGCAGACACGAGCGCATAAACCAGACGGGGCTCTGGGCCAACCGACGCCCAGACCGCGAACGCCACGATCGCGGCGAGGACAACCAGGGGCACAAACCAGGCGGCGACCTTGTCTGCCATGCCCTGAATCGGCGCACGCGAACGTTGTGCCGCCGCCACCAACTGTACGATCCGGGCGAGCATTGTTTCATCGCCGACCTTGTGGGCCTCCAGGACAAATGTCCCCCGCCCGTTGGTCGTGCCGGCTGTTACATGATCGCCTGGTGATCTCTCCACGGGAACGGATTCCCCGGTTATCATGCTTTCATCGATCGAGGACCGGCCTTCCAGCACCATTCCATCAACCGGTACGCGATCACCTGGTTTGACGCGAACACGGTCGCCTTCGAGGATGTTCTCAATCGGCACGACCCGCTCTGTACCGTCTGCGCTGATCCGGCAGGCTGTATCGGGAGCCAGTCGCAACAACGCCTTAATGGCAGCCCCGGTTCTTTCCCGGGCCTTGATTTCCAGAACCTGGCCCAGAAAAATCAGTGCAACGATGACCACCGACGCTTCAAAATAGACCGGAACGACACCCGGGCCGGTCCGGAACGCAGCCGGAAAACTGTCCGGCACCAGGCTGGCCACGAGACTGTAGATATAGGCCGAGCCAACGCCAATCGCGATCAGGGTCCACATGTTAGGACTGCGGTTGATCACCGATGACCAACCGCGCTTGAAAAACGGAAGGGCTGCCCAAAGAACGACAGGTGTTGCCAGTGCCAGTTCAATCAAAACCGATGTGCGTTCTCCCAACCACTCCCGGATCGGCAGCCCCACCATCGGCCCCATGGTCAAAACGAGCAGGGGCAACGCCAGCAGAACACTGATCCAGAACCGGCGCATAAAATCGATCAGTTCCTGGTTCGGTTCATCGCCAGGAAGTCCGGCTGGCTCGAGCGCCATACCGCACGCAGGACAGTCAGATGGTTTGTCGTCAATCACTTCCGGATGCATCGGACACGTGTAATGTGTATCCTCAACAGCCACCCGTTTGCGCCGCTTATGCCCGCCGGTCAGGTAGAATTCCGGGTCCGCTTCAAACCGGCCATGACAGCGCTGGGAACAGAAATGGTAGGTTTGGCCGCCATGTTCTAACGCTGGCTGTTCCTGATTCAGCAACACCGTCATGTCGCAAACCGGATCAATCGCCGTGCCCGGCGGATCCGCCGCCGGCACAGGTCTTTCGCCGCCAAAGTCAGGGCCGGAGGTGCGGGATCGTTGAATGTTCATGGGACAATCGCTAAGCGTTACATGGTAATGGGTCCTAGATAGTCCTTCCAGTAGCTGGAGGGTCAAGAGACAGATTTGACAATACGCGTTTCCTGCAAGGTACAATTTACGGGAAACCGAACCTGTAGGATGGCTTGCGCTCATGTTCCATGACGACTATCGGGAATGGCCCTATTGGTGGGACGCGTACGAGCCGTCTTCGCCGGACCTGCTAGACCTGCCGGCGACCTGCACAGTGGCCATCATAGGGGCGGGCTATGCCGGCCTCGCGACGGCGCTCGAACTCTCAAAACAGGGGATCGAGGCGGTCGTTCTGGACGCGAACGACCCAGGATTCGGGGCCTCCACACGTTCGGGCGGAATGGTCGGCGGCAGCACATCGGTGAAGACATCGCTGATCGGCAAGACGTCGGATCCGGCACGCACGGCAGCCATCGTTAAGGACGCCGAAGACAGTTTCCACCTCGTCAAGAGCCTGATCGAGGAAGAGAACATTGAATGCGGCTGGTCAGCGACAGGCCGGTTCACCGGCGCATGGTCTGCCAGGCATTTCAAGACACTGCAAGCCAAAGCCGAAACTCTCAATGAGCTCACCGGGGCTGGTGCATTCGTGGTCACGGCTGAGCAGCAACGCGAGCAAATCGGCAGCAATTTCTACCATGGCGGCTTAGTCACGCCGGATTCCGCCCATCTACAACCAGCACTCTATTTCAAGGGCCTGAAGGAGGCGTGTGAAAAAAGAGGCATTTCCATCTGCGCGCGCGCCGGCGTTGAGAAGCTGACACAAACCGGTGACCAGTGGTGCTTGAAAACCAGCCGGGGCACGCTCCTGGCGCACGATGTCGTTGTTGCAACGAACGGATATACCGGAAACATAACACCACAATTCAGGCGCCGGGTGGTGCCGATCAAGCCGTACATGATCGCAACCGAAGAACTTCCGGCGGACCTTGCCCAGTCGCTCAGCCCTCAAAACCGATCCTTTTCGGATTCCAAGCGCATTGTCACCTTCTACCGCCTCTCAAGCGACAGGCGCCGGATGATATTCGGCAGTCGCGTCAAATGGCGCAACATCTCGCCGACCAGCATGGCCCCTCTCCTGCGCGCTATCATGGTGGAGCGGTTTCCCCAGCTCGCCGATACCGGCATCACCCATGCCTGGGATGGAAACGTGGCCTTGACGTTCGATGAACAGGCCCATCTCGGCACCATGAAGGGGCTTCATTATGCCTTGGGCTGTAACGGTGCGGGGGTCGCGACAATGACCTACATGGGAACCAGGCTGGCTCAGAAGATTGCCGGTGTTTCCAATGCAAACTGCGCCTACGATACAGGCCAATTTCCAGACCATCCGCTCTATACTGGCAACTCAAACTGGTTCCTGCCTTTGATTGGCAACTATTTCAGAGTAAGAGACTGGTGGGATCGCAAAGCGGGATAGCGAAACGGGGCTGAACAAATGATCAAGCAGTATGGAGTTATGACGTCACTCCTGACGGGCGCCGTCCTGATGTTATCGGGGATCTGGCTGACAACACCGGCGCATGCGCAGCAGAAGGCAAAGGCGACGACCGCACCGGAAATTGTAACCAAACCGTTTGACGACTGGCGTGTGGAGTGCCGCTTGCCCGCCGCCAACGGCCTGAAATGCCAGATGATCCAGCAGTTGCTTCACGCGACATTGAAGAAACCCGTCCTGGCGATCACGATCTCCCATTCGCCGAAGGAAAAACGCGATGTCATTCAGATCGTTCTCCCTCTTGGTTTCCTGATCAAGCCCGGTGTCGATCTGGACATCTCTACCTACAAGACACGGGCCGGTATCGACCGCTGCACAGTTCAGGGTTGTTTCATCGAGGGTTTTGCTGAAAGCAAAATGATCGACATGATGAGGCGCACGACCAAGGAGGGCTCTGTCTCCTTCGTCGCCCGCAACGGACAAAAGACCTCCATCCGATTTTCCCTGCGAGGATTTGCGGGCGCGTATACTCATATGCGGGACGAAAACCTGTCCCACATCAAGCTGAGTTCTGAACCCGAAACTCCCAAGAAGGCAAAAAAGAAAACAACCAAAAAAAAGCCGCGCGTCCCGAAGCCCACCAAAAAGACGGTCAAGAAAAAATTGAAGAAACCCGAGGTCGAGGATGTCGTGGCCGCCCCGACCGAGCCCGACCCTGCTCCGATCGAAGAGGAAAAAGAAACCGGCAACTGGTTCGACCGCAAACAGGATGACCCGTCTTTGTGATGACGGCTCGCGGGAACCGGTCAGTCGATCACAATCAATTCCCGCGCAACATCGCAAAGATGTTCGCCGCCTTGTTCCGTCACGATGAAAGGCTCCGACACGGCCGCACCAAAATTCTCCAGCCACATGCCCGACTGGAAATGAAAGCACATGCCGGCTTCCAGAACGGTATGGTCTCCCGGCCGCAGACTGGCGGTCCGCTCACCCCAGTCCGGCGGATAACTCAGGCCAATTGAATACCCAACCCGGCTTTCCTTCTTGTAGCCGTGACGGTTGAGAACCTTCTGCCAGACCGCTTCCACATGCTCGCACGTGACCCCGGGACGGGCGACCGCCAGGGCCTCACTGACGCCTTCAACAATAACCTCTGCCAGCGTCGCCACTTCCTGCGGCGGACGTCCCAGATGCATCGTGCGCGTCAGGGGCGCATGGTAGTGGCGCCGGGCAGCACCGATTTCCATCACCACCAGGGTGTTGCTCGGCAGCGGCTCATCGGTCCAGGTGAGATGGGGTGTGCTTGTGCCTTCGCCCACCTGGATCAGCGGGCACAGGCCGGTGTAGTCTCCGCAGCGCCCGTCGAGGCCCGTGATTTGCGAATGGTAGACATCGGCAATGATCTCGTATTGCGGCACGCCGGGTGCCAGCTTTTCGATTACGTTGTTCATGGTTTTAGTGCAGATCCGGCCAGCTTCACGCATATAGGCCAGTTCCGCCTCCGACTTGACCAGCCGGGCCCAGTTTACCAGTTCCCTGTTGTCGCTAATGCGCGCGTCGGGCAAGCCGCTCACCAGATGCCTGTGAGCCCGCGCCGTATAGTAATGCGCATCCAGATCGACCCCGATCCGTGACGATCCCCATCCACGCGTCTTGATCAGATCGCAAAGCTCGTCAAACGGGTGCTCGGTGGGATGGTGCACGAGCGGCTCCGAAAACGAGATGATATTGCGGGCCGGCAGGTCGGTCGTGATGTGAGCCGACTTGGCATCCTGCGCCCGGCCGAACCATATCGGCGTTGATTCCTCCTGGTGAACAACAACGGCCTGAGGGGTGTAGAACGACCATCCGTCAAATCCGGTCAGCCACCCCATATTGGCCGGGTCCTGGCATATCAGCAGGTCGAGGCCTGCCTTTTCCATGCGCTGCTTGACCTCTTTGACGCGCCGATCGAACTCGGACGCCTCGAATGGTTTCTGATAAGCCATCGTGTCTTCTCCCCAAAATACTCCACCGCATTTTCGTGATGCGCCGCAACGCCAAGATTGCCTCATGCTTGATTTACGTCAAGGCGGCAATTCCCTTCGCGTTTTAGCTTCTGATTGACGGAATGAAACAACCCACGGGAACACCACACATGAGGCATGGACAATTAAAACGAACCCTTTTGCCTTTTGTTGCAATCTTGTTCGCCACAGCCTCTGTGCAGGCGGAACCGACGTGGCATTCCAAGCTCGAGGCGCAGATTCAGAGTGAAGAGGAATGCCTTGTGGAATACTACACCAACGTCCTCGAGAAAGACGTCAACGGCACCCTGACCTTGAGCGGTAAAATTCACTGCCGAGACGGACGCCAGTTCGACTTCTCGCGTCTGCGTCCGCAAGACAAGTTCGACATCAAGGTTTGCGAACCGCAGGTTTGCTGATGCCACCTGATTGCATTGAGAGTCTGCCCGCTCAAATCTGAACCAGGTCTCGTGGCACGGTCCCCAGAGGCCGGCACCCGGATTCGGTGACAACGGCGGTTTCGCTGACCCCGACGGTAAATTCGCCGTAGATCCGAAGTGCGGGCGGCATGTGAAAAACCATGCCCGGTTGGACGATCGCATCGACGCCGGTAAACAGGCTGAGGACATTTCCTTCGCCCCAGTCCGGCGCAAACGAAATGCCGACACTATAGCCCGTCCGCTTTTTGAAGTTCTCCGTATAGCCATAGCGATCGACGACAGCCTGACAGGCGTCATGGACTTCCGCGCAGGTAGCACCCGGCTTAAGGGCTACAAGCGCTGCATCCAGGGCCTCCAGGCAACAGTCCATCATGCGCCGGGCCGTGTCGGTTGGCGGACCAATCCAGGCGCTGCGCATCAACGCTGCATGGTACCGGTCATGGGATGCGGCCATTTCCAGGAACACCGGGTCGCCTCCCTCAATCACACGCCGCCGCCACGTGCCATGGGGAATGCCGCATCGGGGCCCGCTGGCCATCAGGGGTTCCATGCCGACATACTCACTGCCCGCTGAAATCGCCGCAAACATCATGGCCGCAACTATATCGTTCTCGCTGGCCCCGACAGCCACCGCATCGAGACCGGCGCGCAACCCTGAGTCGACATATCCTGCTGAGAGTTCAAGCTTGGCTATTTCACTCTGCGATTTGACCGCGCGAAGGCTCTCGATCACGCCGGCTCCATCGGACAGAGCGCCGAGGTTTTCCAGAAGCGCCTTGTAGATCGCTATCGGCAGGAACCAGCCGCGTTCGTCGATGGCGATACGCCGGCTCTTCCATCCCAGCTCCTCGATCAGTCCGATTGTCACGGTCACCGGGTCGGCATTGTCAGGGTAGGGACGAACGTTTTCCAAGAAACTGTTTGCCACCAGATTGTTCAGCTCCAGTTGCCGGACGATGAACACCGGATCGTCATCAACTGGCAGCAGGAGCGCCTGATAGGTGTAATAGCCAGGGGTCTGCTGGCCGGTGAGATAGTAGATGTTCTCAGGCCCGGTAACGATCATCACATCGATACCACGTTCGCCAAGCGCATCCCGCGCAGAGGCGACACGGGCGTCAAGTTCCGCTTTCGAGAAGGTCGCCTCCAGACCTGACTGCACTACCGCTCCGTCAACACCCATCCTATCGTCTCCCCTTTACAATATTCAATGGTCGAACCCGTGCGCGCATCACACACGCGGCGGAGTCTTTCCGTCAGCCAGCATGGCGTTGGCAATGTCGCGATAGATCAAGACCGACCGCATCAGTTCATCCACGGGGACGAATTCATCCGGCTTGTGCGCCACCGCCAGCGCGCCGGGTCCCAGCACGATGCCGTTCGCCCCGAGCGTGCGAAAGTGGACGAGATCGCAGCCGCCTTCAAATCCCGCCAAGGCGCTCTCGACACCATTGTGGTGACAACATGCCGTCTGTGCTGCCTTGACCACCGGGTGATCGGGCGCCGTCTCTGTCGGCCCGCCCGTGGTCGGCTTGAAATCGACGATCTCGGTCCGAACGCCCGCTTCGCGTCCGGCACTTTCGACCATGGAGACAAGGTCGTTTTTGACCTCCTCCTCGTCTTCACCCGGCACAAGTCGACGGTCGAGCAGGAATTCGCAGGTCTCCGGCACCACATTGTCGGCAACGCCCCCCAGGGCCCGCGTCACGGTCAGGCTGGCATTTCCAACCAGATTATGTGACTTGGCCCGAACCCGTTCGTGTTCGGCGACGATCAGGTTCAATAGCGGTGCGGCTTTCAGGATCGCATTGGTGCCGAGATCAGGCATACCCGAATGCGCCGACTTGCCATGGATCCTGACCACGGGCCTCAAGCTGCCCTTATGCGCCGTCACGGTGGTGCACGACGTCGGTTCTCCGATCGCGCAGTAATCGATGGGTGCCGCCACCTTGACATAGGCCTTGGCGCCGAGACTGGCCGCCTCCTCGTCCCCGACAAATGCGCCAATCAGCGTACCCGACCACAAATCCCTTTCCCCAATCAGCAACCGCATTGCCTCAAGCATTGCCGCCAGCGGTCCCTTGGCGTCGCAGGCCCCGCGTCCGTAAAGGAGTCCGCCGTCACGACGAAGTCTGAAGGGATCGGCCGTCCACCCGTCTCCCACCGGCACGACGTCGATGTGTGTATTGAACGCAAAGACCGGACCGGGGCCGTTTTCGAACACGCCAACGACATTCGTCCTGCCAGGGAGAAAGTCCACTGTCTCTGCACGACAACCCATGGCCTGCAGGCGATTGAGAATATAGCCAGCCGCTTCCGCTTCGTGGCCCGGTGGGTTTTGCGTATCGAACGCTACCAGGTCTTCGAGAGCCTTCATTACTCCCGCCTCGTCAACACTCTGATGCATTCGTCCTCCGCATAAAAAATCTCATGATAATCAACTCATACATCCGATGCAGAAGCGGTCGCGTTAATCAGGTGCGACCGCATGGCCCGGGATGCTGCTTCCTTGTCGCCCTCTTCAAGGCATCCGATGACCACCAGATGTTCATGGCACCATTGCGTGATCCGCATCCGGTTTTCATACCCTCGCAATTCGAACAGACGGCGCAACCGGTTCTGGTTCTGAACAGCCTGAACGAAAAAGGCATTGTTGGTGAACGAGGCAATCAGCTCGTGAAAATCTGCATCGAGATCGCAGATCCAGCTGGCGGGCCTGTGCCCCTGTGCCAGATGTTCCAGCAGGCCCTCATGGACGCTGCGGATCTCTGCAAGTTTGAGCGCGTCGACGCAAAACTGTTCCAGAAGGATACCGCCAGGCTCGAGCAGCAAGCGAAGCTGGTAGCCGTCACGCCAGGAACGCGAACTGTCAAACGTTGGCAAGAACTGCCAGCCACGGCCGGCATTTTGTTGCAGCAGACCGTCTTCCACCATCGTTGAGAATGCCCGGTCCACGACGCTGCGCGGGCTGCCGAACCGGGTCATGACTTCTGCCTGCGTGATCGAATTTCCGATCGAACCGTCGAGACGCGCATTGATCAGGGCAATGTAGAGGTTCTCGTCCTGGGTCAGTGGCAGGTCGGGATCGATGTCCGTCAACTGGTTGGCGTTCCGCTCCAGATAGAAACCGTGGTTCGGCTTCTTTGTTACCGCTCCCCATTGCTGGAGTAACTCGAGAGCTGCTCGTGCCGGCGATCGGGAAACCCCCAGCATTTCACTCAGGCGCGCTTCTGTCAGGTGATAACCCTTTTCCCACCCGGCCCGCTGAGCAGTCTGCAATACCTTCTGAGCGAGCTGTACCCGGCGGACGGCACGTTTGTCTTCAGCCGTCGTCATTGACCCATCCTCGAACAAACTGACGTCACAGGCGCTGGCCTTCCTCGCGCAGTAACCGACCACGCGCCTCCACGGTCCGTGTGTCTCCGGCCTTGCGCAAAGCATCCCAGGCGAGAGCCTGATTACTGGTAACAACCGGTTTGCCCAGTTTCCGCTCAAGCGACTCGACCGCACCGGCTGTACGCAACGCCGTGCAGGATATGAAGAGCCCGTCGACCGCCGGACTCTGAGCCAGATCCAGCCCAGCAGACACGATGGCGTCACTAAGAATTCGAGACCGCTCGTCATCGTCAACGACAGCAAAGAAACCCTTCTGGACCACCTCAAACCCGCGCCCGGAAATGTAGTCTTCGACCATCACATTGACCTCGCCGATATAGGGTGTCAGCAAGGCAATGCGCTGGCATCCAAGCAGTTCCAGACCAGCCAGGGCAGCCGAGATCGGTTCCACGACCTGCACATCCGGACGGGCACGCAGCACGGCTGCCTCAATCGCATCCCGCCCCAGCGCCATGGTCGCGGACGTGCAGCCGAACGCCACCACATCAAGCGGGCTGTCGGGCATCAGACCGGCCACCGCCTCGGTAACGTCACCGCCCACCGCGTGCAGCGATTCCAGGTTGGAATACTGGGGGCTGTACACCCGGTTGCAGTGAATCTGGAGATCGTCGGAGGGCAGGAAATCGTGCAGGTCGGTTTCGATCGCACAGTCATTGGCCAAGGCGATCAATCCAATCCTGACCGGTGCACGGCCAGGGTAAACCACATCCATCTCCCGCCATCCGGGCGGTGCCGGCTGCGTGAATTCGGACGGCAAGGGTGTTTCTCTGCTCGATGTCATGACACGGCCTCCAGTCCTTTGGTTTCCCGAAGCGCCTCGGTCCTGATCGGCTGATAACCATCGATCTCGACATCAATCGGCGTCTCAGGTGTCCGGCCCAGCAAGCGATCTGCCGACAATTCAGCCATCATCATGATCGCTGCATTCGTGTTTCCGCTGACGAGTTCCGGCATGATCGACGCATCGATGACACGAAGGTTGTCGACGCCGTGGACCTTGAGCGTTTCATCGACAACCGCCAATTCGTCATTGCCCATCTTGCAGGTCCCCGACGGATGGTAACACGTCACGGCTGACTCCCGGACATAGTCGAGAATCTCGACATCGCTCTTGACGTCGGGACCGGGGAAAAGCTCAGGGCCAAGGAACGGTTCCATGGCCGGTTGCCGAAGGCCGTCCCTGGTGACCTTGATGCATTCAATCATCATCGCCAGATCGCGGTCCGTCGACATGCAGTTGGGTTGAATGACAGGCGAATCCACTGGATTCCCCGATCTCAGGGTGACCGTACCCCGGCTCTCGGGCCGCACCGGACAGACGTGACACTGGAACCCGTGCTGGTCGGCCGGTTTGCGACCGTTGTCATAAACCAGGATCGGAATGAAATGATGCTGGATATCGGGAATATCAGAATCCGGCATGGCCTTGATGAAACACCCGGCTTCCGTGTGCATGGTTGCCCCTGCACCGGTCTTGAACAGGAAATATTGCAGACCAATCAGAACATTCTTGGGAAACCGGTCAGCGCCATAAAGCGAGACCGGCTGGCGGCAACCGTACTTGACCGACGTATTCAGGTGATCCTGAAGATTCTGGCCGACGCCCGGCAGGTCTGCGACAACGTCAATCGTGTGTTTGCGCAGCTCTTGCGCGTCACCGACCCCGGACAACATCAGCACTTGTGGAGAGTTGATGGCTCCGCCGCACAACAGGACCTCTTGGGCGGCTTCGATCGTTATCTCGTTTTTGCCGCGGCGACACAGAACACCGGTTGCTTGGCCGTTACTGATCAGCACCTTGGAGACGAGGATCTCCGTCATCACCGTCAGGTTCGGTCTCGCCATGGCCGGTTCAAGGTAGGTTTTGGAAGAACTTTGCCGCCGCCCCTTCCATATATTCATGTCAAATCGGCCGTAGCCTTCGAACTGGCGCCCATTGAAATCGGGTGATACGGGATACCCGGCCTGCCGTCCGGCTTCGACATAGGCATCGAACAACGGATTTGGGTAATTGCCGCGGAGCACACCCACAAGCCCATCGCTACCGCGATAGGCGTCTGAGCCTTCCGACCATTTCTCCAGCCGCTTGAAGTAGGGCAGCACCTGGCAGTACGCCCACCCGTCCATGCCCTGCGCATACCAGTTGTCAAAGTCCCAGGGATGACCGCGGATCCAGACCATTCCATTTATCGATGAGGACCCTCCAAGCACCCGGCCGCGAGGCCAGTAGAGGCGGCGGTCGTTGAGATGTTCCTGGGGTTCGGTGGTGTAGCCCCAGTTGAACCGCTCGCTCCTCAAGGGAAAGGCAAGGGCGGCCGGCATCGACAATTGCCAGCTGCCATCCTTCGGCCCGGCCTCGATCAGGAGTACAGTCGCGTCGCCACTCTCGCTCAACCGGTTGGCAAGCACGCACCCGGCTGAACCGGCACCGACTATGATGTAGTCATATCCGTTGAGCATGAAGCCTCGGCTGCATTCTAGGTTTCCGATCCAAGGGCCCGTGACATGCGCTCCATGTAGGCCACCTGAAACAGTCGAACCGCGTTATCAAAGGCCGGAGAAAAGCATCCTTCACTGAATTCCGACTGCATCGACATTTGCAGTTTTGCGGCAATGTCGAGGTCTTCGTCGTTGAAGGCTGTAAACCGGCGCATAAGTTGGACGCGGGCATCATCGAGATTTTCCGAAGTGGCTGCATCACGACCGTTCACGAATATGAAGACTCTCTCTTGGCACGAATGCATTCCGTCGGGCTCGACCAAGATGACCCGCAAATGATCGCGAGTGACTGTAACCAGCAAATTTGGAAATAGGCACAAGGCCTCCAGTGTCGTTCGGCGTTCGTCCGGAAGTCCCCGAAAATCAGCAAATTTGCCAACCGCTGAATCGTCGGGACAGACGTCCGCGTTCCCTTCGCCAAACAACCACGGTTCTTGGATATAGTAGTGATCGCCGAAGTCGCTGTAGGCGTTGAGCCCTGGATGAACGAATGGCAAGTGATAGACATCCACAAAGTTCTCGACCGCCAGTTTCCAGTTGCAGTTGGCAACGATGCTGTCTTGGAAAGCCAGGTGGATCTGAGAAAGGTCGTAGTCAGCCCACTGGTGTTCCAGGGGCGCGATGAAGGCATCGAACGGTTCCGCCTCGCCGGTGACGTTTACAAAAATCAGATGGTTCCAGATTGCAGTGCGGACCGGCTTCAGGCCTTTCGGTTGTGGACCACTCACAACGCTTGGATCATGCTTGCCTACACCTCCAACATGCGGCGTGCGCAGCAGTTGCCCATCCAGCCCGTAGGTCCAGCCATGATAAGGGCAAACCAACCGCTTGACGCCTGAGCACCGCCCGTCGGCAAGGCGCATGCCACGGTGTCGGCAATAGTTGTGGTGAACATGAACCGTCCCGTCGTCGGATCGGGCAACGAGAAGGGCCGCCCCACCGAGGGTAACCGTCTTTACATCGCCGGGTTCCGGAACTTCGTCGGTTACCCCGACACAACACCAACTGGCTGCAAAGATCGCATGGACTTCCTGTTCGCCGATCCGTTCATCCGTGTAGGATTCAGCTGGAAGCGGCTGCCCGTTCTGCACATGCGTGTGGCCGTTACGGAAGATCTTGGCAATATCCAATGTCATGAATTCCACGTCATTCAAGGCCCGCGTCGTGGCCTGGAAGTTTCAGTTTCTGCAATTTTGTACAAGTTGTCAAAACAAATACAAAAATTCAGATGCTACTGTAACCTTTCATCAAAACCCAATTGTCGTCTGACATTGTGTCCCAAACACCACACAATTGCCCAATTGATTCGAAATGGTTTTGGATGTCTATTCCCCTTCGGCCCGAAATGCAGCCGATTGCCGCGGATTGGAGCTTGGGTAAGACATTGTACAGCAACACAGTTTGGTGAACTTGCACGGTGATGGTTGTCCAAATCACCATAAATCAATAGATTGCTGGCATATTTCAGAAGGATACTATTTATGTTTCGTCGATCCGCTTCTGTATTTGCGCTGTGTCTGACAGCAGGTGTCTTGCTCGTTGCCGCTCCCGCATCCGCAGACCGGCCGACATCTACCACATTGTTCGGCATCAATTCACCGACAGTTTCCGGCGTGTTTGGCAACTTCAAACGCCAGCGCGCCGAAGAGATTGTTGTCGAGGACGTTTCGGGCAGTACGGTTCGTGCAAACGCCCTGCCGCCAGAACCCAAGGTCGTTTTGTGGTCGAGACGCGGCCTTAAGGCACCTGACGGATCAAAAAGATTGCCGTCGGTAATCCACGCACGGTTAAGCACGCGCAGTGACGACGCCGTCAGAGTCAGGCAATCCCATCGCAAGGCGATCCTCGACACCTACGGAAAACGCGGGTTCGAACCCATCTGGGTTGGCGATTATGGCCTGAGCAAACGGGCACGGCGTTTGCTGGAGACCCTGGCGACGGCCGACGAGGATGGCTTGAACAAAAGCAACTACCTGCCCCAGTCCCTTTTGAGTTTTTCCGATGACGCCGACGAACTGAAATCGTCGCCAAGTCTTCTGGGCAAACTCGAGCTTGAACTCACGGTTGCAGCTTTGGCCTATGCCCACGACATCAGCGCCGGTGCCGTGGACCCCTTCAGGATCAGTGAAATTCACACTCTTGACGTCATCGAAGTGAAACCGGGCGACGCTGTGGCGGCGCTGGCCAGATCGGTTCGCCCGGACGTTTATCTGACATCCTTGCAGTCGACGATCCCGCAGTACGGTTTGTTAAAGAAAAAACTGGCGGAGTTTAGAAAGCTGGAGCAAAGCCGGGCCACGATCGATATCGAACCCGGCCCCGCGATCCGCCCCGGAGATACGGATTCAAGGCTCGGTCTTGTGCGCGCCCGGTTGAGAAGTCTGGGACGGCTCGAGACCGAAGAAGCCACCGACACACAGAGTACAGATCCGCAGAGCACTTTGGCAGGTGAAGAGACTACAGTTGTATCGTCACAACCTACCAACAACACGGGTTCATCTGAAAATCTCAAGGTCAGCGTAACAGGCGAACTCGTTAGTGCGACAGACGCGGTAACAGTGGTTTCTGAACCCACCACGGTCGCAGCGGTTTCAGATCCCTCCTACTACGATCCCTCCCTTGTCGAAGCTGTCCGGGGCTTGCAGAAGCAGGCTGGCCTGAAGGTCGACGGCATCATCGGCAACAACACGTTGCAGGCTCTGAATGGACAATCCGTCACCGGACAGGTCAAGAAAGTACTGCTCAATATGGAGCGCCTTCGCTGGCTGCCAAAGGCGTTGCCCGTAAAACATGTCTTCGTCAATCAGGCATTTTTTGAAACCTGGCTGATCGACGGACAGGACATTGTCTTCCGCTCGGATGTCATCGTCGGCAAGCCGAGATTCCAGACCGCGGTTTTCTCCGATGAGATGGAGTCGGTCGTGATCAATCCGAACTGGAATGTGCCGCGGTCAATTGCTGTCAACGAAATGCTGCCCAAACTGCAAGTCGATCCGCTTTTCCTCGAACGCCAAGGGTATCACCTCCTGGGCGCAAAAGGCCGGATTTCGGATTGGTCTTCGGTCAACTGGGAAGGCTATACGCAGGAAACCCTGCCCTATGACATTCGTCAGCCGCCTGGACCGAGCAATGCTTTGGGCCGTGTGAAGTTCCTGTTCCCGAACAAGCACGCCATTTACATGCATGACACCCCGGCCCGCAGCCTGTTCAAGAACAAGGTCCGGGCGTACAGCCACGGTTGTGTGCGGGTTGCCTCTCCTGTCGAATTTGCCAGGGTGATCTTGGGCAACGAAGGGTGGGCACCTCACGAGGTCGAACAGGCGATAGAAAGTGGCCAACGCCAGGAAGTATTTCTGAAACAGAAGGTTCCGGTCCATCTGGGATATTACACCGCCTGGGCCAAAGCAGATGGTTCGGTCGACTTCCGTAATGATATCTATGGCCGCGACCGTGTGCTGGATCAGGCATTCGAACAGAACAAGGGAACCGGCTACGGCGACGAACTGAGCCTCAACTGACGCAGCTCCACGGATCGCTCACGTTTTCACGAGATCCACATCCTGGGCAATCAGATTCTCGAGGATGTCTGCCGGCGGTGTTTGGTCGGTAATCAGCATGTCGAAATCACTGAAATCACAAACTTTGACGAGACCGATTTTGCCGAACTTGGTTTGATCGGTGATGATTGCGGCGTGCTCCCCCTGAGCAAGGACGGCGCGGGCAAACTCAGCTTCCCCAAGGTCGTAGTCCATCGGTCCGGTTTGAGCATCGATCGCACCGATTGAAACAATCGACCGCCTGACCCGGAAATTGCGGATGAACTCGATGGCTGACGGCCCGAACGCCGCGCCGTTGTCACCGCGTAGTTGCCCACCGGCCATATAGACCGTATTCGCGTTCACCGTTGCCAGCGTCTTGGCGATGTCGGATGAATTGGTGATCACCGTCAGGTTATTTTTCGTGAGTAACTCGCGGGCGAGGATGCTGGTGGTCGTGCCGGCATCGAGCATCAGACTGTCGCCATCGGCAATGTAGGACGCCGCGAGCCGGGCGATCGCCCTTTTGGAGTCGGCATTCTCACGCATGCGGCGCTCGAACGGCGCCTCGCCGATCTGATGTGGCAGGGCAACGGCACCATGGAGTTTGATCAAATCCCCATGGGCGGTTAAAGGTTTCACATCGCGCCGGATCGATTCCGTCGACACGTTGAGCTGCCTGGCCAACGACGCAATGGTGCACGTGCCCTGCTCCCGGACCAGCCTGAGTATGTCCGCATTTCGTTTCGAATGACGATAGTTTTCCGTGATTTCACTGCTCATCGCCTCACTTATACACCGAAAAACAACTCATTTGCGATCTAAAACCACAAAATTTGTCGGTAAATACACAAAATCACACAAACCGATTGACAGGCGCGCGATTCCCTAGTGACATGACGGTTCTGAACGGTGGTCGCACATGCCCATCGTTGCAAATGAGCATCCGATGGCCAACGCCCATCGGAATAGGGAGAACACTACATGTCAATCAGGAAGAGCAAGGTCGCCAGTACGTTGGCGACCGTGGCTGTGACGGCAGCCCTTTCATTGAACGTCGCCTGGGCGGACGTTGAATCGAAAGACCCCATAAAATTGACCCTTCACGACTGGACCGGCCAACTGGTGACCACGCAGATCATGGGCGAGGTCCTGAAGAAGGCCGGCTACAACATCGAATATGTCCAGGCGGACTACATCGCTCAGTTTGCCGGTCTGAAGACCGGTGACCTGCACGTGGCCATGGAAATCTGGGAAACCACAGGCCGCGACGCAATGGACGCAGCGACCAAGACCGGCAAGGTCGTAAACCTTGGCGAGACCGGCATGAACGCCATCGAGGAGTGGTGGTACCCCGAGTACATGAAGGAAAAATGCCCTGGCCTGCCAAGTTGGGAGGCTCTCAACAAGTGCGCCGAAGCATTTTCAACTCCGGAAACCAGCCCCAAGGGACGTTATCTTGGCGGTCCTGTAACCTGGGGTGGATTTGACGACGAACGCGCCGAAGCGCTCGGTCTCGACTTCGAAGTGGTCCACGCCGGGACAGATGCCGCATTGTTCGCCGAACTTGAATCAGCCTACCAGCGCAAAGCGCCGATCCTGCTTTGGGTCTATGCTCCACACTGGGCACCGGTCAAATATGCCGGCGAATGGGTCGAATTCCCCAAATACACCTCTGAGTGCTACAACGACGCGGCCTGGGGTTCAAACAAAGACGAAAAGTACGACTGCGGCAAACCACGCGGTCCGATCTGGAAAGTCGCCTGGGCTGGCCTCAAAGACAAATGGGCCGGCGCCCATAACGCCATCTCCAAATTCAACGTCGACAACGAAGAAATGGGTGCGATGGTGGCAGCGGTAGACCTCGACGGCAAAAAGGTCGAGGAAGTCGTCGCCGATTGGGTTGGCAAGAACGAGGCACGCTGGAAAACCTGGATCAAGTAAGCCTGACCCGAGAACCGGTTAGATTGGGGCGGCGAACAAATTTGCCGCCCCTTTCCTCAACGAACCTTCGCTGGCCGCTTTCAGGATTCTGACGGACGGCGGCGTACCAGACCAACCCAACAACACCTGAAACGGCCGGCATGACCAATCCGTCGGAAAAACCAGCGAAGCTCTCCTGCCGCTCGGTGTGGAAGCTCTTCGGCACGAACAGCAAGAGTTTTCTCGAAGGCCGTCCATCTCCCAGTGCCGGCGACATCGCAAACGCAGGCCTGATCGGCGCCGTACAGGATGTCTCGCTCGACATCGCGCAAGGCGAGATTTTTGTCATCATGGGGCTTTCAGGGTCCGGCAAGTCGACTCTCGTCCGGTGCATGTCACGGCTTATCGAGCCGACGGCCGGGCAGATCCTGTTCGACGGAAACGACCTGCTCAAGGCGGGCGAGCACGAGATGATCGAATTGCGCCGCCATAAAATGGGCATGGTGTTTCAGCACTTCGCGCTGTTGCCACATCTGACCGTGCTGGGGAATGTCGCTTTTCCCCTTGAGATCCAGGGCATGGCCCGCGGGGACCGGGAAAACCGCGCGCGCGAAGTCATTGAACTTGTCGGTCTTGACGGCCGCGAAGACTATTATCCCCGCGAACTGTCAGGCGGGCAGCAGCAGCGCGTGGGCATTGCCCGCTCCCTCGCCGTGGAACCGGAGATCTGGTTTCTGGACGAACCGTTCTCCGCCCTGGATCCCCTGATCCGCCGTGAAATGCAGGACGAGTTCCTGCGCATTCAGTCGGTGCTGAAGAAGACTATCGTCTTCATCACTCACGATTTCGACGAAGCCATTCGACTGGCCGATCGGATCGCCATCATGAAAGACGGCATCGTCGATCAGATCGGCACACCGGAGAACCTCGTCATGGAACCGGCGACCCCTTATGTTGCCGAGTTCACCAAGGAGGTCGCCAAACCCAAGGTCCTGTCGGCTGGTTCGATCATGACCCCCCTGCCTGCGGATGCGGCACCTGAAACCTTTTTCGGTGAAGTTCACGCTCACACGAAGATCGCAGCGCTTGCCTCTTCGCTCGAAAGTGCGGACCGTCCGATGGCAGTGGTCGACGATGCCGGCAACCGGATCGGCCAGATCACCCGCGACAGCGTCATCTCCATTCTCCTGAGGGGCTAGCGCTATGGCCCAGACAAGCCCCACACATCGGCACATGAATGCGACGGGCTGGGCCGACAGAGTCCGCCAGCCGATGACAATCACGTGGCTTGTCGCTCTGGGCGCTGCGGTGGCCTTCTGGCTCTTCGCCAAGCCCTACGTTCCCTGGGCTTTCAAGTATCCCAAAAAGTGGCAACTTCCTCTGAAGCGTGAAATCACGGATTTCATGACCTGGTTACTCGATGAAGCCAAACTGGGTCCAGTCGCCTTTGTCGATTTGACCCGCGGCATATCGTGGATCATCGACATCCCCTATTCCTTCGCTTCAAGCATTTTGGCGACAGGATTTCTCAAGGGGCAAGGGTCCGACGCCGTTCAGGTCCTCCCCCCTTTGAGCTGGATTGCTGTCGTTGTCATCGTCATCGCCATGGGCCGCTACGCCCGAGACTGGAAACTGGCCGCATTGGTGGGCGGGTGCTTTTGCTATCTCGCCGTCTTTGGCCAGTGGCAAAGCGCCATGGTCACACTATCGTCCATCCTGATCGCTGTCCCGCTTGGCATCACCGGAGGGCTTCTGGCTGGCATCGCCGCCCACCGGTGGACACTGATCCAACGCATCATGACTCCAATACTCGATCTGATGCAGACCGTGCCGGTCTTTGCCTATCTGGTGCCGATCCTTGTCCTGTTCGGCTTCGGGCCGGTTTCCGCCATGATCGCGACAGTCGTCTATGCCATGCCGCCCATGGTCCGGATCACCATGCTCGCCTTGAAGCAGGTTCCAAGCGACGTGGTTGATCTTGGCCATATGGTAGGCTGCTCGCGCCGTCAGATGACCTGGAAAGTGCTCGTACCTTCAGCGGCGGCTAGTCTCATGGTCGGCGTAAACCAGGTGATCATGCTGTCGCTGAACATGGTCATCATTGCCTCCATGATCGGCGCCGGCGGATTGGGTTTCGACGTTCTGGCATCTCTTCGCCGGCTCGACATCGGTGCGGGCATCGAGGCCGGCGTTGCCATCGTGGTTCTGGCCATAGCGCTCGACCGGCTTTCCCAGGCATTCGCTGACCGCGAGCCAGCACCTCATTCAAAAACACGGGCGACGTCAATTCTGCATCGCCACCCCTACCTCATAGCCTGCTCGGCCGTGGTGATCGTGACCGGCGTGGCCGGCCTCGCCATGCACTGGATCCAGGCCTGGCCCGAGTCCTGGACAATGACCACCGGCACATTCTGGAGCGAGATCGTCCGCCATATCAACGTCCACTATTTCGATCAACTCGAAGCCGTGAAAACATTCCTGCTTCTGAACGTCATGATACCGTTCAAGCGGTTTCTGATCAGCCTGCCGTGGCCGGCAGTGGCAGCCCTCCTGGGCCTGGCCGGCTGGTCTCTCGGTGGTTGGCGTCTCGCGATCCTGTGTTCCGCTCTGACAATATTCATTGCCGTGGTCGGGCTTTGGGCCAAAGCGATGGTCACGGTTTACCTATGCGGTATATCGGTTCTCATCGCCTGCATGATCGGCGTCCCGATCGGCATCCTTGCGGCCTCCCGCGACCGGGTGTGGCGCGGTGTGCAGCTGATAATCGACACCCTTCAGACCTTGCCGTCGTTTGTCTATCTGATGCCGGTGGTCATGCTCTTCCGGGTCGGCGACTTCACCGCCATGATTGCCGTCATTGCCTATGCTCTCGCACCTGCCGTGCGCTACACCGCACTTGGCTTGCGCAAGGTCGATCCGCAACTGATCGAGGCCGGCATTGCGTCGGGCTGCACACAGGGCCAGCTCCTGCGCAAGATCAAGCTCAAGCTGGCGCTTCCCGAGATACTGCTCGGCATCAATCAGACCATCATGCTGGCTTTGTCCATGCTTGTTATCACCGCACTGGTCGGCACCCGTGAGCTCGGCCAGGAAGTCTATATCGCCCTGACCAAGGCCGATACCGGCAGAGGCCTCGTTGCCGGATTGTGTGTCGCCTTCATTGCCATCATTGCCGACCGTCTGATCACGGCGGGCGCCTCGCGCATGAAGGCCCGGCTCGGTCTGTCACAACAGGAGTCCACGTAAATGACGTCGTCTGCGGAACGCGTGAAAGCGCTGCCCTTCTGGAGCTCGGAAGTCGATCCTGAACCCCTGAAGGGGGGACTCAGCAACGAAAGCTTCACCGTCATCGACAAAGGCCAAAAGTTTGTGGTCCGTTTCGGTGAGGATTTCCCCGTCCATCATGTCTTTCGCGACAGCGAACGCATGGCCTCGGCTGCGGCCTATGAAGGCGGATTTGCGCCTGAACTGGTTCATGCCACAGACGGCGTGATGGTATTCCAGTTCATTCAGGGGCGGACATTCGACGGACCCGACGTCCAGGCAAACATCGAACGCGTCGCCGATCTGACACGCCGTTTTCACACCGAAATGCCAGGCTACGTATCCGGACCGGGCCGGTTGTTCTGGCCTTTCCACGTGGTCCGCGACTATGCCCGCACTCTCGGACTGGGCAACAGCCGGATGATGGACAAGGTGCCAGGTTACCTCGAGCTTGCCGCCGAACTCGAGGCCGCTCAGGTGCCGACCCCGATCATCTATGCCCACAACGACATGCTGCCGGCCAACTTCATCGATGATGGCGACAAGATCTGGCTCATCGACTTCGAATATGCGGCCTACTCCACACCGATGTTCGACCTCGCGGGCATCGCCTCCAACGCCGAATTCGATACCGGGCAGGATGAACGCCTTCTCTCGGCCTATTTCGGCAGGACACCAGACACCGCCCTGCTTCGTTCACACGCTGCGATGAAGTGTGCGTCGCTCCTGCGTGAGGCGATGTGGAGCATGGTATCCGAAATCCACCTCGACACCCCCGGCGTCGATTACGTCGCCTACACCGAAGAAAATCTCGAACGACTGGCCGGCGTCATCGACGACTACCGGACCAGGTTTTAAAGAGAGACGCCTTGATGCACCCCTCACACGCTCAAATTGTTGTCATCGGCGGCGGCATTATCGGATGCTCGACCGCCTATCACCTGGCGCGCGACCATAATGCCGACGTCATCCTTCTCGAACAGGGCGCGCTTACAAACGGTTCCACCTGGCATGCCGCGGGCCTCGTTGGCCAGTTGCGGTCATCGGCGAGCATCACCCAGGTACTGAAGTACTCCGTCGATCTTTACGAAAACCTGGAACGCGAGACTGGACTCGCCACGGGCTGGAAACAAAACGGTGGGTTGAGGCTTGCCGCCAATGAAGAGCGTTGGACCGAGATCAAACGCCAGGCGACCACGGCCCACAGCTTCGGCCTTGAGATGCATCTGCTCAGCCCCGCGGAAGCCAAGAACCTATGGCCGCTCATGGATGCAACAGACCTTGTTGGCGCGGCTTTTCTGCCAACCGACGGACAGGCTTCACCGTCGGACATCACCCAGTCGCTTGCCAAAGGTGCGCGCATGCATGGCGCCCGGATCTTCGAGGGTGTGAGCGTCAAAAGCATCACGGTTGCAGATGGCCGCGTGACAGGGCTTGTCACCAATCACGGGCCGATCCAGTGCGAACGCATCGTCAACTGCGCCGGCATGTGGGCCGGCGAGGTCGGCCGCATGGCCGGGGTCTCCGTGCCGCTCCAGCCGGTGCAGCATCAGTACATGGTCAGCGAAAAGATCGACGGCGTTACCCCAGACCTGCCGACCATCCGCGATCCCGACCGGCTTACCTATTTCAAGGAAGAAGTCGGTGGCCTTGTCATGGGCGGCTATGAATTCAATCCGATCTCCTGGGATCAGGACACCATACCAGAGAATTTCGAGTTCCGGCTTCTCGACGAGAACTGGGATCACTTCGAACAGTTCATGGAACCTGCTATCGGACGGGTGCCGGCATTGGCACACTCCGGTGTCAAACAACTGATCAACGGGCCTGAGAGTTTCACGCCCGACGGGACCTACATCATGGGCGAGGCGCCCGAGGTCGCTGGGTTTTTTGTCGGTGCGGGCTTCAACGCCTTCGGCATCGCGTCAGGCGGCGGCGCCGGCTGGACGCTCGCTCAATGGGTCATGACCGGTGAACAGCCGCTCGATCTGTGGAGCGTCGACATCCGGCGCTTTTCCTCCCTTCACAATGACCAGAGTTGGGTGCGCGAGCGCACGCTCGAGGCCTACGGCAAACACTACACGATCGGCTTCCCCCACGAGGAATACAAGAGCGGCCGCCCCCGGATCGTCTCGCCACTGTATGATCGTCTCAAACAAAAACGTGCCTGCTTTGGGTCCAAGCTGGGCTGGGAGCGGCCCAACTGGTTTGCGCCGGAAGGCGTCGAACCAGTCGACGTCTATTCCATGGGTCACCAGAACTGGTTCGGCCATGTGGCAAACGAACACGACGCTGTGCGCAACCGGGTCGGCGTTTTCGACCAGTCCTCCTTTGCCAAATTTGAACTGCGCGGCAAGGACGCCGAGGAGGCACTGTCCTATATTGCCGCCAATGACGTGGCCAAGCCGGTTGGCCGCGTCATCTATACCCAGATGCTCAACACCCGTGGCGGTATTGAATGCGATCTGACTGCCGCACGCCTTGCCGAAGATCTCTATTATCTGGTCACCGGGACAGGCTTCAGAACCCACGACTTTGCGTGGATAGCCCAGCACATCAAACCGGGGCTCGACGCCGAGTTGATCGATGTCACCGAAGACTATGGAACCCTGTCGGTCTTTGGACCCCATGCCCGGGACGTTTTATCCGAGATCACCGATAACGACATCTCCCACGACGCCTTCCCGTTCGGGCATGTGCGTGAAATCAGTCTGGGCGGCCATACTGTCAGGGCCCTCAGGATCACCTACGTCGGCGAACTGGGATGGGAACTCCATATGCCGATTGGTGCCACCGGCGACGTCTTCGATGCAATGTTCGAGGCGGGAGAGAAGTTCGGGATCGCACCGGCCGGTTACCGGGCGATTGAATCTCTTCGTCTGGAAAAAGGTTATCGTGCCTGGGGCAGCGACATCACGCCGAACGACAGCCCCTTCGAGGCCGGGCTCGGCTGGGCGGTCAAGCTCAAGTCGAACATTGACTTTGTCGGACGCGCAGCCTCGGAACGCTACGCCACGACACCCCTCAAAAAACGACTGGTATGCTTCACCCTCGACGACCCGGAAACGGTTCTGTTGGGCCGCGAAACCATATTGCGCAAGGGCGAGCCCGCAGGATATCTGACCAGCGCGGGTTTCGGGCACACGCTCGGCAAACCGGTCGGCTACGGCTATGTCCGCAACGCCGATGGCGTAACCGACGACTTTATTGAATCGGGAAAATATGAGCTTGAAGTCGCCACCGACAAGGTTTCCTGCCAGGCATTCCTTGCCCCACTCTACGACCCGTCCATGGGACGGATCAAATGCTGAAGGGGTCCTGAACCATGACGTTTCACGCAGATCGGCATGCGCGGGTCGTGATTATTGGCGGCGGCGCAATCGGATGTTCTCTCGCGTATCACCTCGCCCGTGACGGTGAGAAAGACGTCCTCCTGCTCGAGAAGGCAAACATCACCGAAGGCTGCACTTGGCACGCTGCCGGTCTGGTCGGACAACTGAGGTCAAAACGCAACCTGACCAGACTGATGCAAAATTCGGTCGCTGTCTTTGATCGCCTTGAAGAAGAAAGCGGACAGGCCATTGACTGGAAGAAGGTTGGCTCACTGCGGCTTGCCTCCTCGCCCAACCGCTGGAGTGAAATCCGCCGCTCGATGACCCAGGCCAAGGGCTTCGATGTTGAATGCCATAGCCTGTCGGCGGCACAGGCTCTCGACCTGTTCCCGTTCATTCAGACGCAAGGCGTGGTCGGCGCGGCCTTCATTCCCGGCGACGGCTCAATCGACCCTTACGCCCTTACCCAGGCTTATGCCAAGGCCGCCCGGAAGTTTGGCGCCAAACTTGAAGAAGGGACCACCGTCAAGGAAACTGTCTGCGACAACGGCCGGGTGTCCGGGGTGGTCACCGACAAGGGCACGGTCGGGTGCGAGGTACTGGTCAATTGCGCCGGTTTATGGGCGAAACAGATCGGTGCCATGGCCGGCGTTCCGATCGCCACGGGCGTAGTCGAACACCAGTATTTCGTGACCGAGAAAACCCTGTCCTTCGACGCCTCCCTGCCCACATTGCGCGATCCCGACAACAATTTCTACCTCAAGCCGGAAGTGGGCGCCTTCGCCATTGGCGGTTGGGAGGAAGGCACAAAGGGTTGCTGGCGTGGCATGCCGCCGGTCGACTTTGGCCGTGAGCTGTTTCCCGAAAACCTCGACCGTCTGGAACTGTTTGCAACGCCTTGTACCAGCAGACTGCCGGTTCTCAACGAGACCGGCATCCGCACCGTGATCAATGGACCGATCCCGGTCTCCGCTGACGGTGAACCGATCATGGGGCTGGCTCCGGGGTACACGAACCTGTTTCTGGCCTGCGGTTTCACGGCCGGGATCGCGGCATCGGGCGGTGCCGGCCAGGCGATGTCCAACTGGATACGCGAAGGCGATCCGGGCATGGACCTGTGGGCCTTTGACGCCCGGCGTTTCGGCCCCCAGCATGCCCAGGGACGTTTTCTCGAAGAACGCGCGATCGAGGCCTACGCAGCTTACTACAAGATCCACTGGCCAGGCGAGGAGTCCAATGCCGGGCGGGGTCTGCGGCGCTCCGCCCTTTATGATCGTCTGAGGCAGTCTGGCGCCGTGTTCGGTTCCAAGTCGGGTTGGGAACGCGCCAACTGGTTCGCCCCCGGCGGAACTGACACCACCGATATTCCCAGTTTCGAAGGTCAACCCAACTGGTTTGATCCCGTAGCCGCAGAGTGCCGGGCCATCCGCAATACTGCAGCACTCATCGATCAGAGTTCGTTCTCCAAGTTCGAGCTAACCGGCACCGGCGCCCTGTCGTTCCTTCAGCATCTGGCTGTCAATGATCTGTCCACCGGTCCCGGACACTGCATCTATA
>JAJFHC010000080.1 GCA_021775835.1 Hyphomicrobiales bacterium | reverse complement strand
GGGATACCAGGATGGATTGAAAAAAATAAAATTTTTCAATACCAAGACAAAAGCTAATTTGGAGATGGTGCCGCATGGGTGACTCGAACACCCGACCCCCGATTTACGAATTGGTCAATCGCCCTGTCGCTGTATTCGACCAGATTCAACGGGATTGGACTCCATTGCACAGGATTCCACGATTCCGCCGCCTCAACGCAAAATTCCGGATTTTGTAATCCTGTGCAATACAGTTGAATCGCGTTGAATCCAGTTAAACCCCGACCAGGCAGAAAACTTTAACCGCGAGGGAACCGCGGGCCTACGGCGTTACTTTTTCGGCGTCCTTCAATCATTGAATTATCTGAACGCAGCGGTTGAATGACTCAGCCTTTGGTGACATGCCGTAAGATCTCACCATGAAAATGGAAATCTATTCGATCTTATGTCCTGATTACGCATAGCTGTCTGGCAGTTCGGCCTTGCGTCGCGAAATGAATTCCAGAAGAGCATCATCGAGCGATGCATCAATCGGTGGAGCCTCGAAATTGGACAATCGAGATTGTATAGCTGCATTCGCGCGAACGGCCGAATCCATACTTCCTGCATCGCGCCATTGTTCGAAGGACAGACTGTCGTAAAGTTCGGAATCGAAGAACGCGGTTTTGTAGCGCGCCAATGTATGTGGGGCGGATAGAAAATTTCCACCCGGACCGGTCTCAACATAATCATCGAGGGCAAAGGCATCGTCGGAGAAGTCTATGCCTTCCACCATCCGAGTGACGGCACCCAGCATTTCACAGTCGAGCACGAACTTCTCATAAGAAATGCACAAGCCAAGTTCGAGCGAGCCTGCTGCATGAATCAGGAAGTTCACCCCTGACTGAACCGTGTAGTTCAAATAAAGCGCCGACTCATACCCAGCCTGAGCATCCGGTATCTTCGACGTGGACGATGAGCCTCCGCAACGGAAAGGGACGCCCAATCGCCGGGCCAGTTGGCCGCAAGCCAGGACGCATTTCCAGGATTCGTCGAACCGTACCGGTGCTCCGGTTCGCATGTTGAGACCCATTGAATTGATTCCGAAAATAACTGGGGCGCCGGGTCGGATGAGTTGAGCAAGGGCCATCCCCGCCATCGCCTCAGCCAGCAACTGAGCGAGCATCGATGCAGGAGTGACCGGCCCCGATGCACCGGCGATAATGAAGGGAGTTACGACTGAGCCCTGACCATGTGCTGCGTACACATGCAGGGATTCAAGCGCATCCTTGTCATAGACAAGCGGGGAGGTCGGATTAATCATCGCCAGAATACAGCAGTCTTGGTCGACCACGTTTTTGCCAAAGACCATTTCGGTCATGCGAATGCTGTCTTCGGCCTGCCATCCGGAAGTTACAGCCCCCATATAGGGTTTGTCAGAATAACGAATGTGACCGTAGACCATATCGAGATGGCGTTTGCTCACGGGAATGTCGGTGGGCTCGCAAATCGTTCCACCCGTATGATGCATGTTGGGCGTAAGCTGGGACAGTTTCACAAAATTGTTGAAGTCCTCGATGGTGGCAAAACGCCTGTCGATGTCCAGACTCCGCACGAATGGAGCCCCGTAGAGCGGCGAAAATACCATCGCCTCCTTTCCGATTTTTACGTTGCGATCTGGATTTCGCGACAATTGGGTGAAGCTCTGAGGTGCTGACTTCGTGATGATTTCACGGCACATCCCAGGCTGAAAACGCACCAATTCACCGCAAACGTCGGCGCCGGCTTTCTTGAAGACGTCGAGTGTCGGTGGATAGTCCCGAAACTCGATGCCGATCTCTACCAGAAGTCTTTCGGCTTCGTCTTCAATGCGTTGCAATCCCTCGTTTGAAAGGTATTCGTATGTCGGTGCGGTTCGCGTGATGAATGCTGGCGCGGACGGAACCACTTCCTCTGTGGAGTCGCCTCTCCGACGCCGACCGCGACGGGCAACGCGCTGGGTTGTCTTTCCATCTCTCGGCATTCTAGGTTCCATAGTTGATTTCACTAAATCGTTTTACTACAATGGTCGTGTGTTCTCAAGAACCTTGTTTGAATGAGATGTCCGAGCGCAAAAATCATTGGAAACCAATTGAGTTACCTCATCGCCATATATAAACGTATTCATCGGTATACGGACGGTTCAAACGTTCGGATTGGCCACACAACGTGAAAGATGCAGAGATGAACAATCTTAGGATTCTGGGTGCGCCGAGCCGTTACATTCAAGGACAAGGGGCCATCTCTTCGGTGCCAGAGATCGTTTCGGAGCTGGCATCATCTGCATTCGTGCTGGCCGACACGGTTGTCACCGGATTGCTTAAAGATGATGTTGCGGGTTCCTTCGAGGACGCCGGTTCCAAAGCCATCTTCAGTCAATTTGACGGTGAATGTACCCGCGATGAAATCTATCGCCAGACGGAAGCTGCTCGGCATTCCGGCTGCGAGGCAGTTGTCGGCATAGGAGGTGGCAAGACGATCGATACGGCGAAGGGAGTCAGCCTAAACCTCGGCCTTCCGATTGTGATTGTTCCGACAATTGCTTCAAATGACGCCCCTACAAGCCGCCTGATCGTCGTTTACGACCAACAGCACAGGATATCGGAAGTATTGAAGCTTCCCAAGAATCCGGATGCTGTGGTTGTTGATACCAAGATTATTGCCGCTGCACCGCCCCGGTTTTTGGTTGCGGGGATCGGGGATGCCATATCCAAGAAATTCGAAGCTGGCCAATGCGCGCTGACGGGAGCTCGGAATTTCTTTGACGGATTACCGACAATGACCGCCCTCACTCTGTGTGATTCCTGTTATTCAATCCTCAGACTCCACGGCGTGAAGGCCGTCGACGCTGTGAAGAAGGGGTCAGTCGACGAACACGTGGAGAATACGGTTGAAGCGACCGTGTTGTTGAGTGGACTTGGATTTGAGAGTGGCGGCCTGGCTCTTGCACACGGCTTAACCCGGGGACTTACGGCACAACCTGAAGCGCAACATTCGCTTCACGGTGAATTGGTGGCCTGGGGGCTCCTCGTTCAACTCATTGCTGAAGGACGGGATCGCGCGTTTCTTGATGACATTATGTCTTTTTATCTGACGATCGGACTACCGACGCGCCTAAGCGATCTGGGCTTTTCCTATCCCGACGCCCGCATTGTGTCCGGCATTGCCGAAACAACCAAACGGGAAGCGCCCTATGTTGCCAACATGGAGAGGGAAATGTCGACCGCGCGCTTGATCGACTGCATTCTTGAACTGGAAACCATATCAAGCGAGTTTCCTGTTTAGCAAACAACCTTGCGTTTATGCGCGAAATGGCCTGACGGCAAAAAGTGCACTCTGCCGGAAACATCCCGGCAGAGTGGAAACAGTCAGGCGAACCACCAGCGCTCGAAGAACATCCGCCCGTCGACTTCGTTGTTGTTGGCAAGCTCTCCGTGCCCGATCTTATTGCTCGTAGCAAAGACGTCGTTGGCAAACAGCGGCACAACAGTACCGGCCTGGTCTCGAACGATCCGTTGCATTTCACCATACATTTCGCCGCGATTCGCATCGTCCAGTTCGGCACGAGCCTTTTTCAGCAGCTCGTTGAAACGGGCGTTGTCCCAGAACGTGGCGTTCCATCCGGCCCCCCCTTTATATCCCAGAGTGAAAATGCCGTCCGGTGTCGGCGTGCCAAACCAGTAGGATGCGCACCAGGGTTTGTGTTGCCAGACATTGGACCAGTATCCATCCTTTGGTTCA
>JAJFHC010000079.1 GCA_021775835.1 Hyphomicrobiales bacterium | reverse complement strand
GGTTCTGGTGCGCCCGTCCGCCATTGCGCTGTGTTCGAAGGGCGGGTTTGAAGTATTGGTGCGCACGTCGAGGTTTCTCGGAGATCATAGCCTCGTCACTTTGGCTGTTGCCAACTACGAGAAGGCGGTCCGTATGAAGTTGCGCGATAGCGAAGCGCCGGCGAGCGGCGATGTCGTGCGGGTTTGCGCTGACCCGGCACATATTTTCGTGTTTCCCAAGTGATGGTTTTAAAAGAACTCGTACTGTCTTGAATTTATGCTATTGGGTACGGGTTCCGTCGAATGGTACGGACAAACAGTATGGTGGAAAATGCTATTCTAGCGAAGATTGCAGTCTGACCAATGCGGTCATTGTTGGCGGACTTTTGCGGTGTTAGGAAACCCATCATCGTTAACCGGTAATTGCAAATTTATCCGTCGTTTGTTGCGGTGCAACCGTGATTTTGCGATAGTGCGAGAAATCGTGATCGAAATTCAGGAGAATTCAAACCATGTCAATCGGTATTTGGCAGATAGCAATTGTTGGAGTGATCGTCGTGCTCCTTTTCGGGCGGGGCAAGATCTCCGAACTGATGGGTGATGTGGCCAAAGGCATCAAGAGTTTCAAAAAGGGCATGCAAGACGACCCCACTGAAACCGCCGATGGAGACGTCAAGACCATCGATCATTCGGATGCGGAAACCGCCGCAACTGCTGCAAAAACAGAGAGTGATGCTGCAAAAAGTTGAATTGCAGTACCGGCTCTGGAACTGGTTTTCATTTCCGGCTTGTCAGCCAATACATGGAAGTGAACAAAGCCAGATGATGGACAGCGTGAATGTTTGATATCGGTGCAACCGAGGTTATTGTTTTGGCGGTCGTCGCAATTGTGGTGGTCGGCCCCAGGGACTTGCCCAAAATGTTGCGGACGGTCGGCCAGTTTGTCGGCAAGGCGCGCAGCATGGCTCGGGAATTTCAGCAACATTTCAATGAGGCTGCCGATGAGGCTGGGCTCGATGAGGTTCGCAAGGGCATTGCGTCGGTGGAAGAGACCGCGCGATCAGGCGATTTCGGAGATCCGTTAAGCGCTTTCAGCGATGCCGGCAAGGATATCAAGGACGAACTGGACAAGCCCGTCGATATGGGGTCCGAGGCCGATTGCGGCACTGGAGAAGCGTCGCCGTCCGATGACGGATCCGGCGATACGTCCGAGACGTCCGCTGACGTGGTTGCCAGTGATGATGGAGCGGATACCGCGGTTCAGGCAGAAGAGGCAGGGGCTGAGCCAGAGCCAGTGTCCGATCTGGCGCTGGATCAGGATGGCTCATCCCGGGATGCAGATGGCGACGACGAAACAAAGACTGCCGAAGCAGATGTGGTGGAAACGCCCGCGAAGACAGTCGCATCGTGATTTAGCCGGATCAATCAAATCGTGTCAGAAGATGAAATAAAGAACTCCGAAGCGCCGCTGGTCGAGCATTTGATCGAGCTGCGCATGCGGCTTGTGAAATCGCTCATCGGTATCGCTATCGCGTTTGTCATATGTTTCTATTTCGCTCAGGATATTTTCAACCTGCTGCTGTACCCCTATGAGCAGGCGGTAGGCGAAGATACCGACATTCAGCTGATTTATACTGCGCCGCAGGAGTTTTTCTTTACCCAACTCAAGCTTGCGTTGTTCGGTGCCTTGTTCATCGCCTTTCCTGTTATTGCCGGACAGCTCTATATGTTCGTGGCGCCCGGCCTCTACAAAAATGAACAAAAGGCATTCCTGCCCTTTCTGATTGCCACACCCTTTTTATTCGTACTCGGGGCCGCACTGGTCTATTTCGGCGTGATGCCGCTTGCCATGCAGTTCTTCCTCGGCCTTGAACAGCAAGGTGTCGAAGGGCAGGCGACAATTAAGCTGACCGCACGGGTCAGTGAGTATCTGGGACTGATCATGACCCTGATATTTGCGTTTGGCCTTTGTTTTCAGCTGCCGGTCATTCTTACATTGATGGCCCGTGCCGGGCTGGCAACGGCGGATGGTCTGAAAGCCAAACGCAAGTATGCGGTTGTGGGTACATTCGGGCTTGCCGCAGTTCTGACACCGCCCGATCCGATCAGCCAGATCGGGCTGGCCCTGCCGACGCTCATTCTCTATGAGATTTCGATCATCTCGGTGAAGATGGTGGAAAAGAAAAGGAAAGAAGCCGAGGCCCTGCGCGATGCGGAGAACGAATCCGGCTAAGTGAGCGTCGGGGTTTTTCTTTTCTCCGTATACTGGTCATGACAGGACCTGCATGCTAGACGCCTTTCCCGCTCCATCGTATACACATGCCAACACGCCAGTCCGTGAGTTCGGACAGGCGAATTCCAGTGTTTTCAGGATATCCCGATGTTCGATCTAAAACTGATCCGCGAGGATCCCCAGGCGTTTGACACAACCCTTGCCAAACGCGGTCACGAACCGGTAGCCGACAGGCTGCTGGCTCTGGACCAGGTGCGACGCGAAAAGATTGCCTTGCTTCAGGATGCGCAAGGCAGGCGCAATGACGCTTCCAAGCAGATCGGAGCCGCAAAGGCGTCGGGTGATGAGGATCGGGCCCAGGGCCTGATCGAGGAGATTGCCGAGCTGAAATCAGTCATTCAGGAGGGCGAAGAAGAAGAGCGCCGCCTCGATGAAGAACTTGCAACGATCCTCTCGCAAATTCCCAATCTGCCGCTTGAGGATGTGCCTTTGGGCGATGACGAATCGGCCAATGTTGAAACCCACAAGCACGGGACCGTGCCCAATTTCGACTTTGAGCCTAAGCAGCACTTCGAAATTGGTGAAAACCTCGGCCAAATGGATTTCGAGACTGCCGCCAAACTGTCCGGTGCACGTTTTGTCGTTCTGAAAGGTCCTTTGGCTCGCATGGAACGGGCAATCGCTGCCTTCA
Organism: Hyphomicrobiales bacterium; assembly: GCA_021775835.1. Next base: position 14,237 of record JAJFHC010000079.1, on the reverse strand, counting down.
TGATCGACCTTCATACTCAGGAACATGGCTATCTGGATGTGTTGCCGCCGTTTCTGGTGCGCGATCATGTGATGTACGGCACAGCGCAATTGCCGAAATTTGCCGACGATCAGTTCCGGACCGAGGATGGCTTCTGGTTGATCCCGACGGCAGAAGTGCCCCTGACCAATCTGGTGCGCGAGAGCATTCTCGAAGAAGAAGAGCTGCCGAAGCGGTTCACCGCGTACACCCCCTGTTTTCGACTGGAAGCCGGTGCTGCCGGGCGGGATACGCGCGGCATGATCCGTCAGCACCAGTTCTCCAAGGTTGAAATGGTGAGCATAACGACGCCGGAGAATTCGACTGAAGAACTTGAGCGGATGCGCGGGTGCGCCGAAGAAGTCCTCAAAAGGCTTGGCCTGCATTACCGGGTCATGGTGCTTTCGACCGGAGACATGGGCTTTGGCGCACGCAAGACGTATGACCTCGAGGTCTGGTTGCCGGGGCAGAACGCCTATCGGGAAATATCGAGCTGTTCAGTCTGTGGCGATTTTCAGGCGCGGCGGATGCAGGCGCGTTATCGGCCTGCGAACGAAAAAGGCACGCGGTTCGTGCACACACTCAACGGATCCGGACTGGCGGTCGGCCGGACGATGATTGCCATTCTCGAGAATTTCCAGAATTCGGATGGGACGGTTACTGTGCCGGATGTGCTGCAACCTTATATGGGCGGTCTGGAGCGAATAGAAGCGCTGCCAGCCTAGCGCCTGTTGAGGGTCAGGTTCCATGAGCAAACAGTTCGAGGTCAGCCCGGAGTTTGATTGATGCGAATTCTTATTACCAATGACGACGGCATTCATGCGCCGGGTCTGAAGAGCCTGGAGCGGATTGCCCGTGCGCTGAGCGATGACATCTGGACGGTTGCGCCCGAATCCGAGCAGAGCGGTGCGTCCCGTTCACTTACCCTGGCGGATCCGTTGCGGTTGCGCAAACTGGACGAGCGGACCTTTGCAATCAAGGGTACACCGACAGATTGTGTGTTGATGGCGGCCAAGAAGATCATGCCCTCGATGCCTGACCTCGTCCTTTCCGGCGTAAATCGAGGCCAGAACATCGCAGAAGACGTTACATACTCGGGGACGATTGCGGCAGCGATGGAGGGAACTGCTCTCGGTGTGCGGTCCATCGCCTTGAGCCAGTCGTACGGCTTCGACAATTCAGCGGTGATCAAGTGGGAAACGGCAGAGAAGCATGGACCGAACTTGGTATCACGGTTGCTGAAGGCACCGTGGGGAGAGGGCATTCTCGTGAATGTGAATTTCCCTGACGTGCTTCCTGATGCCGTTGAGGGTATCGATGTGACCGACCAGGGCAAACGCGATCAGGCACTTTTGGAAATTGACGAAAGACGTGACGCCCGTGGCAGGCGCTATTTCTGGTTGGGTTTCGAGGCCCGCCGTAGCGACCCGCGAGTCGGCACTGATCTGTATTCGGTATACAATTCCCGGATCTCAGTGACGCCGCTTCATATGAATTTGACGCATTCCGAGACAAAGGACACGCTCCGTTCCGTCCTTGGATGACCGTGTTCAGGAGCGGAGGCTGGACTATACGACATTAGCCGTCCTATGGCGGATGACGGTAATCTGAGGAACCAGCGGATTGTGAGTGACGACTATCACAAGATCGAACTGATCATGAGCCTGCGTAACCGCGGTATTCGGGACACACGGGTGCTTTCAGCGATTGAGCGTATTCCGCGGGAGGACTTCATCAATCCTGTATTCGCCGAACAGGCCTATGCGGACCAGTCTCTTCCCATCGAATGCGGTCAGACCATAAGCCAGCCATATGTTGTTGCATTCATGACGGAAAAGTTGCGCCTGGACGACAGGATGAAGGTGCTCGAAGTGGGAACCGGATCAGGCTATCAGGCGGCTGTGCTCTCTCTTTTGTGTCGTCGGGTGTACACGATTGAGCGTTACCGCACGTTGCTTCGGGATGCGGAAAAGCGTTTCTCGGCACTACGGATATCCAACATTACTTCAATGGCAGGGGACGGCACGAAGGGATGGCCGTCTCAGGCACCGTTCGACCGGATCATCGTGACGGCTGCGGCAAAGACACTACCGCTTGCCCTGATCGACCAATTGCGCCCCGGCGGAATACTCGTGGTGCCGGTGGACACCGGCAACGGTGATCAGGGTCTCGTGCGTGTCATCGTCGAGGAAGACGGCAGTTATGTTCCTGAAACATTGCTACCTGTGCGCTTTGTTCCATTGGTCGAAGGCATGGCCAAGGAAATGTAGACTACCGCCTGACCTCCAGATTGCCCGTTAACGAATCCTAACCCCGGAATAAACGCCTCCTTAACCAAACCACGTCAGTATGCTGTTAAATGTTAGTCGCGGAGCGTGAGTATGAGGCGTAATTCTAGGCAGATTTCGGTCGGCAAATCCCTGCAGGTGAGCGCAGCGATTCTGGCCATGGCAACCCTTGCGGCCTGCAGCACATCAGCAGACCGGTTTGGCCCGTTTGGCGGTCAACAAGCGTCCGGTGGAACTGGGTATTCCAGTAACAACGGTTCAGCCGGTGTCGATAATACATATACGGCGTCGATCCCACCGAGCAATAGAGTGGACTCTACGACTGTGACGTCGGTTCCTGTGGAGACCACAGCGCCGATCAGAACCGCTCACGCCGGTTCCGTGGTCGTCATGCCGGGCGACACGTTATTCAGTATTGCCCGGGCCAACAATGTTCATGTCAGGCAACTGAGTGCAGCCAATTCAATTGCACCGCCCTACAACATCAACATCGGTCAGACCCTCACGCTTCCCGGTCATGGTTATGCGCGTGCCGCGACTGCCGCACCGGTGGCTACCGCAGCGGCCCGCCCGGTCTCCTCTTATTCTGGCACGGTCCGTTCTGCATCAGGTTCGGGGCAACATGTCGTTGCCGCCGGCGACACACTTTACAGTGTTGCCCGCAACAATGGCATGAAGGCAAATATCCTGGCTCAGCACAATCGGATCGGCTGGCCCTACACCCTTAAGGTCGGTCAGCGGTTGCGCATACCGGCAGGTGGCGATCTTGCAGGTGGCACTTTAGCGGCGGCTCCAGCGCGGCCGGTTGCTCAGGCAAAAAGGCAGTCTGTGGCTCGCGCAGCACCGACTGTGAAGGTCGCGTCAGTGCCCAAGCCTGATCGGAAACCGGCTTCCGACAAAAACTTTAAGAAGGCCAAGGCGAGTTCGGCGAAAGTTGCCGCGGCCAGGCCTGCAGCGAAACCCGTTCGTAGCGGCAAACTTCCCAAGCCCCGTGCCCGTTCCGGCTCGAAATTCCGGTGGCCAGTACGCGGTCGGGTCATCTCCCGGTTTGGCGCCAAGCCCAACGGTTCCAAGAACGACGGGATCAATATCGCCGTGCCGGAAGGCACTTCCGTCAAGGCGGCTGAGAACGGTGTCGTGGCCTATGCCGGCAACGAGCTAAAGGGTTACGGCAATCTTGTTCTCATCAGGCACTCAGGCAACTGGGTAACGGCCTATGCGCACAACAAGAACCTTCTGGTACGCCGGGGACAACGAGTGAAACGCGGCCAGGTGATTTCCAAAGCCGGTAGGACTGGATCTGTGACAAGTCCGCAGCTTCACTTCGAAATCCGAAAGGGCTCTTCTGCCGTCAATCCGCTCAAAAGCCTCGAATCTTCGAAAGTCGCCGGCGGCTGACGATAACAATTCCGAATTCGTTTCGGAGGGGGGACAACGCGCGGTGCGCCTTCGGGTGCGGCGCGTTGTCTTTTTGGAGAACCGGTCACATTCCTCAGGAACTGATCCGAATCTCCATCCGACCTGCCAGATCCTGGATGAATTGCCACGCAACCCGGCCGGATCTGGCGCCTCGGGTTGTCGACCATTCCAGCGCCATGGCCTTGAGTTTGTCTGGCGCCACATCCAGCCCGAAATGCGTTGCGTAGGTTTCGACCATCTCAAGATATTCAGGCTGTGCGCAATTGTGAAATCCAAGCCAGAGTCCGAACCTGTCTGACAACGATACCTTTTCCTGGACAGCTTCGGAGGGGTTGATTGCGGTGGATCGCTCGTTTTCCATCATGTCCCGGGGCAGGAGATGACGCCTGTTTGACGTTGCGTAGAAGATTACATTGTCCGGGCGTCCCTCGATGCCGCCTTCCAGGACCGCTTTCAGGGACTTGTAGGAGGTATCGTTGTTGTCGAAAGAGAGATCGTCGCAAAAAACGATGAAACGATATCGTGTGGGGCGCACGATGGTCATCAGATCGGGAAGCGACTCTATGTCCTCGCGGTGAATCTCGATGAGTTTCAGCATATTGTCCGATTTTTGGCAGACTTCCGCGTGGACCGCCTTCACCAGAGAACTTTTGCCCATGCCGCGGGCGCCCCAGAGAAGAGCGTTGTTGGCGGGATAGGCCTGGGAGAATCGTTCGGTGTTGTCGTAAAGCGTGTCCCGCATGCGGTCGATACCGCGCAACAGGGACATATCGACCTTGTTCACTTTGTGAACCGGAGACAAGACCGGAGTTGCCGGCTGCCAGACGAATGCGTTGGCATTTTTGAAGTCGGGATTGGCTGCGGGCGGTGGTGCCATTCTCTCGATGGCTGAGGCCATGCGGTCGAGTTTGGCTTCAATGGCCTCGAGGGCAACGGGAATTGATTTGTCGGTCATTGGTAATCTTGTGTTTGTTGGGAATGTATAGCTACGCGTGACACGGCGCGGACCCTATCATGGGGACTGATTTTGTCGAGATTCACGTGAATGGAGGTGCGAGATTTGGTAAATGGGTCTTTGTGTCGTTCCTGCGCTGATTTGTGACGTCCGGTATTGTTTGCAATGTGGAGCGTCGTGAGTATATTCCCCGGCAATGATGTCAGTGGCGGTTGATTTGGCATTCGGGTCAACGCATCGCCCTTTTTATGTTCAGGAGCAGTGAATGTTTATTACACCAGCTTACGCGCAGGGTGCTGGCGGTCTTGGCGGAATTGGAGAGTTCCTGTTTCCGCTTGTTGCCATGTTCGCCATATTTTATTTCCTGCTTATCCGTCCACAGCAAAAAAGGGCGAAACAGCATAAGGAACTGGTTACAAATCTGCGTCGCGGCGATACTGTCGTTACCTCCGGCGGTATGATCGGCAAGGTTTCGAAGGTGCTTGACGACAACGAAGCCATGATCGAAGTCAGCGAAGGCGTGAAAATTAAAATTCTCAAGCAGTTTGTGACCGAAGTTCGCGTAAAAGGTGAACCGGCCGCCGACGATTCGAAATCCTGAGCCGGGCGCCCGAATTTTCGGAGAACCGGTGCGTGAGTCGAATCGTTTAGTACGTTGACAGTCTCGAAGGTCCCTTTACGACAATGCTGCATTTTTCAAAATGGAAAACCGGACTGATTACGGCGCTATGTGTCCTCGGTGTGCTCCTGGCGATGCCGAACGTCATTCCGTCTTCGGTGCTATCGAACATGCCCGACTGGCTGCCGCACAAGAAGGTCCACCTCGGCCTGGATTTGCAGGGTGGTTCTCACATGCTTCTGGAAGTCGATGTCGAGGAGGTTATCACCGACCGTCTGCAGTCGATCATTGATGATGTCAGGACGAATCTGAGAGGCGAAAAGATCGGCTATCAGAATTTGAATGTTTCAAACCGAAGGGCATCGGTACGAATTCGCAAGGCTGAAGATTTTGACCGGGCGATGCGGAAGCTACGGACGCTGGCGACACCGGTGAACACGGGAATTCTTGCCGCAACCTCGCAGTCAATGGATATCGACGTGCAGTCGGTTTCGGGAAATCAGATCACCCTGGAGTTGACGCCGGCGGCCATTGACGAGCGGATTCGGTCGACCATTGAACAATCGATTGAAATTATACGGCGCCGGATCGATGCCCTGGGCACGACGGAGCCGACGATCCAGCGCCAGGGTGTGGACCGGATACTGGTTCAGGTTCCCGGACTGCAGGATCCAGAGCAGTTGAAACGTTTGCTTGGAACGACAGCGAAACTTGCGTTTCGGCTTGTCAATACATCAACCACTGCACAGCAGGCCATCGAGACCAAGATTCCCGCGGGTTCTGAAATACTGGAGTCTGAAGACGGATCCGCGCAGAAGTATCTTATCGAAAAGCGTATCATGGTCAGCGGTGAAAACCTGGTGGATGCGCAGCCAGGTTTTGACCAGCAAACCAATGAACCGATTGTCTCGTTCCGCTTCGATTCGTCAGGGGCCACGCGGTTCGGAAGGGTTACGCAAAAGAACGTCGGAAGGCCGTTTGCTATCGTTCTCGACAACAAGGTCATCAGTGCACCTGTTATTCGCGAGGCCATTCTCGGCGGGTCAGGGCAGATCAGTGGAGACTTCAGTGTTCAGGAAGCCAACGACCTCGCGATCCTGTTGAGAGCCGGTGCATTGCCTGCGCGTCTGACAATCACCGAAGAACGGACCGTTGGGCCGGGGCTTGGGGCCGACTCGATTGCTGCCGGCAAGATTGCTTCCGTCATAGGCCTTGTCGCCGTCGTTGCCTTTATCATTGTGGCATATGGTCTATTCGGCGTATTTGCCAATTTCGCCCTTGCGATCAACATTCTACTGATTGTTGGTGTACTTTCCCTTCTGCAGGCAACGCTGACACTACCGGGTATTGCCGGGATTGTTCTGACCATCGGTATGGCCGTGGATGCCAACGTGCTGATCTTTGAGCGTATCCGCGAGGAAATAAGGGCGGGCAAGACACCCATTGCCTCGATTGAAGCGGGCTACAAAAGGGCGTTGGGCACTATTCTTGACGCCAATATCACGACCTTCATTGCTGCATTCGTGTTGTTTCAGCTGGGTTCGGGTCCCGTACGCGGATTTGCTGTGACGTTGGCTATCGGAATCATAACGTCTGTGTTTACGGCCTTTACGCTGACCAGGCTGCTGGTATCGATTTGGCTGCGCCGTACCCGTCCGACAGCCGTCCCGATTTAAAAGAAAGAGTTTCGTCCATGTTTCCGGTTCGCTTTGTTCCCGCCGAAACCAAGATTCCCTTTCTTGGACTTCGTAATGTTGCGTTTTTTGGTTCAGTCACCGCTGCGATTGCCTCGGTTGTCCTGTTTGTCATGCTTGGACTGAATTATGGGATCGATTTTCGCGGCGGTACGCTGATTGAGCTCAAGACACCGGGAAATGCCGATGTGGTCAGTCTTCGCAGCCAGATCGGCAGCTTGGATCTTGGAGATGTGGCGATTCAGGAGTTCGGATCGCCGGATGTTGTGCTCATAAGGCTCGAGCAACAGCCCGGTGGCGATGAAGCGCAACAAGTTGTTGTTGCGAAGATCAAGGAAACTCTCGGCGAAGGCATGACTTACCGCCGGGTAGAGGTGGTCGGTCCGACCGTCAGCGGTGAACTCGTGCAAGGCAGTGCCATCGCGGTGCTGGTGGCGATATTTTCAGTCCTTATCTACATCTGGTTCCGGTTTGAGTGGCAATTCAGTGTCGGGGCGGTGCTGGCGCTTGTCCACGATGTGCTGGTGACCATAGGCATGTTTTCAATTCTGCAGCTTGAATTCAACCTCTCGATCATCGCGGCAATTCTGACAATTGTGGGGTACTCGCTCAACGATACGGTCGTGGTGTATGATCGGGTTCGCGAAAACCTGCGCCGTTACAAGAAAATGCCGCTTGAGGATCTCCTGAACCTGTCGATCAACAACACACTGTCACGCACCATTCTGACGTCCGTCACAACGCTTGTTGCCCTCTTGTCACTCTACATTTTCGGCGGTGAAAACTTGCGCGGATTCACATTTGCCATGATCTGGGGCGTTGTCATCGGGACTTACTCTTCTATCTTCATTGCCTCTCCATTGCTACTGAGACTTGGTGTCAAGCGTGACTGGAGCGGCCTTGGAGGACCGAAAGCCAAAGAAGGCAGAGGCCAGGGCGCCACGGCCGGTTCCTGATTTGACGGGGGCGGGTTGACCATGGAAATCACCCAGCCCCGATTTCCCGGTCGTCCTGCGATCGATGCGTATGGGAACGGCGGCTTCAGATTTGCCGATATGTCCCACCGCGGCGCGATCCTGCTTCTCCCCAGTGGTGTTTATGGCTGGCCGGTTACAAACCCCATGGATTTTACACTGAGCGATTTTCAACCGGTGTTCGACGAAGGTGATGCGATCGGGTTTCTGCTGCTTGGCTGCGGTGAAAACATGGTGAGGCCGGCTCAGGACATCAGACAGGAATTTGACCGTCGGGGAATCGGCCTGGACATCATGTCGACGGGGGCGGCCGCGCGGACGTACAATGTTTTGCTGGCTGAACAGAGGGCAGTCGCCGCAGCCTTGATCGCGGTTGAAAACCCCTGAGCGGGAGGGGCTGGAACGTATGAATGACGAGAGCAACGCCTCTGGCGATCCTAATGACTATTGCATGGAACTGGTGCGGACCTACGACAAGGATCGTTATCTGGCAACATTGTTTGCCCCCGTCGCAAAACGGCCTTCGCTGTTTGCGTTGTATGCCCTGAACATCGAGATTGCGCGAATTCGTGAAGTTGTGACTGAACCCAACCTGGGTGAGATCCGGCTGCGATGGTGGGCGGACGGGATCGACTCCATTTTCGCCGATGAAACATTCGGCCACCCTGTGCTAAAAGCCCTTGCTACGGCGGTTTCCGCGGCAGCGCTGCCAAAGGCGCCAATGCAGAATCTCATCGAGGCGCGCCGGTTCGACTTGTACGATGACCCGATGCCAACGATGAATGACCTTGAAGGGTATGCTGGCGAGACTTCGTCGGTCATTCTGCAACTGGCAACTCAGATCCTTGTTGGTGAATTGGCGACGCGGTCGTCAAATGTGTCAGGTCATGCCGGGGTTGCCTATGCGATTACGGGGCTGTTACGCGGTATGGCAATTCACCGCTCTCGCGGCCAGGTCTTCGTGCCCCAGGGGCTTCTCTTTGACCACGGTCTTTCCGTTGCAGCGTTTATCGAGGGCAAGAGCAATGAGACCATAAACCTGGTGTTGAGCGTTCTGCGGCATTCAGCCCGTGCCCATCTCGAAAAAGCACGATCATTCGACGGTGACGTGTCAATCGATGCGCTGCCGGCATTTTTGCCCGTTAGCTTGTGCGAGCTTTATCTCAAACACATGGAGAAACCAGGGTTTGATCCTTTCACGACCGTTTGTGAAGTCGCACAATGGCGCCGTCAGCTTCATCTCCTGAAGGCGTCTTGGTGGAAGGAATTCTGATGTTTGTTTTTGTTGGAGAGTTTTGAAATGACGACAGGTGTCGGCGGATCATCGATCGCTAGGGAACTGGCGATCCTGACGCCCATGCGCAGGGACGTCGCCGCGATCACGCTTGAGGTGCGGCGCCAGCGCATTGTAAAGGCTCAATCCCTGATGAGTGAAAAGGGACTGGATGCGCTCTACCTCGATGCCTCCACAAGCTTGGCCTACTTCACTGGATTGACGGTCCATGCCAGCGAACGGTTGCACGGCGCTATCATCCCGGCCAATGGTGAAATCTCCTACATTTGTCCGGCTTTCGAAGAAGCCAAACTGGACAGCATGCTTCAGGTGAACGGTGAGATCAGGACATGGCAGGAACATGAGGACCCGACGGCACTGATCGTCGACACTATACAATCCAATGGAACGATGAGCGGACGCTTGGCTCTCGACGAAGCGACGCCCTTTTTTACATTTGACGGTTTGCGGCGGGCCGGAAATGCGTTCGACTTTGTCAATGGTGCGCAGATTACAGGTGCCTGCCGGATGATAAAGTCCGATGCTGAACTTGCCCTGATGCAAAAGGCCAAGGATATCACCCTTGAGGTACAGAAAGCCTGTGGGCGAATTCTCCATGAAGGTATTGCCACCAGGGAAGTCGAAGACTTTGTCACGCAGGCCCACCATGTTCTGGGAGCGGACGGACCACCGACTTTCTGCATCGTTCTCTTCGGCGAAGCGACGGCTTACCCCCACGGCGTTGACTATCCACAATCGCTTCGTGAGGGCGACATGGTGCTGATCGATACCGGTGCGCCAGTTGAGGGATATCACTCCGATATTACGCGATCCTATGTCTTTGGCGAACCGAGCCAGCGACAGCGTGATGTTTGGGAACTTGAAAAGGAAGCCCAGATGGCAGCATTTGATGCGGCCAAAGTCGGTGTGGCTTGCGAGGATGTGGATCGTGCGGCACGGCGCGTGGTCGAGCGTGGCGGTTTCGGCCCTGGCTACGCAGTCCCCGGACTGCCGCATCGAACAGGTCACGGAATCGGGCTTGATGTTCACGAATGGGAATACCTGGTCGAAGGCAACAAGACGCTGCTTCAACCGGGAATGTGTTTCTCAAACGAACCGATGATCTGCATCTACGGGGAGTTCGGCGTTCGCCTCGAAGACCACTTCTATATGGGCGAGGATCATGCCCACTGGTTCACCGAACCCTGCCACAGTGTGGATGATCCCTTTGGGTACAGGGCTTGAATGGTGAAGCTGGCTACCAGAAATCTTTTCCATTGTGGACGAACAGAGTTGATGCCGCCGCGTTCAATGGAAACAAATTCAATCAGACGTTCGCGTCCGTTTCAACTTCGTTGGCGGCTTGAGTACCGGTTGCAAGCAACTTGGGAAATATGAGCTTCTGATAGAGATATCCGATGGCCATCAGGACGAGGCCAAGCCCGATGAAGGACAGGGCTCGCAGGATGCCAGTCAAATTGGCCATGTCTACCAGGAACACCTTGGCGACCGTCAATACGATGACAGGTAATGACGCGTAACGGAGCGGTGCTCTGGCAAAGATCACACCGGCGACAAGCAAGACCAATCCGAACACAAGCCAGACCGCGGAATAGGTATAGGACTCGAGATCGGTTGTTGGGCCGGTTGCGAGTGTGGCGCCCTGAAATACCGTCCTTACTTCGAGAGAAACATAGGCGAAGACAAGGAGCAACGCGACACCGGCGAAAGCCTGCGTGTAGTAGTCTGGACGCTTACCGGCAGAAATCCATGCGATGATGGCACACAAGAACCCGGGAAGGGCATAACCGAGCAGCAGCGTGTTCAAGAACCTGCCGTCGCCGATGTCGTCGTTTGTGAACATGGGGTTGGCGAAGCCGATGTGCCCGGCGATCAGAAGGATCAGGCCCGCGACGCTAAGCAAGGCGGCTGCGTGTTTGGGGACAATTCGACCGGTCTGGCTATGCAGGAACTGGTAGCCCAGTGACAGGCCGAGCATGGTCATTGTGTGAAGGCTGAGTTCGCCCAGTCCCAGGGACTGGCTGTATATGTCACCGTCATTCACCAGGTGCCTGATCTGCAGTGTCACAAGGAGTACGGCAAACAGGATGGCTGCGGCTTCGAGAATACCCGAATGCAAGTCCTCTTTGACACGCCTGTAGATATAGGCGGCCCCAGCGAAGGCCAGTGCCGGCACGCCGTAGCCATACAAAAGCCAGTTGAAGACGGGCGTGACACCGACGTCGCGGCCCATGATTGCAGGATCAAGGGTGATACGGACAATGACGAGAGCCGCGATGACGGTCGTCACATGGCGCAGGATGCGGATTTCACGACGGACGGAAATCCAGCCAAGACCCGGTGTGATCAAGGCAAGCGCAATGGTCAGCCAGCCCCTGTCGAGAAGAATCGTGAAGGACAATGCAAGGGCGGCGACTGCCGCGACCGCATAGATACCCACAGTGAGGTCCCGATGACGCCCCTCAAGCAGTCGATCGAATGTGCCGCAGGCAATGGTTGCAATCCCTGCCAATCCCAGGCCAGCCAGCCCGAAGGGGATGCTGTGTTGAAAACCGGTTGCCTGCACATAGGCGTATGCAAAGGCGATGACAGGCGGCAGGGCGGATATTGCTGCCCAGAAATAATGTCGTTTGCCGAAACACAATGCGGTGCAACCGGTTACCCCGAAGATTAATGAGAATCCCAGCCCGAAAAGCAGGAACTTCATGAGCGCAGGGGGCGCAATTGGAAACAGGTTCAGATGTTGCTTTACGAAATCGATCCGGGTGTTCTCGATGATGCCCGGGATATACCAGGTTAGATAAGCGCCCAGGAACAAGGCTGCCGCCACAGGGGCCAACGGCAACAGGCTTTTCCATCGCCATGCGGCGGCAAGAAAACCGGCTAGTGTGATCGCATAAACGACAGTGGAGACTGCGGTATAATCGGACATCCGCAACAAACCGAAGCCCAGGATCGAGACGCCACTCAGGAGGCAGACAAGGGGCCAATCGGTGTTGTATGGGGGGCTGGTGTCTGCTTTCGCTTCCGGTTCATCGGTCTTTAGAATGACTCCGGTAATCGTCAGCAGGACAAGTATGTAACCGGACATTGGCAAAACATCGTCGAGACTCCATGCCGTCGCATACCAGATCAGCCCCCAGATGATCGCACCGATCGCGCCGCTAATTGCCAGCCAGAGCCATTTCCGCAGCCTGGCGGTTACAAAAGTAGCTGCGGTCACGAACAAGAGATAGACAAACAGGGCTGCTGCATTGGGCTGGTCTGAAGCCACCAGTGCCGGAGTTGCATAGCTGCCGACAAGACCCAGGGCTGCCAGCATCGGTCCATGCAGGCTCGAACCCGCAAGGGCTGCAAGCGATACCGCCCCCAGGACGATGAAAGCAGTGAATGGGCCAAGGAAGTCGTAGAAGGCGTAGGCCACGAAAGTCGTCGCAAGAGCTGTCACGATCCCGGCGGCCGTCAGGACGCCAGGGATATGGGCGCCGCGTACACCGGCGACGGCGGACAGGTTCTCCCGGCGTCGGGCGAATTCGCCGACGGCTGCCAGGACAATGGCGAGGACGGTCGCCATGGCGATCCGAATGGCCGGTGTAACAAGGCCCTGTTCGATGGAGTAGCGGACCAGGAACACGCCGCCAAGGGCCAAGGCAATCCCACCGGTCCATACCGACCACTTTGTTCCGACTTTCTCCTCCATGCTCTGGGTTGGAGGAGTTGGCGGCTGTGATGGAGAACCGGAATGTGGCGGTGATTCTCCGACGTCTTCTCGTGCAACACCTCTCAGTGGTTGAGATTCAAACTCAGGAAAGTCTGGACGGGCCCCGACCATCTCCGGTTCATGTTCATCGGGCGCGGCATCCGGTTTGATCCCGGGTGGGGTGATGGATTCAGAATCGCCTGTTTGGCTTTGGCCGTTTGTTTTTGGACCTGCCTGACGGTCCGTCAACTCCCGCTTCAGTTCGGTCACTATCACGCGCAGGGAGGCTACCTCATGTTTGAGGCGGCGCGTCGATGCCAGCGAGATGATGGCAAGAACAACAGGTGCCAGGAAGAGGCCGATTGCAGCTACCGCGAGGAATTCCATGTTCTCTCTTGCCTACCTCGGTTCATGAACCGCGGATACTAAGCAACGCTACTCCGCTGCGATGTCCGACAATCCCAGCCAGCTCCCGAAATCTACCAGCGCCCGGCTTGTATAGGCACGCTTGCGGGCCGGAGCCTTTTCCTTGCCGCGATAACGCTTGCCGTCTTCGCGCAATGGCGTTTCGACGGGGGGAAACAGGCCAAAGTTGACGTTCATGGGTTGAAAAGATCGTTTGGAACTCCCGGCATCGGCAAGATGACCGCCCGTTATATGGTGTAACAGAGCGCCCATCGCTGTGGTCAATGGCGGCGGCACAATGGCTTCACCGTTTCGCTCGGCCGCTGCAAAACGGCCGGCAAGAAGACCGATGGCGGCACTTTCCACATAACCTTCAACGCCGGTGATCTGGCCGGCAAACCGCAGGCGAGGGCAGGCGCGCAGGCGCAGGCTGTCATCCAGCACCTTGGGGCTGTTCAGGAAGGTGTTGCGGTGAAGGCCGCCAAGGCGAGCAAAGCTTGCATTCTGCAGGCCCGGGATCATCTGGAAGACCTGAGCCTGAAGGCCGTGGCGCAGCTTGGTCTGGAAACCAACCATATTGTAGAGGGTGCCCAGGGCATTGTCCTGTCGCAACTGAACGATCGCATGGCACTTGACGTCGGGATCGCGTGGGTTGGTCAGGCCGACCGGTTTCATAGGGCCGTGACGCAGGGTCTCGCGGCCACGCTCTGCCATGACTTCAATCGGAAGACAGCCATCGAAGTAGGGCGTGTTGGATTCCCAGTCCTTGAATTCAGTCTTCTCGTTTTCGAGGAGAGCGTCGATGAAGGTGTTGTACTGATCTTCGTTCATCGGGCAGTTGATGTAGTCGGCGCCTGTTCCGCCCGGTCCG
>JAJFHC010000078.1 GCA_021775835.1 Hyphomicrobiales bacterium | reverse complement strand
GTCCCCAATACCTGGATTCGTACGCCGCCCCGCAACCGGCCATGCCCCCGCCAATGACGAGAACGTCCGAATCCACATGAATTGTTTTTCTGTTGTTAAAGAGGCCCACTAGACAACACCTTGCTTGAGTTGATCCCGGGTGAGCGCTGGCAGCCCACCTTCTATGTTGAGTGCATCCGGCTCATGCGCCAGTTCCTGAGAATTCAGGGCATCGGCACTTGGAACCGGCAGATCAGCAGGTGAGGGGATCGTTCCCCAGTCCGTGGTTCTGATCGGCGATACGAAATTTTTCTCGCGACCGTCCCTGAACTTGACCCTCCAGGAAACAGTGCCTTTTTCCGGTTCGCGCAGCACACGGACACTGTGGCCCATGGGCGCGAACTCCGCGTAGCCGCGGACATCAATTGCGTTTTGTGGACAGGCCTTCACACAGGAATAACACTCCCAGCAAAAGTTGGGCTCTATGTTGTAGGCACGGCGGTAGGTCGGGTCGATGTGCATGATGTCGGACGGGCAGATATCGACGCAATGTCCGCAACCGTCGCAACTTGTCATATATACAAATGTTGGCATGGTGAAACGTTATCCCCTGTATCGAATTCCAAGTATGGATGTATTAGAAATTTCCGGTCTGTTGGTGGCCGCTGCCAAAAACAACTGGTTTGTCGGCGGGCGCTGGCAAGTTGCGCCGTGAGCCATTCGCCGTTTCCACCCGTTTCTGGAGGGCCGCTGCAGGCTTGAAAAACATGTGAGAAAACTTTGACCACGGAATCGATCCAAACAGCACCGTGGTGGCGAGAAGATACAGACCCAGGAGGACGTTTGCCCCGGTGTTGTTTTCCGGTGTCTGCACGATCGACCACAACAGGCCAAGCGTTACGCTTGCCAGAAGCGAAACGATGAACAGGTCAGCGCGCATCAGGCGGAATGGCGAACTGCCTTCGGCCGAGACATCGGCGCGAATGAAAAACCAGAACCAGTAGCCGCCTACGCAAACCATCAGGGCGCCAACGGTCCACAGGAAAGGCCAGATGCCGGGAGTGGGCGTTTCCGGCGTCGCATAGCTGAAGACCATGACAAGCGTTGCGATGACGTAGATCACAAAACCATACATGCCAAGAAGGTGGGCAATTCGACGGTGAGGGTTGCAGAACTCGGACGAGGTCAAAACCTCTTTTGCGGCGGTCTTGACTGCCAGAGACGCCATTTCACCTCCGGCAACCTGTCGCTCTCCCCTGTCCTGGGCCTTCTTCATGCTGTTGAAAAAGTACCGGGCACTTCTCTTGTGGAGGATGTCAAAGAGCGTTCCACCGACGACCAGGAGTATCATGATAACAACGTATGTCTGCATGACGCCAGGCGATACAGATGCGGAAAGTTCCGCAAACGGATTGTCAACGAACATTAGTTCCCTCTCTCGAAGCTTCTCAAACCAGAAGCATCCCAAACAATTATTTTTTTGGCAGACTTGCCGCAGATAATGGATAATACCCAGATGGCGGTCTAGGTCCAGTAGCCTAATTCTTTTAGGTCCAGATTCCCGACCATGGTGATACGCGAGGAGAACCTAACATGACAGTTTTATTCTGCAAACGTTTTCACCGGTTTTGGACGCCCGGAGAGCTGGTGTGAGTGGCCGGGATAGCCCGCTCGATCACCTGACCGAACGTCTGATCGACTTCAGGGACGCGCGAGACTGGAAACAGTTCCATTCCCTGAAGAACCTGATTCTCTCGCTCAACCTCGAAGCGGCGGAACTTCTGGAATTGACCCAATGGAAATCCGATGGGCAAACAGAATCGGCAATTGACAATCCTGACTTCAAGAGTCGACTGGAAGAGGAATGTGCCGACGTGCTGCTTTATCTGTTGCTGATAACCGAGCGGGCCGGCATCGACCTGCTGGAGGTGGCTTCTGACAAGATTTCAGCGAATGCCCTGAAGTACCCGGTCGACAAGTCGAGAGGCAACGCGCGGAAATACAGTGAGCTTTAGGGTATGAACGATCATATGAGACCCGGCGGCGACGCTGGTTCAGCCCGGGATACGTTGAAGGCAAGGTCTCAAGAGGCGCGTGATCAGGCCCCGGACATCCTGCTTAGACTGTTAAGCGTGAACAGCGAAAATCCGCCAGGAGACACGTCAGGCCTGGCGCGTGAAATCCGGTCACTCCTTCAAACCGTGAGCGGTATCGATGTGGACCTGATGACTGATGTGGATCCCATCGTGAATGTCGTCGCCGTGATCCGGGGGCGAGCACCGGGCCGGCGTCTGATCTTCAACGGCCATCTTGATACATTTGAGATCGGGGAACGTTCGCTTTGGACAGCCGACCCGTTCGGCACGGTGCGGGACGGGCGGATCTTTGGCCGGGGTGCGGCGGACATGAAGGGCGGGCTTGCCGCACAGATCTTCGCTGCATTGCGGCTGGCGGAATCTCGCGATCACTGGAACGGGGAGTTGGTGCTGGTGCTGACCGGCGACGAGGAGACGGCCGGCCCTCACGGCACCCAGTTCCTGCTGGAAACCTGTGAGCACGCCAGAGGCGATGCGATGATGTGTGCCGACGCCGGATCGCCAAGGGTCCTGCGCTTCGGTGAAAAGGGCGTGATCTGGTTGACCGTTTCCGCCACAGGAAAAGCCGGTCACGGTGCCCACGTCCATCTCGCCGACAGCGCCATAGACCGGCTTTTGGCCGCGTTGTCGGCTCTGAACTCCTTGACGCGGATGACGGTTGACCATCCGGCAAACGTTATCGCCGCAATCGAAGACGCAGCATCCGTCTCGGAACAGTTTTCAGGAGACGGGGAAACTGAGGTCCTGAAATCCGTCACCGTGAACGTTGGCACCATCAATGGCGGCACGACACGCAATCTGGTTGCGGGCCAAGCGGAGGCCACTGTGGATATCAGGCTGCCGGCGGGGCTCTCCTTGAAACAAGCCAAAACTGAAATCCGGCAATTGATCGGGAGGCTGCCCGGCGTTCACCACCGTATCGACAACGAGACGGAAGCCACGATCACCGACCCGACCCATGAGATCGTGACATTGTCGACTGCTAACAGTGCTGAAGTGCTGGGTGAAAGATCCGTCACGACGATGCGTGTCGGCTCAAGTGATGCCGCCCTCTATCGCGCTGCGGGAATAGCTTCGGTGGTGTGTGGCCTTACACCGCACAACATGGGCGGCGTCGACGAACATGTGCTGGTCGAGGAACTGCAGGCGCTTGGCGAGATTTATGCGTTGACGGCGTTTGATTATCTGAATGGCGGTTGAGTATCCGTTTCCCGGCCTTGCGCCGGGACCTACTCGCCGATGATGAATGCTTTGACAACCGCGAGTAGGCCCCGGCTCAAGGCCGGGGAACGGAAAGGCTGTGTCACATTCGTATTGGTTTGCGAAGAGGCATCGTCCAGCCATGTCACAAGCCTATGTTTACATCCTTGCCAGCAGAATGAACGGAACGCTCTATGTGGGTGTGACAACGGAACTCCGCAGAAGGGTCTGGCAGCACAAGATCGATGCTGTTGCAGGCTTCACGGCCACGCACTGCGTTCATCGGCTTGTATACATGGAAACGCACAACGAACTCATGGCCGCCCAACATCGTGAGCGCACACTCAAGAGGTGGCGGCGGGCTTGGAAGGTTGAGTTGATCGAAAGAGACAATCCGGAGTGGCAGGATCTATATCAGGACCTGCAAAATTGAGTCCTTCCATTTCCCGGCCTTGAGCCGGCAACTGTGTTTTCAAGCTTGGAACATCGTCTGTTTTCTTATGATTGCATTGGCCGTTACGAGGAGTTTCCTTGCCACAGCGATGAGTGCGACTT
>JAJFHC010000077.1 GCA_021775835.1 Hyphomicrobiales bacterium | reverse complement strand
ATGATTACGAATCCATTTCACACTTGGATCACCCGCAGCGCGAAAGTTGGGAAATACCGGTGATCCAGGACCCGGCGGCGTGCGTACCAGAGGTATGAATGATTCTGTTCGACAATTGTCCTCACTCGTTCCGGCAGGAAGTTTGTTTGCTGCGCAAAGATTGCCGTCCGCCAATGCCGCACGGAGGCGAAACAGAATTGTTTCGCAAGCCGACGCATTGACCATGAATGCTCAGAACAACCGGGAGAATGTGGTCGACCTTATGGGCAGATTGTTGTCGGCCGTTGCGACTGAGCGGGACCGGGTGGCTTTCCGCAGCCTGTTTGAATTCTACGCCCCCAGAGTAAAGGCATTCGTACAGAGCCGAGGCGCCAGCCCGGAGCTGGCGGAAGAAGTGACGCAGGAAACCATGGTCCGGGTCTGGCAGAAGGCGGCACAATTCGACCCGGCCAAAGCCTCCTCTTCCACATGGGTCTTCACGATCGCCCGAAACGTGCGGATCGACATGCTCCGCAAGTCCGGCCGTCCGGCCCCGGACGTGAACGACCCCTCATTGGTTCCGGAGCCGGAACCCGAGGCTTTGCAGAAAATCTCCATTGAACAGGAAGCCCATCACCTGAGGCAGGCCTTGTCCGATCTGCCTTCCGAGCAACGCAAAGTGTTGCACCTTGCATTCTTCGAGGACAAACCGCATGCCGAGGTTGCGAATGAACTGGGGATCCCTCTCGGCACCGTCAAATCTCGGATCAGACTGGCGCTCAAGCGCATGCGTTCCGAACTTGGAGAAGCCCCATGAGCATTAGTTTCCACCCCGGCGAAGGCCTGCTTATGGACTATGCCTCGGGCGCGATGGGGGAGGCATGGGGTCTTGCCGTTGCCTCCCATCTGACGCTTTGCCCTACGTGCCGTGGCGTCAACTCCCGCCTGGAGAGTTTGGGCGGATGCCTTCTGGACTCGATTGAGCCCGGAACCATGACGTCCGGTTGTCTGGAGGCCGTGTTATCGCGCCTCGATGAAACGATCGACGATCCGTCTGCGACGAAACCAGCGATGACCGGATCGATGAACACGCCAATCCTGCCACAACCCCTACGGGGCTATGCCGGCGGAGACGTCGACGACCTCGAGTGGCAACGCCTGGGACTTGGTGCCTACCACTTGCCAATTGCAACGAACGACGATGCTGCGTTTGCAAGGCTCCTCCGAATTCCAGCTGGCAGACCAGTCCCACAGCACACCCATCAGGGTTTGGAACTTACCCTTGTACTTGATGGTTCGTTTTCTGATGTCACAGGTCGCTATGCCCGGGGCGATCTGCAGGAAGCCGACGAAACCCTGGAACATCAGCCCCACGCGGATACGGGCGTTGACTGCATCTGTCTGGCCGTCACCGATGCACCCCTGCGCTTCAGCAGCCTAGCAGCACGTCTGGTACAGAAGGTGATCGACATCTAACGGTTCGCTGCAAGCCATTGGGCAATCAGAAAGCGATTGTGGATTCAACCTCTGCCGAACAAAGCGAAACGTCCACGAGGTTCAGAGCTGATTGTCAACTTGCAGTGCCCGTTGATCGGCAAACTGGTTTCCCTGGTCGATCAGCCAGTCCCACATCATTTGCACGGCTGGCCGGCGAAGATGCTGTTCAACACAGACTGCATAATAAGCATCCTCGGTTTTGATCGCCTGTGAGAATGGCCGCACAAGAGTTCCATCACGGATGTAACCGTCTGCCAGCACGAGACTTCCCAATGCGAACCCGTGCCCCGCTATCGCACAATCAAGCAACAGGCCTGAATCGCTGAAATTGAAACCGTCGCTGACGGCTTCCCGTTTGACTCCTGCCTGTCTGAACCAGTCGTGCCAATCTTCCCGATGCTCATCGTGCAGCAGTCGAAAACCTGCAAGATCGTGCGCCGGTTGAGATGCCTCGACATCTGCGATCAGAGCCGGCGCGCAGACCGGCGTGATCCAGTCATCGATCAATTTCACGGACCGCAACCCGGGCCAGTTCCCCTGCCCGCGCCAGATGGCGATGTCCAGTTCGGCGTGTTGCAGTTCCACGTGTTCGTCGGTCGTGTAGAGCCACGGTTGCAGTTCCGGACAATCGGCGGCCAAAGTGCCAAATCTCGGCAAAAGCCATTTACCCGCCAAAGCTGGCGTCGTCGTCACGATCACCTGGCCCGGCTTCAGGTAAGAATCAAGCCGCCTGGTTCCGCGAGCCAAAATTCCCAACGACCGGCCTGCGGTCTCGAGAAAATCCCTCCCGGCGTCGGTAAGCTCCACGGACCTGCCTACCCGTTTGAACAATGGCTGACCGAAGAATTCCTCAAGTGACTTGACCTGGTGGCTGATCGCCGACTGCGTCATGTTCTGTTCTTCCGCAGCCCGCGAGAAACTGCCCAGCCGGGCAGCGGCTTCAAATCCGCGCAACGCACTCAAAGGCGGCACGCGTCCAAAATGTTTATCCATGAGCAATTTCGATCAAAACGTTGAATAATTCGCGTTTTTATCTGTCTTCACCACAATTTATAGTTGTTTCTCATCTCATGTCGATCCCACATTTACCCGATCAATCAAGATTACTGATGGGATGCAGCAGGACCATTACCAAAGGACGCGTCGCATGGTTCACGCAGATCTCAAGATGACGAACACAGGCCACGGCCCGCAATTTGAGTGTCCGTGGCGAACTTGGGTTCCAAGTCGACACAATGCGCCGATCTAAATTCTGAATGTCAACGGTGAGCCATGTAATGGGAACCGAGGAGGAAAGATGAACAGAAGAAACTTCACTCAAATTGGAGCAGCATTTATGGGATTGACCGGCTTGGGCCTGACCACAAATTGTCAGGCGGCGGCCGTCGACTATGCATCGACCGGCGTCAAGCTCAAAACGACAACACCGTCGGCTGATGGCTTTTCCTTTCCCGCGGAGTGGACGCGTCATGAACGCACTCTGATGCAATTCCTCCCGGCCCAGAACTGGTATCGACACCAACTCGAGGGCGGCCGCAAGGAATGGGCAGCGGTCGCCAACGCGGTTGCCGAATTCGAGCCGGTTACCATGGCGGTTCAGCGCAAAGACCGGGCTGCGGCAAAAGCACTTCTGTCAGCACAGATTGAACTTGTCGAGTTTGACCTCAATGATGGCTGGAGCCGCGACAGCGGGCCCACGATCCTCACCAATCAGAATGGACAGCGCAGTGTTGCCGGGTTCGAATTCAATGGCTGGGGTGCAAAGTTTCCTCCCTATGACGCGGACGCTCTGGCAAAAGCACATTTTGCCAGACACTTGGGGATCGACCTCTATCCAGCAGACATGGTTCTCGAGGGTGGTGCCGTGGCCGTGGATGGAGAGGGCACACTCATCACCACTGAAGAATGCTTGTTGAATAAAAACCGAAACCCGAACAAGACCAAGGCAGAGGTCGAAGCCATCCTGAAAGGTTGGTTGGGGGTAGAAAAGGTCATCTGGATCCCACGCGGCCTGACTCCGGACCCGATTACCGACGGCCACATCGACGGCATGGCCGCATTTGCAGCACCTGGCGTTGTTCTGTTGCACACCACCAAATCCAGGGACAACGCCAACTACTCGATCACCCGTGAAGCCAAAAAGATACTCGAGGAGGCGCGTGACGCAAAAGGGCGTCGCCTGGAGATCGTTGAGATCCCGTTGACCAGCTGGGATGTTGTGCACATGAACTTTTACATCTGCAACGGCGCTGTCATCGTGCCGGTTGCCGGCAAGGCGAAGGAAGACGACCTGCCGCTCGGAATAATTCGCGAAGCCTATCCCGGACGCAAGATCGTGCCGGTGACCGGTCGCTATATCGCCCAAGGCGGTGGCGGCATCCACTGCATAACACAACAGGTGCCGGCGGTCTGAATTCGCGGTCCGGCGCCCATGCGTCTCACCCATTGTCAATGGCAAGGTATTTCTCAACCGAATGCCGAACGTCGCCGTCTGTCCGTTTTGTTGCTACCCAGGTTGGCAGCAAGAGCCGGGAGTCTCCTGAGGCTGCGGGCACAAGCGAGCGACCGTCCTGAAGTGCTGCATTGAACGAACTCGGCGCAAGGCCCACAAATGGCTTGGTCAGGTCCGCACTGGACCGGCTGATGAGCAGAGCACACACAAAAAAGCCGTCCCCGAAGAGACGGCTGCGTCTTGTTGATGCGGAAATACGGCAAATTTGGTTGCGGGGGCAGGATTTGAACCTGCGACCTTCAGGTTATGAGCCTGACGAGCTACCGGGCTGCTCCACCCCGCGCCAAACTGTGCTTCAAACGTAAACAAGCTCCATAAGAGGAGC
>JAJFHC010000076.1 GCA_021775835.1 Hyphomicrobiales bacterium | reverse complement strand
GTCTCGGCTCTTTTTCCCGTGTCACAACGGGACCTCTTATCGAGGTGGCTGACGATCTGGATCAGCGGTCATCCGTGTTTTCACGCCTAGTCATTTCGCTCGAGGCTGTCAAGCGGGACGTCGACCGCGAACTGGCGACTGA
Organism: Hyphomicrobiales bacterium; assembly: GCA_021775835.1. The sequence goes on along the minus strand of JAJFHC010000076.1, from coordinate 10,830 downwards.
ACAACATCACGAGCACGCGTGCGGCTTTTCCCTTTATTTCGTGCAGGTTTACGACGTGTCCGTCATATGGACCACTGGTCACACGAACCTGATCTCCGGGCTGCACTCCAGCAAGGTGATCGGTTGAATTGCGCAAGCGCGATGCCACAAGCGATTCGCTCGCACAACTGTCGAGCAGTCGCTCGATGTTCGCATACGGTATTGTTTTGCGCCGACCGTCGACACAGACGACACCGGTGACGATGTAGAGCTTGTACAGGTCCTCGACGGCTAGGGCGTCGTAGTCCCCATTGAAACCCACCAGCACATAGCCCGGCATTACAAGTGACGGTGAGGGACGCTTTGCCCGGCATCGATGATTTGATCGGCGCATCCGCATGACAGTCGGCACAATCACGTCATACCCACGCCGCTCCAGCAGGGCCTGCGCGACGCTGTCTTTCTGAGGGCGAACCCTGATCGCATACCAGGTCAACAGAGCCTGGGCGGATTGCGGAGCGTCGATCGGCGTGGCGTCTTGGATTTCCGTCATGGCGTTCATTGATTCTCGGTCTCGGGTTGGAACTGATCCAGCAGCTGTCTGGTGAGCAGGTCATCGGGCACCTGACAGCCCTTGGCACCCGGTGGCGGTCCCCAGTCCGGGTTCCAGCGTTTGCGCTCCAGGGCGACTTCGACGATGGCCGTCCACCGGTCCTTGCCGATCTCGCTTGGCTTTGGCGGAGGCGCTGCCGGTGGAAACTCCCGGTCGATCGCCGCTGACAGATACGGCACCGGATCCCGCGTTCCGGATTTCTTCGCCGCCTCGAGCACGGTCATCAGCCGGTCGAAGTCCTGATCTGCCCGTTTTGCCCACCGGCCGACCATCGATCGATAGCTGTTTGGATCCTTGCCTCCGTTCAAACTCAGGAACTCGAGATAACCATCCCAGTAAATCTTGCTTGCAGACGGCGACTCGCCTGTTTCTTTAGAAACAGAAGGTTCTATTGACGGTTCATGCCTTGCGGATTTCCGCACCTTGGCTTGACCTAAACCCGCACCTTGGCTCCCGTCCTGACCGCCTTCCGGATCCGCCTTGCCTGAGTCGTCATCCGGCCCAACCTGCGGTTTTCCGCACGTTGGATTTCGGACCATTTCACATGTCTTTTCGTACCATCCCAGGAAGCCGGAAAGTTCAAATAGATCGCTCTTGCGCGACCCGTCCGGACGGTGACGCATGGTGCGCTTGATGAAGCCCTTTTCCTCGAGCACGCCCAGGTGATCGCTGACTTGGCGTTTACACATGGTGGCCTCTTCACCAAGTTTTTTCTGACTCGGAAAGGCGCATCCGTTCTCGTTACTGACGTGCCCCGCTATGCAAATCAAAAGCAGTTTCTGCGGTGATGAGCGGATATCCATGGCCAGCACGTAACCTATGGCTTGAATGCTCATGGCTCATACCTCGCGGCGGACATGTCGCGGATCGCCGAGGTCGCCATGTCGCAATAGGCCTTCATGGTCCGGATCGACCCGCCTCGATTCTTGGCGATGCTGAGTTCCATGACGTTGCGCGTGTTGGACATTGCAACCCGGCGATCGGCTTCGTCGCCGTCCTTTTCACAGACCTGGCGCTCGAGATAGTAGAATTCCCGGTATGGGAACAAGATCACATCAGCGTCCTGTTCCACATCGCCGGACATGCGCAGGTCGGACAATGTCGGTCGCTTGTTCTCGCGCCCTTCGTTGGCTCGGCTCAGCTGCTTGAGCGCCACCACGGCCACGTCCAGTTCCTTGGCCATCACGGTCAGCGCGTTCGACTTCTCGCCCGCCTCCATGACCATGTTGCCCCGCACGGCGCTGGTGGCCTTCATCTTGTCCATATGGTCGACGCAAATCACGTCCAGGCGGCGGCCATTGCGTTCCATACGGCGCGCGACCTGCCGGGCGATGCCCATCATCTGGACCATGTTGAGTGCCGGTTTCTGTTCAAAGATGAACGGCAATTTTTGGAAGGCGTCATTGGCCCGTGACAGGTGCTGAAACTCCTGTTCGGTCAGGTTGCCCCGGCGAATGTTCTCATAGGGGATCTTGCCCAGGTGCATGTGTTCGGCCATGTCCGTCAGGCAGCGCTCCGAGATCCGCTTGGCTGGCATCTCGAGCGAGAAATACAAAACACCGTGTCCGGCATTGGCGGTCTGCAACAGGAGGCTTGCGGCCAGTGCCGTCTTGCCCATCGATGGCCGTCCGCCGATGACAACCATTTCCTGCCGGAACCATCCGCCGATCAGGTCATCCAGGTCCACAAGGCCCGTGGTCATGCCCGCGATCACATCATCGGACGCCATGCGTTCCGCCGCGTCTTCGAGAGCCGTGCCGGCAGCCTGCGCCATTGTGAACCGGGAGTCAGGGCCCCGCGCGAAGGCGTCCCGGATCTCCTGCAGGCGTTCGGCGGTCTCATCGATAACGACGGATCCGCGCGTGTGCGTTCCCTCGACAACCTCGAGCGCTTCCGCGAAACAGTCGATCAAACGCCGCCGCGCCGCCGATGCCATGATCTCATAGGCATAGCCCTTGGCGTTCAGAACCGTCACGGCGTGCTTTGCCATTTGGGCGATGTAGCCGTTGACCGTCAGATCGCCGACGATGTCCTGGCCCTCGAAAACCGGCCGCAACGTGGTCGGCGTCACAGGCCGGTGGTCGGCCAGCAGTTCGCCCATGTGTGCATAGATACGGGCATGAACCGGATCATAGAAGTGATCAGCCTCGAGGCGTGCTTCGCGGATCACGTCCATCGCTTCATTGTTGACCAGCACCGCCCCAAGCAACGCCTGTTCCGCCTCGATGTTGACGGGAACGCGTTTCAGGTCGGTGCCGGTGGCGGGTGCATTCATGGCTATGCAGCGGCCTCGCTTGCGGATCCGTCTTCAGGTTCAAAAGCCGGAATCATCCCCAACGCCGCCATGTAGAGATCGAGGATCGCGTCCTGTTCCTCGCGTTCCGCCCGGTCCATCTTGCGGAGACGGATCACCCGTCGGAGGACCTTCACATCGAACCCGTTGCCCTTGGCCTCCGCATAGACCTCTTTGACATCGTCGGCGATTGCCGCCTTTTCCTCCTCGAGCCGCTCGACCCGTTCAACAATGGATCGCAACTGCCCATGTGATACCGTCTCCGCCGTCATGTTGGCCTCCTTTCAATCTCGGTTATGCCGCTTTCTTGGTGGTTGCCGATGCCGCCTTGCCCTTAGTCACGATCGGCTTGGCCTTCTCCAGATCCGTGGCGGACCCGAATTGCATTTCACGCGGCAGGATGTGTGTGGCGCCGGAAGTCTCGGTCGTGACCATTTCCCGCAACGCCTTGGCGGTCTTCTTCGACGCGGCAGCACCGCCATCCTCCCACTCACCATTGGCATTGAGGATTTCGAGCAGTGCTGGTTTCTTGCAGTACGCCAGATAATCATCATCAATGTCCCAACGTTCGCTCATGTCGACGTTGAGGTCCTTGGCCAGATGCACTGCCAGCGGGTTGTCACCGAGTGTCGGTTCACCCCCGGCGAAGGCTCCAACCTGGGCGGCGACCAGCGCGGCGAACAGTCGATCGAGATCGGTGTCACTGAGCGCCTTTAGCCCGTCATAGGCATGGACCCCTGACAGGTCCGTCTGGCTGTTGTACCCGGTCTTTATGTTGATCACGCCCCGTCCATATCCTTCGAGGCTGACATCGGTGAGCTTCCCGGCAATGCTCTCAGCCGTGGCCATCAGGTTCGCGTCTACAGCCCGGTCATCGGGATGAATGTGATTGCAGCTGAACTGGACCGTGTGAAAGCCACCCATCAACGCGAGACACGTCATGATCTTCGCCGTGCGCGGATCGGAGGCGACCGCCGTCTGCAGAGCCTGCGTCTTGTGTTGACCCGCATAGGTGAGGTGTTTTTTGGTGAACACGGGTTGCGGCTTTGGGTCGTCGATCGACTTAGGTGCAGCCTCTGGAGCAACAAGGCCGTCATAGACGGTTATTTGGGTGAGGTTACGGACCTCGATAATCACTCCGGCCTTTTTCTTATCCTTGGACTTACCGTAGTCCCATGTGCTGGCGTAGCCGTCGACAACCTCAACCCACGCCCAGGTCTTTCTCAGTTTTGCCTCGAGCGCCTCAAGCCCGGCTTTCTGCAGTGTTTCGAATTTGTCCCGGTCTGCGAACCGCCGTTCGTTTTCGTCGCCATCTGGATCGTCGACCCAGTCGCCATCGTAGAGTTTCAGATCAAAATGCGCGGCTTTTGCTTTCGGCAGGTTCCCGACCAGCGAATGCTTGATCTGGTCCTCATCCGCCATGTGCAAATTATGAAGCACGGCGTGTTTGACGTCTTCGATGATCGCGTCCTGTCGCTGCTTCGTCCCCATGGTCAGGGTCCGCGCCTGCACAAGGTTGATTTCACCTTTCTCTAGCGCCGTCTGGCACTTCTTCGAGAGCCTGTCGACTAGCGCCAGACGCCTCTGAATGTGCCTCCGCGACATCGACATTGTGTCGGCGATATCATCCGTGTCCTTGCCGAACTTTCGCAAGTCGGAGAAGGCCCGCGCCTCCTCCATTGCCGTCAGGTCCTTGCGCTGGATATTCTCAATCGTGGCCAGTTCCACAACCTTGGCGTCATCTGCCTCGATCACCCGCACCGGCATCGGGAAGGGCTGGCCTTCCGGCCAGTCGTCTCGAGCCATGATCTCGCGCACAGCCCGCCACCGGCGTTCCCCGGCGATGATCTCATAGCGGACGGCCTTTGCAGTCTTGCCCTTGCCCACCTTCAGGTCAGTGGTCTCGCGGGCGATCAGGTTCTGATAGACCTGCCCGTCCTTGGCGATTGAGTTGGCTAGTTCGGTGATGCCGTCCGGATCGAACGTCTTGCGCGGGTTCAGAGGCGACGGCCCCAATTCGTCATGGGCGATGGTGGTAACTTCGATTGTTGGTGACATTGTTGGGTTCCCTTTCTGTCAAACAAACTGGCGACCGCCGGTCGCCGATCAAAAATCAGCGCGGTTGCCCCGCGTCTCTGTCGTTGTTGTGAAATTGTGCCGCCCGTTCCGTGACTGCCTGCAGGTGTGATGGCGTGCCGGGCATGTTTCGCGCCATCACGACGAGGACAAAGAGCGCGACGGCCAGTGCGACGAGTATTGTGATGATCTGCGCCCGCCCGCTCATGACCCGGCACCTTCCGGATAATCCCCAGGTCGCTCAAAAGCCCTCCGGCAGGGCGGAATGAATTTGACGCGTGGATCCGCACCGGCTGGCAACACCGGCTGCAACCAGACCAGCCAGACGAACATCATCGGTTTTGCCGAGCCGGTGCCGTCGAGCTGCCCCTTGAAGATGTTCAGCCGTTCGGCATACACGACGATGTAAGTGGCAGGTGTCAGCCCGTGGAGGCGTCGGAAACGCTCAAGGGTTTCGAGAAACTGAACCTTGACCAGCACCGCCACGTTGACGCCGTAGGAAAGCGCCTTAAGCACGAACTCGAGTGCCAAGTCATCGAAAGGCGGATTGGTGAACAGCCAGTGGACGCCTTTGGGCAGGCGATACTCGTGACTGAGAAAATCAGCCACGGTCCCGAACCCGCGATATTTGATGTCTGAGGCGTGGACAGTCCCGAGGTACTCCGCCAATGGCCGCGCCATGTCGCCTTCACCGCATGCCGGTTCAATCGCGGAAAGTTTGTTCAACCGTTTGCGTCCGCCGACTAGGTCCGCAAGCACGAGTTCGATGAAGGCCCGCGTGATCCATGGCGGTGTCGGGAAATAATCATGATCGTCCGCAGGCGCATGCCGGAGAGATACAACGGATGGATTCGATCGAAACTCGGTCATCCCATCACCCCGTTGTTGTACCAATAGTCCGGCTGCTCCACGGCCTCGACCGTGTCGGCGGTTCGGTAGGACAGGACGATCTGGATTGACGCGCGCAGGAGCGCATGGGTTTCCGGTGTCAGGCCCCGGTCGCTCACACAGGTCGCCGCCGCCCGCAGGACGGAATCCGAATGCCCAAACAGGACACGGCCTTCCGTGTCTGTCATTGGCGGTGGCAGGCTTGCAAGTGCGGCCCGCAGTTCGGTCATCCGATCCTTGGTCACGGCATAGAGACCGCCGATGGCCAGCACGGAAGCCGCACCGAACAGACGCATGATGGGAGTTGGCCGGTTCATTGCTGGCCTCGAGGATCCGGATCAACGTCCAGGTGTTCGGAAAGTTCCTTGATCAACCGGCGCACGTCACGCTGAGTCAGGCGATAGCGAATGTCGACGTTTGGATTGTCAGACGGCACGATGATTAGCGCGGTGATGCCTGCAGTCTCGGTGGCGCAGACATAGGGCTTGATCACCGGCATTTCGGTCATCGCCTGCCGTCTCCTGACCCGGTCGCTCGATCGAGCGCCAATCCGAGAAGGCCAGCCGCTTCGCCGTTCTCGTTTCTCAGGAAGGCCCGCGACAAGGTTTCCACCGGGCATCCGTGTTGCAGGGCAAGGGAGATGGCGATCGAAGCGTCGTGCATCACTGTCGCCAGTTCGGTGCCGGACTTGTCGACCTCGATGAAGAGTTCCCCGATGCGGCCGTCCGGATAAAGACACGGCGACACGGTGTAGGTGAAAGCCCCGAAATGAATGTCGAACGTATCCGCCGAACGCCGGTTGGGAAGCCGGTCCCGTTGCGTCGGCTGCGCCTTGGAGAGCCATGCGCGGATCCCTTGCAGCATCACCCTTCCACTTCCCCGTCTCGGATCGGACGCACGTGGTCGGCGACAGACTGTATGGCGTCCATCGCCTCACCGGATTCTTTGATGATCCGCGCGGCTTCGTCTGGTTCGATTTTGCCATCCGCCAGATCAGCGGCGACTTCCGCAAAGTACTCCGCTGTCTGTTGCGCCGCGTTCGCTACCTTGGCGGCAATCTCACCGGCAGAGGACGCATTTAGCTTGGTCAGCTGAAAGCCCAGTTCATGGGCCAGGAACGATGTCACATGAGGCTCACCGCAATGCGCCTCGAGAGCGCGGACGATGTCGAGCGGCATGTGGACGATTTCGTGATCGCCGTCAGGATCTGTGTATCTGTGGAGTGCCGCCTTGCCGACCCGGCACAACACCGCCGCCTTGGACGGCCCGCCGCAGGCATCGACCAGCAACGTCTGGGCCTCCTTCATGGAACTGGGCACACGGGGTTTGTAGGAACTAGGCATGGGCGGATTCCGGAGTTTGGGAGATTTGGGAGTCGACGGTCTCGGTGACGGCCGTGACCGGAGCCGGCAGGGTGTCGGAATGAAAGAGCCCTGCTTCCGTCAACCAAGCAATCCGAGCGTCGTGAAGGTCGTTGGGCGTCACTTCACCAACTGTCGCGCGCCTGATGCTTTCTACCGTCTCCGGTCGGGGCCATTGTTCACCCAAGGCATATCGGCGCGCCATGCGAGCCTGACTTACACCGATCAGTTTCGCGAGTGCTTCGTATGTGATTTTGCGTTCCGCCCGCCAGCATTCCAAGTTCATTGGATCGGAATATGTCGTGTTTGGACATTTTATGTCAACCAAACATTTCCAAAACCGACATTTACTTTATGTCTTAAAACGACATGTTCTTGATATGGAGAATCGAATCAGAGAAATCCGGAAGGCAAAAAACCTAACAATGGCGCAACTTGGCGCGCTCGTAGGAACTGAAGCCTCGACGATCAACAAGCTCGAAAAGGGTCAAATTAAACTTTCCACCGAATGGATGACACGTCTCGCCAAGTGTCTTGAAGTGCAGGCCACGGAATTTATTTCCGAATCACCGCCGCCAGAACCGATCTATGTCCGAGGCAAAGTCCAGGCGGGCAAATGGGCGGAGGCGCTCGAGTGGGAACAGAGCCGTCGTTATCCCGTATGGGTGCCAATCCCGGAGCAGTGGAAGCCTTTGCCGAAATATGGCCTCGAAGTCCATGGACCATCCATGAACCGCAAGTACCCGGAGGGCACGGTTCTCGTATGTGTTGGCATTCTTGATGCCGACATAGAGCCCAATGAAGGCCAGCGCTACATCGTTCAACGGGAAAGTCACGGCGAGTTCGAGATCACCGTCAAGGAACTAAAGATCGACCGGCAGGGCCGCCCATGGCTCTGGCCCGACTCCGACGATCCAGAACACCAGGAGCCACTGGCAGCCAATGGTGACGATGGCGACACAGTTCAAATCCTGGCGATTGTCGTCACATCGGTCCAGCCTGAGTAGCAAAGCGCTCCGGGTCCGCTTAACGTCCAGACTGCCATATCCCAAACAAACCGAAGAGCACGGCAAACGTTCCCAAACCGATAATGAGTGCTGCATCCCAGGGCATAGTTGTATCCTCTCTGTGTGATCCGCAATTGATACGCGACCGAAGGCGGATTGCCGTCGCGCATGCAAGCCTCACCTCAAAAATCACATCAAATTATCACTCAACATTACGGCGAAAAGCGCAACGTGAAAATATAATTGTCACGTTTGGACATTTATTTGATTGACAATATATGTCGAAAGACGACATTTTGGATTCGCTCGAAACCCGAACGGAGTCTGTCCTATGAGTCTGAACGTCTCGATTTCCCCCACTGAACAACTCTCCCTCACCCACGACGGCCACATCCCCAACCATCTCTGGCAGGCAGCCCGTCAGATTGAATGCGCGCACAGACACAAAGAATCACTTGCCAGCAATCCGCGCGTCCGCGTTGGCCGGATCAAGATGAAACCGGAGATTGCCGTTGCCCTGATGGCCGACACCATCGTCAAGTCGACAGTGGCACGCGGCTGCGTTCACGAACTCGATTTTCAGCAGGTTGGTTTTTCAGAGCGCCAAATCGCCGAGTATCACAACGAAGCCTTCGCCTTGGCGGTGTCGGAAGAACCCCGCATCGTCAGCATGCTCACTCAGGACGCCTGATGTTCTACAGGGTCGACATGTTGAGCGAGGCCGAAACCGCAATCGGCACCGGCAGGCGTACGGTATTTCTGGAGCGCGTCGGGCCCAAATGGGTTTCCCTACGCAACCCCTACACCCTGCGCGCCGCCCGGTTGAAGCGCCGTGACTGGGAACGCATCGAACGCACCGCACGTCCTATTTGCCGCCCACGCAATCTCAAGCGCGCTGTGAGTCTCTACTTGAAGTTCACCAACCAGAAACGCACCGCTGCCATCAGGCGCATGTGCAACCACAGAGGAAAGGTTTCGGCATGACCACCGTCCTCGCTGCCATGACGCCCGCCATCGTCCCGTTCACTATCGCCGAACTCATCACCCTGGCCTTGATCGGCATTCTGAAACCAGTCTCGCGACCGCCGGTCGCCAATCGTAAATCCCGCTAGACGGAGCGCACCATGCCATTACCCGCCCTTCATAGTCTAGATACCGTCATGGCGTTGTTTCCTGATGGCGTCCACGTCTCGCCGCGCACGTTGAAGGATCTTGCCAAGAAACTTGGCGCGTGCCGCATTCTGGGCAATGCTTGTCTCTTCACCGACGATGACGTGTTGATAATTTTGGAGGCGATGAAGCCATGCCCTTGCAGCTCAAGCGATACCCAAAGAGAAGTCCTTACTGGCACATCCGTGGCACCGTCCAAGGGGTCCGCGTATTCGAAAGCACTGGCGAGGTCCAGAAAGCCAAAGCAGCCGAGGTCCTCGAGGCCCGGCAAAAAGAGATCTTCGAATGTCGTCTCTATGGCCCGAGCCGATCAGTAACATTTGCCGAAACAGCGCTCGCCTATATGGAGCGCACGGACAACACTCGCTTCCTGACACCCATCATCGAGCGTATCGGCATGAAACCGATCGCCGATATCAGCCAGTCTGTCGTCGACCTGACCGCCCGCGCGCTCTATCCCGACCGCGCGCCCGCAACTCTTAACCGCCAATGCTACACGCCGATCATCGCGGTGCTGAATGACGCCGCCTGCAGCGGCCTGTGCGGCAAGCCATCGATCAAGAAACTGAAAACCTCGAGGCCATTGGTTGAGCCTGCTGGTGACGCTCACATTGAAGCTATCCTGCCCCATTGTTCCGACCGCCTGCAGGCGATTGTGATGCTGTTGACCTATACCGGGATTCGCGTTTCCGAAGCCTGTAGACTGGAGCCGGGCGACTTCAACCTTCAGGACGGATGGGCAGTCTGCGGCAAGACCAAGAACGGCGATCCGCGCATGATTCCCTTGCCGCCAGTCGTTGTCGCAGCCGTTGCCAACATCATGCCGGGCGATGGCCCAGTGTTCGGGTTCAAGTCCCGTTTTGGCGTGAACCAGGCGCTCAAACGTGCCGCCAAACGCGCAAACCTGCCACACATGCCGTCACACAAGATCGGCCGCCACACATTCGCCAAGCGGATACTTGAGGCCGGGCACAGCATCAAGACGCTGAAAGAGGCAGGTGGCTGGAAGTCAATCAAGATCGTCGACGAGACTTATGGCCACCTCGAGCAAAGCCACGTTCACCAAATCATGCTGGATGTCGCGAAAAAGGTAAGAACTGGCTGAACGATGCTTTGTTCAGTATCGGCAAAGGCATAGCGCATGGTTCGTCTCCATTCGGAAATTGAATCAGGTGGCCTACTGCCATTTCAACGAACGCTGGTTAGCACCGCGTAGGCCCTCAATTGGGAAGCTCTGGATATTGATGGCCGCTTTCCCGCAGTAAACGGACCAAATGTATGACGGGCGGGTACAGCCGTAGATGACCCAACTGCGACATCGATGCCACCGCCGATAACCACTGCTCAACATGGGTCTTACATGTCTTCCGGCCCTGTGACGAATTGATCGGACACGATCAGGACAAGGGCCCCAGGCGATCTGCGAAACGGCGAATGCACGCT
>JAJFHC010000075.1 GCA_021775835.1 Hyphomicrobiales bacterium | reverse complement strand
ATTCGTAGTCTGGTGCTCTATCCAGCTGAGCTACCGGCGCCATGGGCCTTTGCGGTGCCGGGCTGAAACTGCCGGGCACGCTGTGCGGCGTGTGCCGCAGGCCGGGTAGTCCTACTGTTTTGTTCGCGCGAACGCAAGGGTTTGATGCGCGGCGGAGTACAATAATTTTTCTTTGTCGCGATGCCGGCCAAGGGCCGCCGTCAGAACCTGTCCCGATAGGCCTGGTGCTGGTGTGTCGAGCCTGCCAGATAGACGCCGCGGGCCACGGCCCGGGCGGTGGTGTCGGCGGCCAGGGCGCCCAGGGCCGACAGCGCCAGAGCGCGCGGCCCCTCAAGTTCGCGGGTCCCTGTCGACAGGACAAAAAGCGTGTCGCCGTCAAGCGGGGTGTGCACCGGACGGATGGCCCGGGCGAGGCCGTCATGGGCCATGATAGCGATGCGGCGGGCCTCTGCCGGGGTCAGGATCGCGTCGGTTGCGATGACACCGATGGTTGTGCTGGTGCCGGGCGCGGCTGTGCCGGATTCCAGTTTTGTGCCGGCCCAAAAATCTTCAGACACGATGCGGTCAGCGACGCCACGGCTGCCGAATTCTCCATCGCGTTCGTATTGGGCGGCCCAGAACTTGTCGGTGCCCGGCACAAGAACCGAACCCACGGCATTGACGGCAATCAGGGCGCCGACGGTGAGAGCAGTTTCGGGATCGGGCCCGAGGCGCGCGGACGCACTGCCCAGACCGCCCTTGAGGTTGCCGGCGATTGCACCGTGGCCGGCGCCTGCATTGCCGAGCGCGAATTCAGATGCCGCAGCACCGCAAGCGGCAATGCCCAGTTCTCTGTAGGGCGGTGTGTCGCCCCAGTCCTTGTTGCCGCCGTTGGCAAGGTCGAACAGGATGGCAGCAGGCACCACCGGGCTTGCCGGAATGTCTGACGCTTGAGCGCCATCCAGTCGGAAACCGCGCCCCCTGGCGCCCAACCACGTGGTGACGCCGGAGGCGGCATCGAGGCCGTAGACCGATCCGCCCGACAGCACGACGGCATCGACCGCATCGACCAGGCAGGACGGGTCCAGCGCTTCGGTCTCGCGGGTACCGGGAGCGCCGCCACGGGCATCGACGCCACAAACCGCCCGTTGATTTGGCAGAACAACGGTTACCCCGCTTAATGTGCCGTCGTCATGGGCGTGGCCTACGGCGAGGCCCGGCACGTCCGTAATCAGGTTGCGGTGGTCGATGACGCCTCCCTTTGCGCAAAGTGCGGCTACAGTGTTTCCGTTGACTGTTACGGACGCTATCGGTTCATTCAGGGCCGGTCAATTGAACCTGGGACCAAGGCGGTTTAAGGTCTGGCCACCCTGGACAACAACAACGCCGTGAACCCCACCATGATAATATTGAACGCCTTTCGCCTGCGCCCATTTCTGGCGGCAGCCCTTGCCCTTGTCGTCTCCGGCCTCCTGGCGGGCTGCGACGACGATGGCCGCGGGCATATGGTCAGCACGGCCAATCCTCATGCCTCCCGGGCAGCCCTTGCAATGCTCGACAAAGGTGGTTCGGCGGTGGATGCAGCGATCGCCGCACAGCTTATGCTGACCCTGGTGGAACCACAGTCTTCAGGCATTGGCGGCGGCGCCTTTCTGATGCACTGGGACGAAGAGGCCCGCAAGGTTGTGGCCTATGACGGGCGCGAGAAAGCGCCCATGGCCGCGACTCCTGCCCTGTTCCTGAAACAAAGCGGCGACCCCATGGGTTTCATGGAAGCCGTGGTTGGTGGCCGCGCCGTTGGTGTGCCGGGCGTGCTCGCCATGCTCAAACTGGCCCATGACGATCATGGGCGGCTTGCCTGGAAAGACCTGTTTGCGCCCGCCATTGGGCTGGCAGAAAACGGATTCGACGTCAGCCCGCGGCTGCACGGCATGATCGCACGGATGAAGAAACTCTCGGCTCATGCGTCTACCCGTGATTTGTATTTCAAGGACGGCAAAACGCTGCCGGTCGGGCACCTGTTCAAGAACACCGCCTATGCCGCCAGCCTGCGGTCAATCGCCGTCAACGGTCCTGACGCCTTTTATGAGGGCGAGATCGCCGATGCGATCGTGGAGACGGCGCGCAACCACACCAATACCGGCCTGATCACGAAACAGGACCTTGGCGCCTACGAAGCAAAGCGGCGTTCACCGGTCTGCCGGCCCTACCGTCAGTACCGGGTCTGCGGCATGCCGCCACCGACCTCGGGTGGTCTCACCAGCCTGATGATCCTGGGACTGATCGAACCCTATTCGCTTCAATCACTGAGGCCGGGCTCGCCCATGGCGGTTCACCTGATCAGCGAGGCCAGCCGGTTGGCCTATGCCGATCGCGGTCTTTACATGGCGGACGCAGACTTTGCCGACGTCCCGGTCGCCGGCCTGCTCGACGACGGCTATCTGCGCTCCCGCTCGCGCCTGATTGACCCGGGCCTGAGCATGGGCAAAGCAACACCGGGAGAGCCGCCCCGCCGGCAGGCGCGAAGCCTCGGCGCCAATGTGGACATATCCCTGCCCTCCACCAGCCACCTGGCGATCGTCGACCGGTGGGGCGATGCAGTGTCGATGACGACGTCCGTGGAAGGCCCGTTCGGTGCGCATATCATGGCGGGAGGGTTCATCCTCAACAACCAACTCACCGACTTTTCGTTCCGGCCGGAAGTCGACGGGCGGCCTGTTGCCAACCGGGTGGAGCCTGGTAAACGGCCCCGGTCGTCGATGTCGCCGACCATTGTGCTGCACGACAATGGCGACTTTTATGCCGCCATCGGATCGCCCGGCGGCAGCCGCATCATCACCTACGTGACCCAGACCCTGGTGGCTTTGCTCGACTGGAACATGAATATGCAGAGCGCGATCGATCTGCCCCGGCATGTGAACCGCAACGGCGGCACTGAACTGGAAGCCGTCGACCCGCTGCAGCATCGCGCTGAAGCGCTGCGCAAGCTTGGCCATGAGGTCAAGGTGCGCAAGATCACCAGCGGGCTTCATGGCATCCGACGCACTGAAGCGGGACTTGACGGCGGCGCTGACCGCCGGCGTGAAGGGGTTGTGTTGGGGTCGCCGTAACCGGAAGGCCATTCGCCTTGTTGTCATGCGATCTTACTGGTCACGCCCGGTGTTTTGAGAACTCACCGCTTTCCACATCGACCAGGCGGTCGGGAAAGGTGACGACGAAAATCGCCCCGTGCGGGCTGTCCGCCAGGGTGATCGTGCCGCCGTGGGAACGGGTAAGCTCGGCGGCGATCGCCAGACCGAGCCCGGTACCGCCAGGACGCACCGACCCCTGGAATGCCTGAAACAGGTGCTCCTTGGCGCGTTCCGGCACGCCGGGACCATTATCGCTGACTTCGATCCTGACAACACCGCCATCGCGCCTGCCAACAACCTTGACGTGGGCTGCCCGCTCGCCTTCCGCCGGCCCGTTGTCGAGCGCTTGCGCTGCGTTGCGGCACAGGTTCATCAGAACCCGGAAGAGGTGTTCCCGGTCGGCATCGACCAGCAGGTCTTCGGGCACGGCATTCGTCCACATGATCTGGGAGGGCGTGTCGGTGCCGGCCCCAACCGTTTCCACCACTTCGGCAACCACGTCGATCAGGGGCACATATTCGCGCCGGGGCGGGGCTTCCTGGGCCTTGCCGTATTTGAGTGTATGGGCACAGAAGTCGATGGCCCGGTCGATCGACGACAGGAGCTTGGGCGCCAGGCGTTTTACCGTCGGGTCGTCAACCATGCTCAACCGGTCAGAGATCAACTGCGCGCTGGTCAGCATGTTACGCAGGTCATGGCTGATCTTGCTGACGGCAAGCCCAAGCGCTGCCAGGCGATTCTTCTGATGCAGCATGTCGGCCAATTCAAGCTGCATACGCGCCATCTCCTGTTCGGCAACGCCCAGTTCGTCCTGGCGGCCACTGGGCTTGATGACCCGCGTGGGATCTTCCGGGTTTTCGCTGAACCGGATCATGTTCTTGGTGAAACTGCGCAAGGGCCGCACGAAAAACCACAAAAGGGTCAGGAACACGAGGGCCGCGGTCAGCATCGACAGAATGATCGACAGCTTCAGAATATTGGTCGAATACTGCACCATGGCAGCACGCAACGGGGTTTCGTCGATCACGATATCGACAAATTCACCGGCACCGTGGCGGGTGTGGTCGATCACGCGGATGGTGCGGCCGTCGCCGGCCAGGATGACTTCGAAAGCATCCCAGACCCAGCTCACCTTCATGGCGTTGCGCAGATCGTAGCGGCGGTCGATGTCCATCGGCTCCTTGGTCGTGAGGATAAGATGGCGGGCGTTGCCGCGACGCAGGGCGACGGTCTTGGCCTGGGCATTGGCCAGCAACTCGCGCTTGAGTTCCTCGGAGACCATCTGGTCGGGCGTGGCTTCAAGCACCAGAGAGGCAATCTGGGCCGCCGCCAGTCTTTCCCTGAGCCAGGACACCCTGAAATTGGCGATCGAGGGCACGAAGATCAGCACTTCACCGACCATGACGAATACGATGGTCAACAGCAGCAGCTTGCCCGACAGCCCTCGCGCGATCCGCGCCCGCAAATGTTCGGGTGGGCCGACGCGTGGACCGTCCGTGACGTCCTCTTTCGAATTCGGTTCTTCCACCATGTCCTCACCCTTCCGGACGGGCATTGCAAAGTCCGGGTTCCATCGCCAATGCGGCCGCCGGGGTCGCCTACCCCAGTTTCGCCAGCATCTTGATCAGCCACCGGAGCCAGGGTTTGCCGAGGCTCGATGTATAATACCCGTATGCGGCGCGTTTGTTTATTTCGCCTAATGTCGGATAGGGCACGACATATCCTGTCATGTCCTTGATCTTCAATCCCGAAGACATCGCCAACACCCAAGGCTGAATCAGTTCTCCGGCACTTGCACCGACAATCGATGCCCCCAGGATCTTGCCCCGGTTCGACGTGGTCACCTTGACCAGGCCGGTCGTCTTGCGCTCCGCCATGGCGCGGTCGTTTTCCGCATAGGGCCACCGCAGCACGCGGATCCTGCCGTGTTTCTCGCGTGCCTGTTCCTCCGTCAGACCCACATGGGCCAGTTCCGGGTCAGTATAGGTCACCCAGGGGATGGCACTATAGTCGGCTTTGACCGGCATGCGAAACAGGGCGTTCCTGATCACCAGACCGGCGTGGTAGTTGGCCACATGGGTGAACTGCAGGGCACCGGCCACGTCACCGATGGCATAGACATTCTTGTTGGTGGTTTTCAGGCCGGCATCGACCTTGATTCCACGGCGGTCATACTCGATACCGGCTGCTTCCAGATCCAGGCCCTCGACGTTGGGATTGCGGCCGGCGGCTATCAGCAAATGACTGCCGGTGACCTTCTTGGCTGTACCTTCTTCCTCGATGGCAACGGTGATGCCTTTTTCGCCGCTTGAAACATTCTCCACCTTGACGCCGGCACGGATGTCGACACCGTCTTCCATGACCTTGTCGAGAACGATCCTGGTCAATTCCGGATCGTCTTTGGCCAGCGGCTGGAACAACTCCAGGACCGTTACCTTGGATCCCAGCCGGCGGTGGGCCTGTGCCAGTTCGATGCCGATCGGACCGCCACCGATAACGATCAGGTGCTCGGGCCGTTCGGTGTTGTCGAAGATCGTTTCGTTGGTGAGATAGGGCACATCGTCAAGGCCCTCGATCGGCGGCACGCCGGCGGAAGACCCGGTGGCGATGACGAACCGGCGGGCTTTGACTTCATGGTCTCCGGCAACGACCGTTTCGGCGTCTGCGAACCGGCCGGCCTCCTCGATCACGGTGACACCCAGACCGGTGAACCGTTCGACGGAGTCATTGGGTGCGATCCCGTCGATGACTTCATGAATGTGATTGTTCACCGCCGCGAAATCGACCTTGGCCACACGCTTGCCGATGCCAAATGGCGGTCCGGCGCCCAGAACATGAGCCTGCTTCGCTGCCGCGATCATGGCCTTGGAGGGAACGCAGCCGTAGTTCAGGCAGTCCCCGCCCATCAGACCGCTTTCCAGAAGCACCACGCTGACGCCGAACTGGGCGGAGGCGGCTGCAACGGACAGGCCGCCGGAACCGCCGCCAATGACGCAAATGTCAACCTTGTGATGAGTGGTCATGTCGCTCCCCTGGCGCGTAGACGGTGTTCAAATAATGGTCTCAAGCCTTGCCAGTAGATCAGGATGTTTATTGGTTGAATCAACAATAATTCATAAAACCTGATCGCCCTCACTATATTGGCGCGGGATGCGGGCGGAAAACCGCACACACATTTCCTCATCCCGCTCTAGCGCGGCGCGCGCGAACCCATTTTATCGCAATCGGAATGAGAGCCACGACCCCCAGACCGACAAAGGCGGCTATTATCTCGGCATTAAGCAATTTGCCAGGGTTGATCGAAAAAACACATTCAAGATCGGTCTGGCCGGCTGCCTTGTCGGCCAGACAGGTCTGATATTCCTTTTGCTGGTCCTCGACGATCCGGTCCAGTCCCGATCCCAGCGAGGCAAAGACGAAGGTGCCGGGAATGATGCCCAGGAACGTTCCCGTAACATATGTGGATATCCGGACACCAAGCAATGCGGGCGCCAGGTTGACCAGCCAGAACGGAAAGGCCGGCACAAGGCGGAGAAACAGCAGGTAACTCAAGGCGTTTTCCCTGAAGCCGCTTGCCAGTTTGTCAAGAAACGGGCCGGCCTTGGCCGACAGAGTCTCGCCAAACGAGGTTTTCGCGATCAGAAATATCGCGGTTGCCCCGACGGTTGCCGCAACAACGGTCGCCAGACCACCGGCGAACCAGCCGAACAGAAAACCACCGGTGATGGTCAACAGCGCACCGCCGGGAAGCGACAGAGCGACAGCGACCACGTAAATTCCCATGTAGGCGAGGATGGCAATGAGATAGTTGGCCGAAACATAACCCCGCAGGACATCCCGGTTTTCGGCGACAAACTCCAAGGATAAATAGCGGTGCCAACCGTTGAAAATGACTATTACCGCAACGGCGACCAGGACAATCAAAGGTAGAAACCGCCGAAACAGTCCCGATCCACCGGTTGATGTGCCGGTGTCCTCTTTTATCTCACTCATTGTCCGTATCCGTCCCTTTGAAGCATTCTCAGTTTATCATGCACTGGCGAATAGGCTATTGGTGATTTATCAGGTTTTCGTGCTCATTCACATCATGCGCCGAGTTGATACATATTCCCTATCGAGGCGAAGTTGGGACACGTTCACTCCCTTGTGTTATATAGTCATCGCTCGTGACAGATCCGTTGTCTGAGCGAAACGGTCAAGCGGCGACAAATTTGCCTCAAACAGCAAGCGTCTCATTGACTTGAGGCCGATGTACGCCTATAAGCCCGCTCGACTAACATATTGGCGAAAAATCGAGCTGTTTTCCTGTGTGCGGCGGCATGATCCAACACTTCGCCCCTCACCGCGGCAAAGAGCCGTGAACAACAGACCTGATTTCGCGGAGAAAGACTGTGAAACGTACATATCAACCAAGCGTTCTGGTACGCAAACGCCGGCACGGGTTTCGCGCCCGCAAGGCAACAAACGGCGGATTGAAAGTTCTGGCTGCTCGCCGGGCACGGGGACGTAAACGCCTGTCCGCATAGGACAATCCGCCTTGAATGATGCGGGTTTCGATCACTGATGGATCGCCTCAGGAAACGTCCGGACTTCCTCAAAGCCGCCAAGGGCAAGCGCTGGGCGACCCCCAGTGTTGTTGTCCAGGCCAGACGGCGCCGGGACGGCGATGCGACACGGGTCGGATTTACGGTTACCCGCAAGGTCGGGAACGCCGTGATCCGCAACCGGGTGAAACGACGGCTAAAAGAGGCGGCAAGACAGATGATCGTGTCGAAGGGCAATGCCGGATTCGATTACGTGCTGATCGGGCGGCGCGGCACCTTGACGCGTGCGTTTTCAGGAATTCTCGAAGACCTCTCCCTTGCCCTCGACAAGGTGCATGGACAATATCAAAGATCACGAAACCATGTGCCGGACACGGCTTCACGCGACGTATGCGGGTGAAGGCTGTGATTTCCGCAACGACCGAAACGGTGATTCTTCATGGGTGAAAACCGGGAACTACTCCTCGCTGTTACGCTTTCGATCCTGGTCCTGATCGGCTGGCAGTTCTATATCGGCGTGCCAACCGTCGAGGAGAAAAAGGCCGCCCAGCAGGCTCAGCAACAGCAGTCGCAAACAGTTCAACCTGGAACACCGACCGCATCTTCGACGCCCGGCGCTCCGGCCCTTCCAGCGATTGCACCATCGGAGGCGGTATCACGCGAAGCCGCTCTCGCCGCGTCTCCACGGGTCGCCATTGAAACCCCCCACGTAATCGGGTCGATCAACCTCAAGGGCGGTCGGATCGATGACCTGCTGCTGGTGAATTATCGCGAAACCGTCGAGCCGGACAGCCCTCGAATTGCCCTGTTTTCTCCCTCCGGATCGGCCAACCCCTATTATGCGGAGTATGGCTGGGTGGCGCCGCAGGGCGCAACGGTTGCCCTTCCCGGCCCGGACACGGTCTGGACCGCACCGTCAGGCGTTACCCTGACACCGGCCACACCAGTCACACTGAGTTACGATAATGGCGCAGGCCTGACGTTCAAGCGGACGGTGCGTGTCGACGACAAGTTCCTGATTACGGTCAACCAATCGGTGAGCAACAATTCCGATGCGCCGGTAACGCTCCACTCCTACGGCCTGATTTCGCGCCATGGCCTGCCGACCATCGAGGACTTCTACGTCCTGCACGAAGGCATGATCGGCAGTTTCAGTGAAGAGAGCGGTGCCGTCGAGGTCGACTATTCGGATCTGGAAGACGAGGAACGCGTCAAAAACTTTGCGTCTACCGGCGGCTGGCTTGGATATGTGGACAAGTACTGGGCGACGGTTCTCATGCCCGACCAGGACGCCACGGTGTCGGCGCGGATGTTCAGTACACCGATCGGCGGCAAGGAAATTTACCAGACCGATTACCGGCTGGAAGCCAAGACAGCGCCAGTGGGTGGCGTGATCGAAACTTCCGGCAACCTGTTTGCCGGTGCCAAGGTGGTGTCGATCATCAACGGTTACGAGGAAACCCTCAAGGTCGAGCATTTCAACCTGCTGATCGACTGGGGATGGTTCTATTTCATCACCAAGCCGATGTTCACACTGCTGGACTGGCTGTACAAGCTGGTCGGTAATTTCGGCATCGCGATCCTGCTGGCGACCGTCCTGATCAAGCTTGCCCTGTTCCCCCTGGCGAACAAATCCTACGTCTCCATGAGCAAGATGAAACTGCTGCAGCCGGAAATGCTCAAGATCCGTGAACGGCACGGCGACGACAAGGCCAAGCAGCAACAGGCGATGATGGAGCTGTACAAGAAGGAAAAGGTGAACCCGATGTCCGGCTGTTTGCCGATCGTGGTTCAGATCCCAATCTTCTTTGCCCTCTACAAGGTTCTGTTCGGCACCATCGAGATGCGTCATGCGCCGTTTTTCGGCTGGATCCAGGATCTGGCGGCCCCTGATCCGACCTCGATGTTCAACCTGTTCGGGCTTATACCCTGGGATCCGCCTAGTTTTCTCATGATCGGTATCTGGCCGCTCATCATGGGCATCACCATGTTCCTGCAGATGCGCCTCAACCCGACCCCGCCCGACCCGGTTCAGGCGCAGATCTTTACCTGGATGCCCTTGTTCTTCACGTTCCTGCTGGCCACCTTCCCGGCCGGCCTCGTGATCTACTGGGCGTGGAACAACTTCCTGTCGATCCTCCAGCAGTACACCATCATGACGCGGCAAGGCGTGAAGGTGGAACTGTGGGGAAATCTCAAGGAAACCTTCTCTTTCGGCAAGAAAAAAGAAGAAGGGCCGAGCTGACGGGCAATCTGGTTTTGCCCGACGCCCCACGCCTGACGTGACATGACGCAAGAGTCCGCAAACACACCGCAGCCGCCCGAATTCGAAGCGGAACTGCTGGAGGATGCCCGCAAGCTGTTTGCCGGTCCCTGCACCTTCGTAAAGGGGGTCGCAGACTTGAGTCAGTTGCCCGACATCGACCGGATGGAGGTGGCCTTTGCCGGACGGTCCAATGTGGGCAAATCGAGCCTGCTCAACGCACTCACCAACCGCACCAGCCTTGCCCGGACATCGAACACGCCGGGCCGTACCCGTGAACTCAACTATTTTGCCCTGGGCGAGCTGCTCTACATCGTCGACATGCCGGGTTACGGATACGCCAAGGTCGAGAAGCGGCTGGTCGAGGCCTGGAACAAGATGATCCGCAACTTCCTGCTTGGCCGTGTGGAACTGAGACGCGTGTTCCTGTTGATCGATTCACGCCATGGCCCCAAGCCCAATGACATCGAAGTCATGACGTCACTTGACGCGGTGGCCATGTCTTACCAGATCGTCCTGACCAAGATCGACAAGATCAAATTGGCTGAACTTTCCAAGGTTCTGGAACACACCGCGAAAGTGATCTCCAAACATCCAGCCGCCCACCCGGACATCCATCTGACGTCGAGCGCCAAAGGCACGGGGATCAATGCCCTGCAAGCGGAAATTCTCACGCTGGCCCGCTTGTAGAGATTGAGCTATAAGCCGATTCATGACGGATTTTGACCGGACAGAAAGATCATGACCTCATCGTCGCACGGAACCGATTTTGCGCTTGAAGACAAGGCTCGCATTCTGTCCGAGGCCCTGCCCTTCATGCAGAAATACGATGCCAAGACCGTGGTCGTGAAATATGGCGGCCACGCCATGGGCGATGATGCGCTGGCCCGGGATTTTGCCCGCGACATCGTTCTGCTCAAGCAAAGCGGCGTCAATCCGGTGGTGGTTCACGGTGGCGGGCCGCAAATCGGTGCGATGCTCGAGCGTCTCAAGATCAAGAGCGAATTCGCGGACGGGCTGCGCATTACCGACAAGGCGACCGTCGATGTGGTCGAAATGGTTCTGGCCGGGTCAATCAACAAGGAGATCGTCACCGCCATCAACCAGGCCGGCGGCCGCGCCGCTGGGCTTTCGGGCAAGGATGGCAATCTGGTGGTGGCGCGCAAGTTGACGAGAACCACTCAAGATCCGGAGTCGCGTATCGAACGGGTGCTCGACCTGGGGTTTGTCGGCGAGCCGGAATGCATCAACCCGGAGATCCTGAACACCTTCATCGACAGTGATGTCATACCGGTGATTGCACCGATCGGCGTATCCGCCACGGGCGAGACCTTCAACATCAATGCAGACACCGTGGCCGGCGCCCTGGCCGGCGCCATGAATGCCAAACGCCTGTTGCTGCTCACCGACGTGGCCGGCGTCCTCGACAAGGACGGTGCCCTGGTGCCGGAACTCAGCGTGCCTCAGGCGAAGGCGTTGATCACGGACGGCGTTATTTCCGGCGGCATGATCCCGAAGATCGAAACCTGCATCTACACGGTGGAACAGGGCGTCGAGGGCGTGGTCATCATCGATGGCCGGGTCGCCCATTCGGTTCTGCTGGAACTGTTCATGGAAGGCGGCTTCGGCACCCGCATCAGTGCTTCGGGGATTGCGGCCTGAATTGTGGCTTCGACGAAGTCCGCACCTTTCGAAGCGAATGGGAACTTTGGTCCGATGGTGGACGATTCGGTTCAACACCGCGACGACAGGGCAGCATCAACCCCGCTTCTTGTGATTTTCGAACGCGATGTCGGGCTTTTCTCTCTCTTCCAGCAAGTTGTCGCCAACATTCCCCGGGCGCTCGCCAACGGCGCGGTGCCGGTCGCATGTTTTGGCTCGGGAAGTGTTTACTTCAGGCCTGAAGGGTATCGGGAACGAGACACTGTCTGGGAGTACTATTTCGAACCGCTCGTAGACGGATATGACGCCAGTGTTGTTGACGAGGCTGTTCGTGACGCTGCAAACCGTGCTGTGCACGTGGGGTTCACGAGCGGTTTTGAGTTTAACGACCGGATCACGCTCACAAACAGCTTCGGGCATCACCGTGAATTGTGCGGGCAGACTCTGCGAATTCCATACGAACTGGAAGATCCCAATGCCGAGATGCGTGAGAGCGCTGCCCAGATCATTCAGCAGTTTGTCCGGCCAAGGCAATATATCCGGGACAAGGTCGCGGCTTGGCACGATCGGGAGCTTGGTGGCGGGCCGTTTGTCGGCGTCCACGTGCGCGGCACAGACGCTATTTCTAGTGCGGAGAGTCGCCCGTTTCGTCAAGGTTCTTACCAAATTCCAAAAACCGTCGCCGCTATAAAGGCCGCGCTCAGTCGCCACCGGCAAGCCCGCGTCCTGGTTGCCACCGATGATTCCAGTTCACTTGCGGCGTTGCGAGACGTTTTTGGCGACCGCATCGTTACCTACGCAAGCATCCGTCACGAGAGTGGTGCGGTGGCGGGAAAGGGGCCGAAAGGCGGTCTTGTGCCGGCGTATATTTCCAACAATCCGGATATCGCGGCATTGAACGGCGAGGAAGCCATCATCGAGTATCTGTTGCTGTGCCGTTCGGCCATGCTGATACACAACGGA
>JAJFHC010000074.1 GCA_021775835.1 Hyphomicrobiales bacterium | reverse complement strand
ACAATAGAGTTTTGAACACAAGGGGCTGGTGGCAATCGCCCAGCACAGGGCATGTTCCCGGCCCCCGGAACCGATTACAAGAACCTTCATCTGCGGGTGTCTCTCCATTGTCGTTGAGATGTGGTGTTCCAATCCGGATATCTTGTATCATCGCGTAACTGAGTCGAAAGAAATAAGGATAAACCCCGCAATGGCAACCGATTGGCCGTTTGATAACCAGGATGACGATACGGGCGAAAGTCTTGGCAACGCGGTCGAATACTCCGTATCCGAGTTGTCTTTCGCCCTCAAAAGGACGGTTGAGGACACTTATGGTTATGTGCGCGTGCGTGGCGAACTGGGACGGGTGAGTACGCCAGGGTCCGGCCATGTCTATCTCGACTTGAAGGACGACAAGGCTGTGATCAACGGCGTCATCTGGAAGGGTGTGGCAGGACGGTTGCGTATCCGGCCTGAACAGGGTCTGGAGGTCATCGTCACCGGCAAGCTCACAACTTTTCCGGGTCAGTCGAAATACCAGATCGTGATCGATTCCATGGAGCCTGCCGGTATCGGGGCACTCATGGCGTTGCTGGAAGAACGACGCAAGGTGCTGGCGGCAGAAGGGCTTTTTGACGACGCCAGAAAGAAGCCGCTGCCCTATTTGCCGCGTGTCATCGGTGTGGTTACCTCGCCCACCGGTGCCGTCATCCGCGATATTCTGCACCGACTGGCGGATCGGTTTCCAAGCCACGTTGTCGTTTGGCCGGTGCGGGTGCAGGGCGAGAGCAGTGGCGCCGAAGTCGCGGCCGCAATCGATGGTTTCAATGCCCTGGAACCTCTGGGGCCGGTCAGCCGACCCGATATCATCATCGTGGCGCGCGGCGGCGGCAGCCTGGAAGACCTGTGGGGCTTCAACGATGAGGCGGTAGTACGAGCCGCGGCCCAAAGCGACATCCCGTTGATCTCTGCCGTCGGTCATGAGACCGACTGGACCCTGATTGATCATGCCGCCGATGAGCGGGCACCGACGCCAACGGCGGCCGCGGAACGCGCCGTGCCGGTACGCTCGGAACTTGTCGGCCTGGTCGATGATCTTGGTACCCGCAATGCACGTGCTTTATGGCGCCATCTGGAACAGGCCAAGCAGGGTTTGCGGTCCGCCGGCCGGGGGCTGCCCAAACTCGCCGACCTGCTGGCTCTGCCCCGTCAGAAGTTCGACGCCGCCAGCCAGAGGATCGAACAGGCCCTGATCGCCAATACACGCATATTGCGATCACGACACGAGCGCGCCGGCAGTCAGCTGACACCGCGACCTCTCGTCCGGCTTGTCGATCAGAAGCGTCAACTCGGTCAGCAAGCGACGGACCGGTCGGTTAGGGCCGTGACCCGCCATGTGGAACGGGGCCGTTCGCGCTTCGATGCGCAAGCCAAGTTGTTGGAGACGCTTAGTTATCAGTCGGCTCTCAAACGTGGCTTTGCACTGGTGAGAGATGCAGATGGACGCATGGTGCGAACGGTGGAAAATGTCATAGACGGGGCAATGCTGAGTGTCGAGTTTCATGATGGGACGGTTGGTGTTCAGGTAGGCGACGCGGGGCCTGTTCCGCCAAAATCACGCCCCGCCAAACGGAAGCCTCCGGCGTCTGACGACTCGCAAAGCAGTCTTTTCTGACCCGTATCAGGACGGTTCAATTTTCTCGGGCGCGGCTTGTGCTTCTTGCAGGATCCACTTGCTGAAGGCCTTGACCTTTGGACGGTCAAGGCTGGCGTGCGGGCAGACCATGTAATAAGCGTAGTTTGCCGGCAGTGACAGATCGAAGGGCTTTACCAGGCGACCCGACACCAAGGCCCTGTCAACCAGCACACTGCGGGCCAGTGCTACCCCGTCCCCCTGTTCGGCGGCCAGAAGGACCAGGTTCGAATGTTCGTAACCCGGCCCCCGCTCGGCATCGATGTCGGTTTCCCCTGCCGCCATCAGCCACATCCGCCAGTCGACGCGCATATTATCATGCAGCAGTGTGTGGTTCTTGAGGTCGGTCGGGGTCTCGATCGGAGGGCCGTTCTGCAACAGCGAGGGGGCGCAAACCGGGAACAGTTCTTCGGTCATGAGGCGTTTCACATAAAGGTCCTGCCAGTCTCCAGGACCGTACCGTATGGCGATGTCCACATTTTCCCGATCAAAGTCGACACTGTGATCCGATGTGGTGATGCGAACGTCGATGTCGGGGTGGTTTTTTCGAAACCGGCCCAGCCTCGGGACAAGCCAGGTCGCCGCAAACGAGTCCATGGTCGATACCGTGAGCACCCCGGTTCGGTCATGGCGGTGCAGGCGGTCAACGGCTGTCGCCAGGATATCGAGCGCGTCGCCCACAGCAGGATAAAGCGACTGACCTGCGTCCGTGAGCATCAGGGCCCGGTTCAGGCGACGGAACACCGGCATGCCCAACCGGTCCTCAAGCAATTTGATCTGATGGCTGACGGCAGCCTGGGTGACATTCAGTTCATCGGCGGCACGGGTGAAGCTCAGGTGGCGGGCGGCGGCTTCGAAGGCCCGCATGGCATTGAGAGGTGGAAGGTGCCGTGACATGTGTTGAGAATAATAAATATTAAGGGGGAATTAAAGGTCGTTTCCGTATTTGTTGCCAAGAATAGCGGAAAATTGGCGACTTTTGAACAAATTCGCACGATATGACATTATAAATTCTAATTTGAAGCGCAAAATTTGTCGTTTGTAGATGCGGCATCCCGTCGATACATAGAGAGCCATGTTGATCACCCTGAGGCGCTCATGATGAACGTTTCAGGCTTCTGAAAGGAACTGAACCATGAGCACTTCATACACCACCCGCGCCGCCTCCGGATCTTCACGGACCAACGAGTGGACCCCGGCTCAACTCGGCTCCCGGATCTTTCGGACACTGGTTTTGTGGCAAGAGCGTTCCGAACAGAGACGGCGGTTGCGTGACATGTCCGATCGGGAACTGTCGGACATGGGCATCACGCGAGGCGACGCCTTCGATGAATCCCGCAAGACATTCTGGCAGGCTTGATCGCCACCCGGCTCGTTGAACACGAAATCTACCGGCGGTGTTTCTGACACTGCCGGTTGGACGTCCGGGGCAGCGGCGCGCACGCCTCCGTCTGTTATTGGTCTCAGCGTCAATCGAAAGAGGAAGTCACAGTGGAAGTCCTTCGAATTGCAGCGTTTTCCGACGGTGACTCTGGCGGCAATCCCGCAGGAGTCGTTATCGGAGAGTCACTTCCGTCTGCTTCAGAAATGCAGGCGGTTGCCAATGAGGTCGGGTTTTCCGAAACGGCCTTTGCGATGTCGACCAAGGAGGGTTGGCGGGTGCGATACTTTTCGCCTGAATCGGAAGTGCCGTTTTGCGGTCACGCGACGATCGCTCTTGGCGCCGCACTCGCGCTTCAGAACGGGGACGGAATCTTCAAGCTTGTCCTCAATGAAGTCGACATCACGGTCGAGGGTCGCCGGGATGACAAGATCATTGCGGCTACCCTGCAATCTCCACCCACCAGCAGCAGGTCCGCGCCCGCCGATCTTGTGACGAAGGCCTTGTCGTTGTTTGGCTACCTCTCTGACGATCTCGACGATCGCATTCCACCGGCGATTGCGGAGGCTGGTGCCACGCATCTGGTTCTCGCCCTGAAGGACCGTCACCGCCTGGAAGCCATGGTCTACGATCTCGATGCAGGGTCGGCACTGATGAGGGAATTCGGCCTCGTTACCATCAGCCTCGTTTATGCGGAATCCCCTCAGGTGTTCCATGCCCGAAACCCGTTTGCGTCGGGCGGCGTCTATGAAGACCCGGCAACCGGCGCGGCAGCAGCCGCATTTGCGGGATACCTACGGGATATCGGCTGGCCGCATGGTGGTTCGATTCACATCACCCAGGGCGAGGACATGGGAGCACGTTCGCAATTGCAGGCTGAAATCACGCCCGTTCCGGGAGAGTCTATCCGTGTATCCGGAACGGCCCGTCTGATGTAGGCAGCCTATCGGGCGAAACCGAATGCAGGACTATCAGGAACTGGGTGCCAGGCGGGCACCGTATTTGTGCTCGAATCGTGCCCATGCTTCCGCCGATGCGCTTTCGGCATCTGCAATCAGGGAGCTGTCGTCAAATCTAAGGACCACGCCGTCATCGACCACAACTTCGCCGTTGACCAGAACCGTTTCCACATCCTTGGAATGGGCGTGATAGACCAGGCTGGCCACCGGATCGAGCAGAGGCACCAGACCGAAAGTCCGGGTGTTCAGGATCATCAGGTCCGCCCTTTTGCCGGGTTCGAGCGAGCCCAGTTCCTTGTCCAGGCCTATCGATCTCGCCCCACCCATGGTCGCCAGATGCAAGGCATCGTGCGCCATCATCGCCAGGGGATCATCAGCCCTTACACGGGCCATCAGCAAAGCGGAACGCACCACATCGAAGTGGTCGGAGAACATGTTGTCGATCCCAAGTCCCACCGTGTTGCCGTTTGCGAGATAGGTCTGGATCGGTGCGATATGCCCGCGCACTGAGTTCATCAGGGGACAATGGGCGATGCAGGTCTGGGAATGGCCCAGAACCGCCTGGTCGGCCTCGTTCGTGTAAAGACAGTGGGCCATGATCGTGTCTTCGGCCATCATCCCATGGTCGCGGGCATATTCAAACGGCGTCACGCCATGCAGATCCTCGATGATGCCGACTTCTTCCGGTCCCCATCCCAGGTGCATGCTCAGCCGCAGGCCTCTCCGGTCGGCTTCGCTGCGGCAGGCACGCAGGAGTTCAGGCGACGACGAGATCGTCATGTTGGGGGTCATCATCGCCCGGATGCGGCCACCGGCCTTGCCATGCCACTGTTCCGCCAGTTCAATCGCCTGACGAAGCTGCGCGTCGCGCAGGCCCGCATCATAACGAAATGTACCGCGCGCCATCAGGTCGACATCGGCATCGTGGATCATCACGCCGATCTCCGCCCTGATCCCGATCTTCTCGATGAAATCGGCAAAGACGTCCGCCTCCTCTTCCATCTCGACAATCGTCGTTACACCGCTCTGGAGAAGCTCAGCACAGGTTAGCGACCCCACGGCCTGGCGCTCCGCCCTGGTAGCCACCGTACCCATGGGGAAATACATGCCGGTTACCGAACGCAGGCCCACTTCCTCGGACAGCCCGCGAAAAAACGTATAACCGAGGTGATTGTGGGTGCTGATGAAACCCGGCGCCACGATCTTGCCTTGGCCGTCGATGGTCTTGTCCGGGCTCGGGCAAACGGCCAGAACCTGGTCTGTTCCCCCGACCGCGCGAATGGTCTCGCCATCAATGAAGACACTGCCCTTTTCCAGCACTTCCGACTGTCCGTTGACCGTCAGAACCGTTGCATCCTTTATGAGTGTCTTCATGTTGTCTGTTCCTTTTTTTGTTCGGCAGATTACCGGTGCTCACCGCGGGTTCAGGGTGCGTCTGAAAATCTGGATAGGTTCGGTACCGAACACGCCCGTTTCAGGTTCGCCAAATCCGACCTTTCGGGCAATTTTGATCGACGCTGCATGATCCGGACTGATCAACGCCACTGTCTCGCGCGCATCGATCCGGTTGTCGGCCCAGTCAAGAGCTGTTGCTGCGGTTTCGGTGGCGTAACCCTGTCCCTGTGCCGATGGCTTGATAATCCAGCCCAGCTCCGGCAATCCTTCAACGGAAGGCGTGATTTCCCGCTTCCAGTCAGCAAATCCGATTTCTCCCAGAAACGCACCGGTTTGTTTGTCTTCCACGACCCAATAGCCATAGGGCAGCATTGCCCAATGGCCCACGTAACGAAGCAGACGGGTCCACGACTCCGACCGGGCCAGAGGTGCAGGCATGATGTGTTCGACCACTGAGGGCTCCGCCCACAATGCGGCCACGTCGTCGAGATCCGAGTAACGGTGCGGCCGGAGCCAGGTTCTTGTTGTCTCAACGACCACACCGGCAGATATGTTTCCTGTCATGGTTCAGGTCACCGGTTGTAGCATTCGTGCCAGAGAAGCCGGCTTGAATGACGGTTGAGAAACGCGAATGAGACGGCACTGAGGTCGGTCGTCGTACCCTCAATCTCCGCGTCAACCCTTTCGCCGAGGGTCGCGATTGAAGTTTTGCAGGCCCAACCGTGCGGCGTCAGGTTGGAAAACTCAATCTTCATGGAGGACACTGGTCCGGTCAGCGTGCATCGGACACGTATGCGCTGACCCACACGCGACGTCTGAATCTGAAATAGAGCGCTTTGACCAGTCCGGACTTCGTGCGGGTGGCTGTCTTCATTGACGAGGCAGGCCTGCGTGCCGACAGTCTCACATGCAACGGCGCGTGAGCCTGCGGCAAGCGGTAGGGCAACAAAGATAAGCAGTGTGAAAACCGAAAAATGCATAGCGAAAGCATTCACCAGGTGGACTCTCCCGTCAAGCAAAGCTGACCTCTGTATAGCTTAACGGGGACGGGGCCGTGGTATCGGAGCACAAAGCTGTTGGGGGCGGGTTTTGGCGCATGATGATATCGTACGGTCAGGCCGATGGCGATGTTAACCCATTGTCTTTACCAACAAAATTGTGTTGCGAGTCGCCTCATGACGAGTCATGTTACTGATCGGGCTTGGGGGAGCGCGATTGTATGTTGAGTTCTGCGTCAGCTGGATTTTTGGGGACGCTGTCGTCTCTGTTTTCACAGTGGGCTTTTGCCCTCCTGGTCGGCTGCCTTGGATTCCTTGCACTCTACATCCTGTTGTGCAGTATCCCCTCCATCATTCGCGACAAACGCTGGTTCTGGTTGCTTGAGATTGCGGTGCTGCCATTGGCCGTCACGTTCCTGGCCAGCCTGCCGATCGCCCTGTTTGATCTGTCCGAATCGGACGTCTGGTTCAACCGGGTCCATGAGGTCAAGGGGGTCCTTCTGGCTCTGGTCTTTGCCTATATCGGCACCCGTGCCCTGAACCTGTTCGTCTGGCAGGGAGTCCTGCGGCGGTATGCCAGCACCTTACCGGGCATCGTGCGAAACCTGGTTGCGTTCTTCGTCTACCTTGCTGCCGTTTATGCAATCCTGGCATACGTTTTCGAACAACCGGTGACCGGGTTGCTGGTATCCTCAGGCATCGCCTTAGGGGTGCTTGGCCTGGCTTTCCAGTCCACGTTGACTGACATCATCACGGGCGTTGCGCTTGCCATCGAACGTCCCTTTGGTGTCGGCGACTGGATCGAGACCGACGACGGCATGCTCGGCGAAGTTGAATCAATTGACTGGCGGGCAACCAGCCTGAAGACCTTGTCGAACACGACCCACGTCATTCCCAACAACAAGATCGCCAACACGAGCATTCACAATCTGAGCCGGCCGGGACCGACGTATTGTATCAAGGTCCACGTTCGCGTAACGGCGGACATTCCGCCCTGGGAGGTCTCAAGGTTGTTGCTTGAGGCCGCAATCGCAGCACCTGAAGTGGCTGAAACGCCCGCGCCTATCGTGCGCCTCGCAGATGCAGAACATCGGCCACTCAGATATCTTGCCCTGATACACTGCACCGATTATGGCAACCACCCTGCTGTCAGGGCGTCTTTTCTCCATCATGCCTGGCGGCTGCTGAACGACGCCGGCGCACAAATTGCGGCAGACACTCAACAGATCGATTTCCAGTGGGCTAGAAAGCTCGAATATCAGGGCCCGACGGATGCGAATGCCCTTAACGATGTCGAATTGTTGAGACCACTCAGGGCGGAGGAGCGAAAACGGCTTCTGATGGCGGGCACGACCCACGAGTTTCCGGAGAACGTCCCGATCGTCGAATTGGGTGATGAGGGGCAGTCCTTCTTCGCGGTGCTGTCGGGCATTGTCAGGATCTTTCTGCCGGCCGACGAGACAAGAACCGCAGACCTTGAACTGGCCAGGCTGGGTGCCGGAAGTTATTTTGGCGAGATGTCCTTGCTGACCGGCGAAAAACGGTCCGCCAGCATCTCGTCGCATACCAGGGCGCGGATCCTTGAAATTCCAAAAAGGGCAATGGCTCAAGTCCTGGACGCACGTCCCGAGCTTGCCGATGAATTGGCCCAGATCATGGCTGAACGCAAACTGGCGACCGAGGGTGCCTTGCGTGACAGCGATGAAATGGGATTCGCGGACCGGCTCGCCCAGACCACCCGTGAGCTGTTGCAGCGCATGCAGAGTTTCTTTGGCGAATCTTAGGCCGGTTGTTGGTTCTTCAGGATTACGGTGCCGCGGCCTCGAGTTCCAAGATCCGGTCCCGAAGTGGCTGCACGGCCTCCTCGATTTCGGCTTCGGTGAACCGGGGCGTTATGTGCTGCGGGCAATTCCAGTCAACCGCCTCAATCGTCATGACCACCGCCCGTTCAATGCGTCCGCGATAGTTTGGGTTTTCCAGGCAGGCCAGCAATTCGGGATCTTGGTCGTGATGGACAATCCGTGCGCGTGCCCAGATCTTCAGCCGCCGCCGGTTCGGATAGTCCATGAGAATCAGGGAAACCCGGTCGTTCGCCGCGAGATTGCCGACACTCAGATATTGGACGTTGCCGCGAAAGTCGGCATAGCCGATGGTGCGGTCGTCGAGCACCTTCAGAAAACCGGGCGGCCCGCCCCGGAACTGGACGTAAGGCCAACCGTCTTCGTTGACCGTTGCCTGGTAGAAACCGTCGCGCGCCTCGATGAACGTGGTCTCGCGATCGCCCAGGGTGTTGCCCGGGTCGGGCACATGTTCAAATCCTTCGTTCGCGGTTCGGCTGCCGTAACGCGTCTGTGCCGCCTTGACGGAGGGGGTGAAGGTGATTTCAGCAAATCGTCTTGCCATCGTTTTTTCCTCAAGTGAAAACCGGTCCGGGGGCCTGGGAGGTATGTGGACAGCCCCCGGCCGGGTTCGTGAACAGACGATCCGCGTCTGGTGATCAGGCAGCCCGTTGCTGCAAGGCAACTTTAGGGAAGTCGATTTCCACCCGTGAGGCCTTGCCGATGAGATTGGACAGAATGTTCATTCCCACATGGGTGATGATTTCGACGATTTCCGCTTCGCTGTAGCCCGCGGCACGCACGGCGTCGAATTCGGCTTGCGTAACGTCGCCGTTGTGCTCATTGAGCGCCTTCGCGAACACGACCGCAGCGGCGGCTTTTGCGTCCTGGGACGATCCTGCTCGATTGGCCTCGATTTCCGAGCTTGTCAGACCCGCCACGCGCCCGATGGCGGTATGGGCGGAAACACAATACTCACAATCGTTACCCTGTGCCACCACAAGGGCAATCCGTTCACGGGTTTGCGGATCCAACTGACCGGAGCCGGCAATTTCGTGGAGGCCAAGGAACGCCTTCAAGGCATCCGGTGATTGGGCCATGACAGCAAGGAAATTTGGAACTTTGCCAAGCTTGCCCTTGACCGCATCCAGCAGACTGGCTTGTTCGGCATTGGCGTTGTCCTTGGATACGATAGTAATACGGCTCATGATGGTTTCTCCTGGATTGGGGTTGATGATCAGTGCGACCGCCTTGCGCTGTCGATGAACTGAACTTAGTGTGTTCCTCAATTCGTTTTAATATTCGTTGTTTTGAATTTACTATTCCGGAAAACGCAATAAACGATGGACCGGTTCCACGCTATCCAGGTGTTTGTCAGTGTTGCTGATCGCGGCGGATTTGCCGCTGCCGCCCGAAGCCTGGGCATGTCGCCACCCGCAGTTACTCGAGCCGTTGCCATGCTTGAGGACAGGCTCGGGATACGGCTTTTTGTCAGAACCACCCGGTCGGTTCGCCTCACCCAGGCCGGTGAACGTTTCCTGTTGGACAGCCGAAAAATCCTGCTTGATCTTGAGGACGCCGAAAATGCGGCAGTCGGTTCGCATACCGACCCGCGCGGTGAGCTTTTTATCACAGCACCAGTCCTGTTCGGCCGCATGTTCGTGACGCCTCCACTAGCTGATTTTCTGGACCGGTACCCGCAAATGACGGCCCGCACACTGTTTGTCGACCGGGTCGTCAGTCTGATGGACGAGGGGCTCGATGTTTCGATCCGGATCGGCGATCTGCCGGATTCGTCATTGACAGCCGTGCGCGTCGGCACCGTCCGCCAGGTCATGTTCGCCTCGCCGGAATACATCGATCGGGAAGGATTGCCACAGCACCCCGACGATCTGGCTCGTCATCAACTGATTCACTCCACTGCCATGGGCACATCTTCCGATTGGCGGTTCCGGGAAAATGGCAAGACGATATCGATGCAACCGGATGCTCGGCTTCGCATGAACACCAATGACGCCGTCATCGAAGCCTCGCTACAGGGTTGGGGTGTGTCGCGGCTTCTATCGTACCAGATAGCACCCTACTTGGCCGATGGCCGGCTCAAGACGGTCCTGGGCGCATTCGAAATGCCCGACCTGCCGATTCATATTCTCCATCAGGAGGGACGGGTTGTGTCGGCCAAGGTGCGCGCCTTCGTGGATTTCCTGGCCGAGCGCCTGAGAGCCGACAAGGCGTTAAATTAGGGGCATCGAATGCCAGGATGGCTATCGAACATTCAGAACCGAAGTATCTGCTCCACCCATGATGTTGAAGGCGACGCTGCCGACCACAAAGCGTTTCAACCGTGATTTGCCCGAATCGGCAACCGTGATCATGTTGAATTGCCGGCCGGCTTCGATGACGGACCTCACGGGATCTCCGACCGGCGCCAACGTGCCGGCAACCTTGAGGCCCATGTTCTCCAGTCTCTCGCGGGCTTGGACAAGCTGCTCTTCGACGGTCGACAGATCGTCCTTCTGCCTAGCCACGGATATGATTGTGATCGGTTCATTGCAATGGTTGGCGAGAACCGCTGCTTGTTGCATGGATGTGAGGGCATGGTCTGAGCCGTCCACGCAAATGAGATACCCTCGGCGGTCGGGGCTCTCCCTTTTGGTAAGCACCGAACATGGGGCCAGCATTGACACTTTCTGGACCGTGCTCGGATCACGATAGCTGCTGAACTCGCTGCGCCAGCGTTTCGGTGGGCCGGTAATGATCAGGTTGTAGGGGCCAAGCTCATACTGGTCTAAAATTCCGCTCGATACATCAACGGCAATCTTCAGTTTCAGGACGATCGACCTGCCGGTTGGTGAGCGATACTCCACCTTGTTGTCGCCGAGCGGATCGCCAAAGACGTCCGTGTGCGCCGACATGGTTTTCCAGTCTTCCTGCATGTGCCCCTGTTCAATCAGCAGGTCCAGACCGCGTTTGAGATATTCGAGACCCGGCAGATCGAGGCCCCAGTCCAACATGTTCTGGCGCGCCACCCGTATCTGCAGGCCGCCGGTATTCAGCCCCTGATCGATACGCCGGACATAGAGCAGGATAATGTCGCATTCTTCGTTGCGGCCGATGTCGGCTGCCAGCTTTACCCCTTCGTAGGCGGCATCGGTACCGTTGAGGCAGACCAGGATACGGAACCTGTTGTGCCGGCGTTCCTGCTCAGCGGCGAGTTCTTCCAGGTGACTGCGTTCTTCTTCCTGCGCCCTTCGACTGAGACCGATCATGGATCACGCTCCGATCAGCGGCCAGTAGACCGCAGCGGCTATCAGCATGACGATGGTCGACGCGATAACCATGCGCCAGCCAACCTTGAGAAAATCTGACGGTTTCAGGTATCCCGCCGCAAACACGATGGTGCAGGCCGGCGTGCCGACAACAGTCAGGTATGCGAATGCGGAAGAAACAGCGGTAATGAAGCCCAGAATGAGAGGGCTTTCTCCGGACACCGTGGCCATTTTCAGGGAGATTGGCCCCAGAACGGCGACTGCCGCGCCGTTCGACATGGTGTTGGTTACAAGAGTGGTTAGGGCAGATACCGACACCCACAGCCCGAACCCCTGATCGGCACCGAAAGGCGACAGCAGGGTCAGGAACCCTTCTGCGATCCACTCCGCTGCACCGGTCTCCTTCATCTGCACGCCAAGCGAAATCGCTGCTGCATAAAGCAGCACGACGCCCCAGTTGACACCGGAGTTGACGTCTTCCCATTGCACCAGCCCGGCAATCAGGAAAGCCGAAGCCCCCAGTATGGCTACAGTGCCCATGCCGATCGCGCTGGACTGGAAGATCCATCCATAAAGGATGATGAAGAACAACACGATGGCCATCCAGTTGGCTGGCGTCATCGGACCCTCCAGCCGCATCTGGGCGCGCAGCCTGGCAACAGCACGTGAAAGATCCCGATGTTCCGGTTTGAAGGTCAGAAAAAGGATCGCCGTCACCAATGGCAGCTGCAGAAGGAATATCGGGTAGGCATAGACCATCCAGGTTACGTAATCGATCAGGAATTTCTGGGTCTCCGGATTTGCCGGGTCATAGAAGAACTCCTTCCAGTACCCGATCATGATGGCGTTTCGCGCGCCGCCCGACGGCGTGCCGATGCCCGCGACCGAACAGCCATAGGCTATTGAAAACAGGATGACGGCTGCCAGGCCGCGCACGGCTTTGCGGTTCGTGTCGGTAAGGGTGATCAGCGTCAGGCCGACCGGCAGCATCATGGCGGCGACCGTGTGTTCGCCGACAAAAGAGGCGAGCAGGCCGGATACCAGCGATATGCCAAAACAGATCGACACCGTGCGGGTTCCCGTCATGCGCACGATCAGCCAGGCGATCCGCTGGTCGAGCTTCTGCTTGACGACGGCGACCGCCAGCATCAGGGACCCCATGATGAAGAGAACCGAATCCGTCATCAGGCTCTGGGCCACCTTGGTCGACTCGATATGCAACAACAGGACCTGGCCACAAATGATCATCAGGGACACGGTGGGTAGCGGAATCGGTTCCGTGATGAACAGGATGGTTGCAACCACTGACATCGTCAGCACAATCCAGCCTTCACGCTCCAGGCCTGCGGGGGGTGGGATGTTGAGCATCATCAGACCGACCGCCATGGCGAAGAAGAACCAGCGCTTTTCCCAGAAATAGTAGAAGTTCAGCTGGGCACGAATCACAAGCAACCGGTGCCGACCCTGCCGGCGCATTCTCAGCGACCATCTGCCGGACGGCTCGTGCGCCTGCAGACTGTCACGGACAAGGCTAAACGGGCCTTGTGTGGTTTCGGAGGCTGTCATCGTTCTCCCACCGGGGTCGGCAGGCGTGTTCTTGGCGACGTTTGTTGGCGTCTTGTATGGTTCGACCTGATGCCGGCCAGTCCCGCATGTACCCCGCTTGTGTCTTCCCTGCCAAAACTATAGACCGAGAGTCTGCATTTGGCCAATTGTGCCGCTGGAGGTCTCAAGTTGAGCAGAAAGACCCCAGAAATTCACAATCGATGGGCATGGGTGTGGAGGAAAACGATTGGACGTTCTGATGGTTGTCGATATGCAGGTCGGCCTCCTGGCCGGTGCACCGAAGCACGATCTATCGGGCGTGATTGAACGAATTAACCAGCTCACTCGCCAAGGCGCGAAGCGCCGATCGATGTGGGACATCGGACAAGTTTCGCAACGCCGGCGATGGGCTGATTTGGCCCACCGAAGGCCTGAGTTTCGCGACCGCTGGACAGCGTTGCGGTCTGCTTGTGGTCAACCAGACCACGGCACAAACCGCGCCTTGCCAGCAGATGCGAAACTCCGGTCAAATGCTTCAATAAAGACCAGATACGGTCTAAGGGCCTGTCCGATCCTGATGGCGCTGAACCTGTGCGCCGCCGTCAGCCGAACTTGCCGTCTCCGTCCGGGTCCAGCAACTTGTGCATGTGAACGATGAAGTAGCGCATGTGGGCGTTGTCGACGGTGCGTTGCGCCATCGACTTCCAGGCGTCGTAGGCCTTGGCATAGTTGGGGTAGATGCCAACCACATCAAGCGCTTCAAGGTCCTTGAATTCGATGCCGTCAAGGTCGCTCAGTTCGCCGCCGAACACCAGGTGCAGAAGCTGTTGTGGGGATTCATCACTCATGATGCAGACTCCGGTTAATGGTTTTGTCTGGGATTACTGGCCTCGGTAGGTTCGCGTCTGTTCCAGCAAGGCCTTGTGCAGCACCGGGCCTGCCGCGAGAACCGTTCCGTGCCGGGGATTTGGCTGGTTGTAGACGATCGGGCCACCGTCGTGCAACGTGACATGGCCACCGGCTTCCTCGACCACCAAATGAGCCGCCGCGAGATCCCAGTCGTGCTTGCGCGATATGGCAAGCGTCGCGTCGTAATTGCCGGAGGCCACCAGACACAACCGATAGGCCATGGAGTTACGGGATGTGACTTTCATCTCCGGCCATGGCGTGCCCCACCGGTCGCCGTTGAAAGCGCCCGTGTTGGCGACCATCTCGCAACCGGCCACATCGGCCCGGTCACTGACCGCCACCTGTACACCGTTGAGCCAGGCGCCGCCGCCTCTGATGGCTTCAAAAAACTCATCCTTCACGGGATTGAACACGGCCGCCAGGACCGGCCGTCCCTGGTCCACGAGCGCCACGCTGACGGTCCAGTGAGGCGTGCCTTTTATGAAGGACCTTGTGCCGTCGATCGGATCGACCACCCACACCTTCGCCAGGTCCAACCGTTGATCGTTGTCTGTGGTTTCCTCGGACAGCCAGCCGTACCCGGTCCTCTGTCCCGACAGGCGGCCCTGCAACAGGTCGTTGACCGCAAGATCCGCCTCGCTGATCGGGGTCTTGTCTTCCTTTGTCCAGTGTTTCGGCGACTTCCCGAAATACTCGAGCGCCCGCAACCCCGCCTCACGGACGCTGTCGCGCAACAGGTCGCGATCTTCCCGGGACGGGTATTCGGCGTCAGGTTCCCGCAACGGTCATTCCCTCAATGCGCAGCGTCGGCGCGTTGACGCCATATCGGAATTCAAGATCACTGGCAGCGGTCAGATGAGCAAACATGTCGTTCAGGTTGCCAGCGACCGTGATTTCGCTCACCGGATAGACAAGCGCGCCGTTTTCGATCCAGAAGCCGGCCGCACCACGGCTGTAATCCCCGTTGATGCCGTTGACGCCCATGCCAATCAGGTCCGTGATGTACAGACCCTCTTTGATGTCGGCCAGGAGTTCATCGAAACTCAACGTGCCGGGTTTCATGTACAGGTTGGTGGCGGACGGCGATGGCGGCCCGCCGATCCCGCGCGAGGCCCGACCGTTGTTTTCGAGTTCAAGCTGGCGCGACGTGCGGGAATCGAGCAGCCAGGTTTTAAGGGTGCCGTCCTCGACCAGTGTCAACGGGGCATTTCGGACACCTTCTGCATCGAATGGCTTCGATCTCAGGCCCCGGATGCGATGGGGCTCGTCCATGATCGAAATATCGGGAGCAAAGATGCGTTCCCCCATCCTGTCCTTTAGGAAACTGGTTCCTCTTGCAATCGAGGCGCCGTTGATTGCACCGGAAAGGTGCGAGACCATGCCGCCTGATACCCGGCGGTCGTAGACCACAGGAACATTCTGCGATGGTTTCTTCTGCGGGTTCAACCGCCGGATGGTGCGTTCGGCAGCTGACCGACCGATGTCCTCTGGGTTCCCGAGGTCGTCGAAATGAATAGCCTGGCTATAGTCGTAGTCGCGTTCCATCTCGGTGCCGGATCCGGCCACCACGGAACAGGAAACGCTGTACGAGGAACTGCGATAGCTGCCGATAAATCCGTGTGATGTTGCCAAGACAATGCCTGACACCCCGCAGGCGGCACCCGCACCCAGTGAATTGGTGATTCCGTCTACGGCGAGTGCGGAATCCTCCGCCCGCTTGGCAAGCTCGTTTAACGCCGTGGCACTCACATGATGGTCATCGAAGAGATCGAGGTCCTTGTGATCCGTTGCCAGTGCCTCCGGATCGGCAAGCCCGCCGAATGGGTCGGGAGGCGCGGCTCTTGCCATGGCGACAGCCCGTTCGGCCATGGCATCCAGGCCGGCATCGTCGAAGCTCGTCGACGAAACCGAGGCGACCGACTGGCCCACGAACACGCGTAGACCCAGATCCCGGCTTTCGGAACGTTCAATATCTTCTACCGAACCCATCCGGCAACTGGCGCTTGTGGATTCCGATTCCAGGATTATGGCGTCGGCAGCGTCGGCGCCTTGCGCCCGGGCCTTGGCCAGAACGGAGTCCGCAATCTGCTTGAGCCGTTCATTGTCATTGTTCTGGGAAGTGTGGTCGTCAGAAACAGTGTTGTCAGTCATGCGTTACGCTGAACCCCTTGTCCTTCACGGTCGTCGTCGCAGTATCGGCGCCAAACGCCCTGAGGCATAGCGCAGTCTGAAGCACGCGCCAACGGCAATTCGGAATCTTTTTTTGCACACCAAACATTAACCCAGCTTTTTAACGCGATCCCAAGCCTTGGCCCTTAATGTGCGTATCAGGGAAGGCGTTGTTTGGGGAATAAAATGATCGGGTTCAAATACCCGGCTCCCAAAAAGGCGCGTATCGAACACGACACATTCTGGCCCGACTGCCAGTTGCATGTCGATCCGTTCAATCTGCCGGTTCGTTATGAACTGCCGGGGCGGACGGCGTTCGAGCGCGCCGTTGGAGCCACATGGGCCGTGACACTCTACAAGAGCCATATTGTGCTTTGGCGCGACGGACCGTTGCGGCGCGCAAAACCATTTGTTATGCCGCTTGAGGAGTTTGACGCCGTGGCGATTGCCGGTGGTTACGCCCGGTCGGGGAAATTTCGGATCGCTGTCAATCTCCAGAGCAAAAAGCACGAACTCTCCATTCCGCTGTATGTGGCCGATCATTCCGACGATGCCGCCGCTTACTGGCAGGCCTGGGGCCGCTCCTTGGGTCTACCGGTCAGGGTTTCCGGTCCGGATGGCTCACTGACGGATCCATTGAAAAGATTGGGAAGTGTGGTCGTCGGGCAGGCCTTGCCGCGCCGGGCGTCCCGACAGGCCGCGCAGCGCCGGTGTAATGTCGTGACTGTTGCCAGAACCAGAGTTTCGGCAACAAAAACAAGCCGTATCAGATAACCGAATCGGCAACGATTGCGGCGAAAACGATAAATCCAAAATCACGGTTGGTGTGGAACAGCCTAAGGCAACGGTCTGCGTCGTCGATGTCGAGCGTGGCAATCTGCCAGGCCAGGTGGCCGGCCGCGGCCAGCATCCCGAGGCTGAAGACAAGACCGCCGCCCGCCAGATATCCGGCAAACCAGATGCCGGCGATCGTCGCCGCATAAAATCCCGAAAGCCATTTGGGCGTTGCGTCACCGAACTTCAGCGCAGTTGATTTCAGGCCGATTAGCGCGTCGTCTTCCTTGTCCTGGTGGGCGTAGATCGTGTCATAGCCGACCGTCCAGCAGATGCAGCCAATATAGAGAAGCACCGGAGGCAGGCTCAGACTGCCCGTCACGGCTGCCCAGCCAAGCAGGGCACCCCAATTGAACGTAAGACCAAGCATGACCTGCGGCCAATAGGTGAAGCGCTTGGCGAACGGGTAGGTGCCCACAAGAAGCAGGGAGGCAGCGCCCAAAAGGATCGTGAAAAGATTGAACTGAACGAGGATCGCAAACCCGATCAGACAAAGAGCAATCAAAAAGATCCAGGCCTGACGAACACTCACCGCACCCGAGGGAATGGGCCGCGAGCGCGTGCGCGCAACCTTGGCGTCAAATTTATGATCGATGATGTCATTGATGGTGCAGCCTGCACCGCGCATCACAAATGCTCCGAGCGCGAAGAGCAACATCGTGCCCGGCTCGGGAAGGTAGAGGAGTGCAAGCACTGACCAACCCTCACCCAGCGGTGCGGCAAGGGCAATGGACCAGAGGCAGGGCCAGAGCAACAACCATGTGCCGATGGGGCGGTCCGCCCGCATCAATCGCAGATAGGGCTTCGTGACTTCAGGCGCATAAAAATCCACCCAATTGTCAAACTGCGCATCGGCGACGCGGGAGTCATTGGGCTGGCGATGAGGGTCAGTCATAGAGTTGATGCCTTGGACCGAAAGATTTGGGGCTTATGTGACGGCTCCCATACTCTATAACAAGAGCGCAATGAACAGGCGAGATGAACATATCGTGGGTGATAACGAGACAAGCCAACTGGAAAAATGCGGCACAGGCAAAGTGCGCCTGTTTGTGGAGGCAGATCTCGGCGCGGGTTTGGGCGTTGTGCCCGACAGGGATCAGACCCACTATCTGCTGAATGTGATGCGCATGGGTGATGGCGACCCTATTCGTCTGTTCAATGGCCGCGACGGCGAATGGCTGGGTCGTTTGGACGAAGTGAAGAAACGCTCCTGTCTGATTGCGCTCGACGAACAGACAAGACCGCAAGCGCCGCTTCCAGACATCTGGTTGCTGTTTGCCCCGATCAAGCGCGCACGCCTCGACTTTATGGTTCAAAAGGCCGTTGAGATGGGGGCAGGGCGCTTGTTACCGGTCAACACCGCGCGCACCAATGTTGCTCGGATCAAAGAGGACCGGATGCGCGCAAACGCGGTGGAGGCGGCAGAACAATGCGGTTTGCTCAGCGTGCCGGAGGTGGAACCGCCTCAAAACTTTGAGCAGCTGTTGGCGAGCTGGTCGGACGTGGCGCCAGGGCGCCGGATTGTTTTTTGTGATGAGG
The DNA here is from genome assembly GCA_021775835.1 of Hyphomicrobiales bacterium. Next base: position 5,216 of record JAJFHC010000074.1, on the reverse strand, counting down.
CAGCGCCCGCCACGAGCACCCTGCAGCAGCTGCAGGCGTTTGGCGATGCAGGCCCTCTCGCTGTTCTCATCGGGCCGGAGGGAGGTTTTTCGCCAGCTGAGCGCGAGAAACTGCTGGCCCGTGATGACACATTTGCGATTTCGCTGGGACCGCGCATCATGCGAGCGGACACTGCCGCCGTGGCAGCGCTGGCGGCCATCCAGCTTGTTCTAGGTGATTGGCAGGGTTAGCGCAGTTCCAGGTGAGGTGCCAAATCAGGCTTGCCGGATCGCACCAAAGCGCGCGGCGTAAACCGCGAATATCTTCACGTTTTCACCAAAGGTACCGAAAAGACCTTGTGCGGGGTAAGGTCGCGTCTTACATGGCATTGACCTAAGTGTGACGCCTGCGTCATGTATTGCGCGCCGTGGGGAAAAACCGCCGGGACGTCCGGGAAGTAATGGCCTGAAAAAGGCAGGAAGGCTGGGAGCATGAGCATTCTGGTGGCAGGGGCCGATCCCATTTCAGGCTATGACGATCTCGTCTCCTATATTGAGGCAGGCGATAAGCCGAAGGCCGACTGGCGCATTGGCACCGAGCACGAGAAATTCCCCTTCCGCAGCAACACACGCAAACCCATTCCCTATGACGGTCCAAACGGCATCCGCGCGATGCTGGAAGGCATGACGCGCTTTGGCTGGCAGCCTGTCCTGGAGGGTGAGCACATTATCGGGCTTACCTGTCCTGACAGTCTTGCGAATGTCTCTCTGGAGCCGGGTGGGCAGTTTGAGCTTTCTGGCGCGCCGCTGGAAATGCTGCACCAGACCTGTTCGGAAGTGCATGATCATCTGGCACAGGTAAAGGAAGTCGGCGGCGAGCTGGACATCTGTTTCTTAGGCACTGGTTTCACGCCGGACTGGGCGCGCGAAGACATCCCCGTCATGCCCAAGGGCCGCTACGGCATCATGACCGAGTACATGAAGAAGGTCGGCACCTACGGTCTCGACATGATGTACCGCTCCTGCACGGTTCAGGTGAACCTGGATTGGTCCACCGAAAGCGACATGGTGAAAAAGTTCCGCACAGCACTCGCCTTGCAGCCAATTGCGACAGCCCTCTTTGCCAATTCTCCCTTTACTGAAGGCAAGCCGAACGGCTTCACATCGTTCCGTTCACAAATCTGGACCGACACAGACAAAGCCCGCACCGGCATGTTGCCCTTCGTCTTTGAAGATGGTTTTTCCTACGAGCGCTATGTGGATTATGCCCTCGACGTGCCCATGTATTTTGTCTATCGCGACGGCACCTATCACGATGTGACCGGCAAGAGCTTCCGCGACTTTATGGCGGGCAAGCTCGAAGGCTTTGAAGGCGAGATGCCCACGATCGGCGATTGGTCAAACCATCTCACCACCATCTTCCCGGAAGTCCGCATCAAGAAGTTCATGGAAATGCGCGGCGCTGATAGTGGTCCCTGGAATTCCATCTGCGCGCTGCCTGCGATCTGGGTCGGGCTCCTGTATGATGGCGGCGTGTTGGATGCGGCCTGGGACATGGTCAAAAAATGGACGCCTGATACCCGCGAAGAACTGCGCTGGGAAGTGCCCAAGACGGCCCTTGCGACAAAAGCCGCTGGCATCAATGTGATGGACATTGCCCGCGAGATGGTCGACATGAGCCGCGCTGGCCTCAAAGCCCGCGGACAGACCGACGGTGTGGGGGCTGATGAGACCATCTTCCTCTCAACGCTGGAAGAAATTCTCGACAAGGGCAAAACCCGCGCCGACGAACAGCTTGACGCCTATAATGGTCGTTGGGGCGGCAAGATCGATCCCATCTATGACGAGTATGCGTTTTAGCGCACTGACGTTTAGGCGCATACTTTCCTTGAAAGTACCCATCCAAAAACCGCGTGAACTTAACGCGCGTTTTGGCTCTGGTTGAACGTAACCCGCTCTTGGGTGATGCTCTTCACTTGTCAGGTCCGAATGAGCGGAGGGTGATATGGCTGAGCTAAAGACCAAAGAGAATGAGGCGAGCGTCGAGGCGTTCCTCGAAACGCTCTCCGACGAAAAGCGCAAAGCCGACACACGCATCGTGATGGAGATGCTGGAACGCGTCACCGGCTGCCCGCCCAAAATGTGGGGCAGCAGCATTATCGGTTTTGACTCTTATGACTACACCTATGAGTCAGGTCGCAGCGGCACCTGGTTTGTCACAGGGGTCAGCCCCCGCAAACAGGCACTTACCGTTTACATCATGCAGGGCTTCTCAGCTTATGAGGACCTGATGGGGAAGCTCGGGAAGTACAAAACCGGCAAGTCCTGCCTCTATATCAAGAAACTCGAAGACATAGACATGAAGGTGCTGGAAAAACTGACGCGTACATCCATGAAATGGATACGGAAGAATTACGCGTGAGAATTGAGCAGCTTCTGCTTTACAAAGTCTCGTGTCCAATTGAGCCCGGTTGTGGCAAGGGGGAGGCTGACGGGTATTTCCCGTTCGTCCGTCAATAGGATGAGTTCGTGGCGTTTGCCATCCTGCCTCCGACGCGTGAAAACGTCGCGAATGTTCGTCTTGTTGACAATTTCTAACGTTGCACTGCGTCCAAACAGGTAGCTGAGCAAACAATTATTGTCTGGCTCCAGATGAACGGCATTGCTTTCGACCAGCAGAGAGTTCACACCCGTACTGCCGGTAATTGTCCGCCATGCGACGGGCAGAAAGAGCATGCCACCCATCGCCATCAAAAAGCCGCTGGAAAATATCCAGCCTGCGATAAATGCGGCGCCCGTAATAAGGCTTAGCGTGACCCGCGACCAAAATGGATGCCATGGAACATCCAAGGAGATGCGTGTGCCGAACCTTGAGGCACCAACCCGATTTTCAACCCGCACCCCTTTCGGAGGTGGGGTTAGCGACTTTGGTCGTGACGGCTCCATTTGGGGACGAGGCACAGACAAGGGAGCAGCAGGCGTCGTGGTTGTTTTTTTGAACGTGTCTTCGAGATAGTCGACGCCGAGCTGAGCAGCGATGAGCGCAATTTCCTCCGGCTCCGATGTGTGATCCTCGGTAACGCGCACGGCAATCGTCCGCGCATCGTCCATATGGAGAAGTTCCAAAATCTCCTGTTTGACTTCCCGCCGTCCCTCGTTGCGCATACCCCACCGACGGCACAGGCCACGATGTTCCCGCAGAGGGGTGACGAGGTCCTTCACAAAGGGATTGTTCGGCCGTTCGATGATCACCTGATCGCGGGAAATGTGTATCTGCTTTGCGCGAATGCGTCGAATGAGAAAGGACAGGATCGGGCGACTTGCAAAGGAAAGGACAAGACACAAAACGGCCAGGGTGCTCGCGGTGCCGTCAGGAAAGCCGAGATCAGCAAAGAAAGTGGTAATGCTACCCAAGGTAAAGAGGATGACCAGAGAGAGCGCACCCAGAAACCAATTGAGCCAGGTTGGTGAAGAGCCGAGGAGCAAATAGGAAACGGGCAGACGGTCAAAGGGTCGGTAGAATGGACCAGGTGCGTCGCCTTCTCGGTAGTCGCTCGTATTGATTTTTTTGCCAACCATCTTCAATGCCGCCTTTCTTACCTCAAAATATGAGGAGGAAAATCGGCGACTCAATACTTGAAATTCCGTTTTCGAAGCCCTGTATGAGGCCCGAAAAATATGGCAGAGGTCTTACGTGGCGTCCCGGCGTGCAGGCAGGAACTGCAAAACAAGCATCAGCGTGATCGCGACGAAACAGGTGACGTGTGCGGAGAAAATCGCATTGGCGAGATCAGTCTGAACAGCAAGCGTGTCTGCGCGAGCGGCGAGTTGTTGTGCGCCTGGAAAGATAACTGTCTGCGCAGCGATCACTGGCACAGACAGCAGAATGAGCGTGCCGATACGGACCCAGAGTGATTGGGTCCCGCGCATCAGGTTCCATATCGCAGCCCCAATGGTGAGAAACATCATGCCACCAACCAGCAGGTTCATCGGCGCGGCGTCTGTTGTCACGCGGTGGTAGTATCCAGCGATCGAGGCCAGCACCTCTTCCGGTATCGTCTCGGCTCCCCAATGAGGCCAGACCTGCACGTCGAACATGAGATCAAACCACAGCACCGCGAGAAGAAATCCGCCTCCCATGATTATGATCTTCTGGCTCATGGTCTAAGCCGCCGTGCCGCCAACCGTCAGTCCACTGAGTTTCAGTGTCGGCTGACCGACGCCGACAGGCACGCCTTGGCCCGCTTTGCCGCAAGTGCCGATACCGGGATCAAGCGCCATGTCATTGCCGATCATGGAGACTTTGGTGAGCACGTCCGGGCCGTTGCCGATGAGCGTTGCGCCTTTCACTGGCGCGCCGACCTTGCCGTTCTCGATCATGTAGGCTTCGGTCACCGTGAAGACAAACTTGCCGGACGTGATGTCGACCTGACCGCCACCGAATGAGACCGCATAGAGACCGTTCTTCACACTTTTCAGGATTTCTTCCGGGTCTTTGTCACCATCCAACATATAGGTGTTGGTCATGCGCGGCATCGGCTGGTGCGCGAAACTTTCGCGTCGTCCATTGCCCGTCGGGTCCATGCCCATCAGCCGGGCATTCATCCGGTCCTGCATATACCCTTTCAGGATCCCGTCTTCGATGAGCACCGTGTTGGACGTGGGCGTGCCTTCATCATCCACGGAGAGGGAGCCGCGACGTTTGGCGATGGTGCCATCATCCACAACAGTCACGCCGGGAGACGCCACCCGCTCGCCCAAGAGCCCTGCAAAGGCGCTTGTCTTCTTGCGGTTGAAATCACCTTCCAGCCCGTGGCCGATGGCTTCATGCAACAAAATGCCGGGCCATCCATTGCCCAGAACCACTTCCATCTCGCCCGCAGGGGCGGGAACAGAGTCGAGGTTCACAAGCGCTTGGCGGAGAGCTTCGTCTACCTGGCCCTGCCACTGGTCCGGGCTGATCCAGGCGCTATAGCCTTCGCGACCGCCGACACCATAGGAACCGCTCTCCTGGCGGTCACCTTCACCGACGACGACGGAAACATTGACGCGCACGAGAGGGCGAATGTCGCGCACCACCTGTCCACCGGCGCGGATGATCTCCACGGCCTGCCATTCACCCGCCATTGAGGCGGTTACCTGACGCACGCGGGGGTCTTTGGCTCGGGCATAGGCATCAATTTCCTGAAGCAGCGCCGCTTTTTGCTCAAACGTTTGATCGCCGAGCGGGTTCTCATC
>JAJFHC010000073.1 GCA_021775835.1 Hyphomicrobiales bacterium | reverse complement strand
AGCGAAAGCGTCGATGCAAGAGCGATAAATCCATCGCAAGTAAGCCGAGCACGGGCAAGGCCCGCCCGAAACTCCAATATCGCCTGCGCTGTATAAATCACCTCCCGACATTGCACCGACTTTTGCAACACAATCGGCACTCAACGGACCTGTGGCTGACCGTAAAGGCTTCTGCCGTACCCTCAGCTTCAGACATGTTGGGTGCTGACAAACTCCACTACCAATGTTCACCGAATATTGTTGCAAGCGTGATTGGCGACGTAGAAAGTTTGGGCCACATGTATTGCAACGCAGTGCGCGCTGTTTCCCGTATGGGAACCGGTCTGTCTGAAGCTGTGCGTTGCGGGTTGCACAGGCGAATGCCTTGGGCTTGTGCGTCTGATGATGAAACAGGCACGCGAAAGGTCCTCGTATGGCATCGGCAATCAGCTCTCGGTCCCGCGTCTTCCTCATTGCGTCGTTGGTAACGCTTGGTCTGTTCCGGGTCGATGCCCTGCAGGCCCAGGAAGCAGCACCACTGCCCGACTACGTGATCGAGCAATTCGGCAAACCGCCGGCAGTACCGCAAGGTCCGCTGTCGGAGAAGTTGCAGTCCGCCGTGCAGATGGCCTTTATCGACAGTGTTAAGCAATCGGCATGGAAGAGCGAGCAGGCGACAGCGCTCGACGAAATCGCCGCGTCAAAAGACCCTCGGCTTGCCTGGATCATCAGCGATTTGATGCGCTTCATCTCCGAGCGCCACTTGAGCGTGGCTCTCGCCGATGCGGCCTCGAACCTGCTGGGCAAAAAGCTGCAAGGCCGGAACCACTGGGGGGACGTAACCGATCATCTCATTGCCTGGGACATCCCCGCACCCCCTGATTACCTCCGCGTGAAGCGGGCCATTTTCACGGGCTTTGTGCCCGGCTGGGACAAGGTCTTTGTTGAAGGCAATATCGACTGGAGGCACGTTTCCTGGGGAGGCGTGCCGATCGACAACCGTAAGTACGATACGACGGATGAAAAGTGCAATTGCATTCCCGCTGCCGACAACCCCGAAGTGAGCAGTGCCAAGGAAGCCACGTGGCTCGACGACAAGGACATCGTGTTCGGCATCGGGGTGAACGGTGAGTACCGGGCCTATCCGCGGCGTATCATGGAAGTGCGCGAGATGGTCAACGACACATTGGGCGGAAGACATCTTGGAATCCCGTATTGCACCTTGTGCGGCGCGGCGCAGGCCTACTACACCGATCAGCTGCCTGAGGGCATCGACCGACCCATACTGCGCACGTCTGGGCTGTTGATCCGGTCCAACAAGGTGATGTTCGACGTCAATACATTCTCGGTGTTTGACACGTTTCTGGGCAACGCGGTTACGGGGCCTCTTGCGGACAGGAACCTGCAACTGAAGCAAGCCACCGTAGTGACGACCGACTGGGGCACGTGGAAGAAAGCACACCCTGAGACAACCGTGCTGGTCGAGGCGCTGGCGCTTGGCCGCGATTTTGATTTTCGCAACAACCGGGATGCCAACGGGCCGATATTTCCGGTCGGTGATGTCGACCCCCGCCTGCCGGTTCACGAGGACATCATTGGCGTTGTCGCCGCGTCCGGCAAACCGGTGGCGTTTCAGCGAAGCAAGGCCTTCGTGGCTTTGAAAAAAGGCGAAAAGATCGCTCATGAGAATGTCCATCTGAAGCTCGATGCCGGCGGCATTAAAGCGGTTGATGCAGACGGTTCCGATCTTGGCAGCCACCAGGCGTTCTGGTTTGCCTGGTCGCAGTTCCATCCCCAAACCGCGCTCTGGCCCAGGTAAGGCGACTCCGGCGCGCTTTCTCTGCGCTGGATCAACATTCGACACAAACCGCTGTGCTGTCCGTCGTCGTGTTACCGAGCAATAGCTGTGCTGTCCCAGAATATCCTTTTCTTTCCTGACTATTCGGACATTGATCGTTGCTTGAATGGGTTTTTGAAACAACAATAGGAGATGAAACAGTTGTTATTTTGAGTGAGGGTTTATCTGATGTTCTCAAAGGAAAGTCGTGAATATATCTGCAAAGGAATTGTCGGCTTTCTTACACGTTGTTCCCGAAATTGGTTTCCCGTTCTCGTCGTGCTTGGCGTATTTGCCCCAATGGCGGGGATTGTCGGACATAACCTGGGCTTGCCTCACCTGTTCAGAGATGACGAAAAACTCTGGAACTACGAGTTCGCACCCTATGTGAAAAGCTCGCTCATCTGGGGCCATGCGGCCGCTACGCTTCTCGTTCTCGCTCTTTGGTCCGGCATTTTCCTGCAGGATGAGCTCAAACCCGACGATGAAACGCAGTCTGGACACGATCCGCTGTTTTCCCTGGCCGATCTTTGCCGCTATCTGATCATCAACTCATGGCCGTTTTTTCTGCTTTTGCCGATTGCCGCGTTGTTAAACACAGATGTTCGAAACGACCATACGGGGTGGTTTACCGATGTTCTAAAATCGATGGCCGGAATAGCAATTGGATTGGCCATTGCTGCTGTCGGTGTATTCGTCATTAGGCGGTGGATTTATGGAATACTGTTTCTCGATAGAGCCAACTTTCTAGTGCGCTTCGCCATCGCACTGGCTTCTCGCATCGGTGTTATCCGGAAGCAAATCGACAAAGCTGCCGACGTTTTGGGAATCCCTGCCGGTGAAAACTTCTGGCAATCGTTTGTTGAACATGTCTTGAAAATCTTCTCAAAAAACGGAAGCTTCGTTGGCATCAAATACTGGTTGAGAGTCTTTTTGTATGCCCTGATAATTTTAGTGATAACAGGTGCTTTCACAATATACCCGGTGGTGGTGCCAGGGGTTGCCCTGTGCATTTTGCTGGTTTGGATTGTCGGGACCTATTTTGTGTTCAGTGCAATCTCTCCAGCGGTACGAACACCAATTGTGATCGTTTTTGGCGGATTGGTTTTCCTGGCGGGAAGCGACCCCTATCCAAACAGATTTGAGGATTTTCAGAAGGGCTCGATCGATGCCTATAAAGACCCACTCGATCTGGCGAATCTCACTAAAGTTGATAAGTCCCGGCTGTTGGAGCCGATTCCGACGCTGGATAGTTGGAAAGCCCATCTGGCGGACATACGGGCCAACGGTGCTGCAGCCTGCCAATCAAAAGTCACCGAGATTGCGGCGGCAGACAGTGAACTATTCAAGCCACCGCTGGTGATTATAAGCACTTCTGGCGGTGCCTACCGTGCCGGTTTCTGGGTTGCAAAAGTGCTCGATCAGTTACTCCACAGGAATGCTGATGGCGGAGACCTGGAGGGATTGTTTGACCATGTGCGTCTCCTGACCGGTGCATCAGGTGGAATGGTCGGTTCAGCCTATCTCGCTGCCGCCGCTCCGGACCCGTGCGTGAGCGCAAGCCAGTGGTCGCCCGGCGTGGAGAAGAATTTGAGGGATGATATCAGGACAAGCCGCGACAGCAGGCTGCCAAACCATAAGGATATCCCGGGAGAGTTCAAAACCAAGTATCCGCTCGATCGTGACGGGTTGGGACCGGTTGCGCAGCAGATCTTGCAACGCGATATCCCCCGATACTTTCTAACGCCCCTTGCAAAGCTCACGGGATTGAAAGACGCGCTCGTTGACTGGGAAAAATGGAAAGACCGTGGATGGGTTCTCGAGGAACAATGGGGTCGATTGACCGCTTCATTTTCCGATTTCGAAACGGGAGAAAAAGCCGGTTGGCGTCCGTCTCTGATCTTTTCACCGATGGTCGTGGAAACAGGTCAACCTCTTATCATCTCGAACTTGAACTCGTCCCATTTGGCGAGAATCGACAAGGACCCGAATGGATTGGCCACAGAACTCTTCAATTGGTTCCCCTATATGCAAGAACAACTGAAGATCCGGACAGCCGTTAGAATGAACGCGTCATTTCCTTATGTTTCCCCAGCTGTTTCGCTGCCGACAACACCGGCACGACGCGTGGTTGACGCAGGTTATTATGACAATCACGGGGTGAGCATAGCGGCAACATGGATTCAGGAGCCACATATCTGGAACTGGATCAAGACAAACACGAGCGGCGTCATCTTTATTCAAATACGCGCATTTTCATCGGAAAATGAGGTCAAAAAGGAACACAAGAACACAGGTTTTCAATGGCTTTTCTCACCTTTGGAGGGGGTTTTGTCAGCTCGCTCGAACGGTAGCCGCGCGCGCAATGATCAACTGATAGAGAATTTGCAGGGCCGGATTGATAGTGAGGAAATCGAGAAAACCGGCGAAAAACTAGATCGTGTGAAATTTGTTCACAGTTTTGTCTTCGAAAACCGGGCTGGCAGTAAAGATGCAAGTATGTCTTGGTATCTGCCGGAGCACGAACTCAAGGATATGGACGCTCAGTTTACCGTTGAAAAGCACAATCAGGATGCATTGAAGGCGTTGATCGACATCTGGAAAAAACAGAAACCGTCCAAACCGGGCGGAAATTGATAACCGTATTCAGCGTGTATTGCCGGTTCAAATGTTGTCGCCGGCTTTAGCTTTCGCCTGTCAGGTCCTGAGCCAGCATCAATGCATTCCCATCGGGGTCGTAGAAAGTTGCCGTGCTTACCATGCCTTCGATCACGAGGGTTTCGCCGTCGAACTCGACGCCGGCCGCTTCCAGGTCATTCCGCGCCGTGACGATATCGGCGACCCCGAACACGGGTACCGCATTGCCCGGTGTCGGTTCGGTCTGCTCGCCCAAGCCCAAGGTGACACCGTCGGTCTTCGTTTTCAGCTCGCTCCAGCCGGCTTCGTCAATATGGTGGAGGACTTCGAACCCGAGCTTTTCATCGTACCATTGGGCGCTGGCATGACGGTCCCGGACCGATATGGCGATTGTGATCGTGTTGTCCAGGGATACGATAGGCATGGTTCTTTCCTTCTGTCATAAAATATATATACTATACTTTATGGACATAAATGTTCTTGTCAAGGTTACGTCGCGGGCCTGGTCGCTGAGCATCCTCGCGTTGATGCATGGTGGCACGCCAGGCAGGCAGGCTTCCTTGCTTTCGGCGTCGGGGGCAGGGCGGACGGCATTCAGCCAGAGCCTGAGACATCTGGTCGACCTGGGGCTATTGGAAAGAAATCCCGGTCACGGTCATCCGCTCAGGCCCGAGTATCGGCTGACACGAGAGGGTGTTGAGGTCGCAAAAATCGCGGATAAGATCAAAGGGGCAGTCCGCCAACCTTCAGAGCGTGCTTTGCTTCGGCGCGCCTGGACCATTCCTGTTTTGGTCATGAGCGAGGAACCTCGATATTTCACGGACATCAAGACCGGGTTGGTATCGATCACCGACCGCGCTCTTTCGCAATCGCTGAAACAGCTGCAGGCCAAACATTGGATTCAACGCAAGATCGACACCGTAGCGCGCCCGCCGCGACCGCTGTACCAAGCGACCAATGTAGGGGCACGGGTCAGTCACGCGGTCGGTCTGGGGTCTCGTTCGACCACACGGATCCAATCGATGGAGCCAAACCAGTTCATCGGTTAGGCGCAAAACATGCCCTGCCGGCAAATGCGCAAAACCGGTCAAGATGTTCAGTGTGGTCGAGTGATGCCCTAGGCTTTGCCCTCGAGACCGTCTGCCGCGGCGTCGCTGGCTTCCGGTATGCGCATCTCGAATGTCTCGCGCACGCACGTGTAGTCGTAGTAACCCATCCTGGCGATTGGCTGGATCTTGGCAATGTCGAGCTTGCCATCGGGGTTGAGAACATGGTCGGCCACATGGATTCTCTCGACCCGGCCATAGACCACATCGACCGTGCCCACGGGGCTGTTGCCGGGCAGGCGGTGGGTCGAGAGATAGCGGCACTCGAAGTGACAGGGACTTTCGGCAACGCGCGCGCCGGGCGCGTCGATGCAATCGGCTTTTGTCACGCCAGCCCGAACGAATTCGTCCTCATCGGGGCCAAGGGCCATCGCGGAAATGTTCACCGCCTCGCGCAAGTCCCATGTCGCCATGTTCCAGACGAACCAGCCGGTCTCTTCCGCATTCAACACGGTGTCCTTGCGCCGCCCGTCCGGATACTGGTTTGCAGCAAACATCACCAGGGGCGGGTCGAAGGTGAGGTTCTGCCATTGGCTGAAAGGCGCCAGGTTGTGCACGCCATCGAGGCTGACGGTGGAGAGCCAGCCGATCGGGCGCGGTACCGTGCAGGATTTAAAGGGTGAAAAGGGGAGCGGGCATTCCTCTTGGCCTGGTGCGTAGTCCATACGTATCTCCCTTTTCCCCGACGGATGTGGATTCTTTCACCCGTCATCACGTCACTATACCGGGTGGTATTTTCAGGGCAACTTGGCTCGGCACGAGCAGGGGACGGGCAGGGGAGTGACATGGTTTTTGCGGTTGACGAAACGTTCTCAACTCAGTTTCTCCCGCGTGGCCTCAAGAGGCGACGCCACATTTAACTGCCAACAAAACAGAGGAAATCCAGAAACCGGACTTTCGCTGCACTTTGTCTCAATGTCGGCCTTGCGGGTCTGAAGCAGACTCTATGCGCTCATCTGGTAGCTCGCCGGCAGCCAGCGATAACTGCCCTGCCACTTTTCGACGTAACCGAGCGACGGGAACGGCATGTGGTGTCCGATGACCGCCAGCCGGTCGGTCGCGGCCATGTCGAGAATTCGCTTGCGGGTGGTGATGGCGAGATCCTTGTCGTCATCAAACCCCACTTTCCAGTCGGGCATCTGCAGCGACAGCGCATAGTGATTGGTGACGTCTCCCCAGACCAGCACGGAGCTCCCCTCGCTTTCAATTAAAAAGGCAAGGTGCCCCAGCGAGTGACCGTATGCCTCGACGGCGGAGACACCAGACACCACATCGCTGCCCGGCTGAACAAATGTCATGTTCTGGGCCAGCGGCGGTATGATTTTCATGAACAGGTCCCGATCGGCACTGCGCTGCGGGGGGATTCGGTCGCCCTTGTGCCAGGCATCGAATTCAACTTGACCCATCACATAACGTGCATTGGGAAAGGCCAGCCCTTCGCCTTCCATGACCCCGCCGATGTGGTCCGGATGACAATGTGTGAAGGCCACGATATCGATGTCTTCCGGGCTGTAGCCGGCCACCGGCAGCAGGTTGCGCAAATTGCCCATGCCCATCTGACGCTTGGTGGCGCCGTGGCCGGTATCGATCAGTATCAGCTCCCGGCCGGTGTTGACGAGCGTCGGGGTGAAATTGATCTCAAGGGCATGCGACGGCAAAAGATTTGCCTGGGCGTGGGCCCGCACGGCCTCTTCGGGCTGATCCGCACCGAAAATCGGATAGAAGTCGTCACGCGACAGCCAGCCATCCAGAAACGTCGTAACTTCAAAGTTGCCGAGTTTGAACCGGTTCACCTGCGGACGCAGAGCCCCTTGCATTTCTGCGGTCATGTGCAAACTTCTCCTTGTCGCTTGTGGGCGCTGGTGGGCACTTTGCGCACGGTCACGCCGCAGTGCTGCCGTTGTCGTCGAAATTATCGAGCATCGTATTCAGGCCTTTCATCAGCACCTTCATTTCGGTGGCGGTAATGTTGCTGCAGATCTTTTCATAGTGACCAGCGATGATTGGCAGGACCGTGTTGAAGGCCTCTTTCCCTTTTTTGGTAAAGTATAGCTTGGTCTGTCGCCGGTCCTGCTTGGAGGCGGTGCGCTCGACATATCCGAGATCTTCCATTTGATCGAGAATCCGCGAGAGCTGAGAGCGTTCCACCGCAATGTGCTCGGCCAGTTGCGAAATGTGCAAGGCTCCATAATCATGCAGGGCACCGAACACGCGCCACATGTTTGTGTTCAACCCATGCGGGCTGATGAGCCTGTCGATGGCAAGCGTGTTTTTCTTTCTGATCAGCGCGACAAAGACAAGCGGGTAGTCGCGTGGGCTGAACAGTTCGCAAACCGGATCCAGTTGCGCTTCGGCCTTCATAGGTCCTGGCCTGCTCTTGCCCACCCGGGCATCACGGTTGCTCTACCGGCCGCGCACCAACCCAGGGTGTGTAGCCTGCATAGAACTTCTCGACTCGCGCAAGTGCTGCGTCGGACAGACGCACACCGTCCATCGTCACCGATGTAACGCCGGGAATAGGCATGAGTTTCTGGCGGATGCCGAGCGCATAGGTCACCGACTTGAGCGAACACCCGTTGCAGGCACCCTCAAATGCCAGCCGAACGTCGCCATCGGGCGTGACATCCCGGCACAGGACGCCACCACCGTGGATTTTCACCAAGGGCCGCACCTGGGTTTCCAGTATGTGCTCAACGGCTGCGCGCAGTTGTGACACCTCGTCGTCTGCGACGCGTTCGGCAGACTGATTATTCACGATTGCTCTCCCGTCTATGCAGCCAGTCCGAGTTCGGCCTTCTTGCTTTCAATATCGATATTGAACAGCCGCGCCTGGTTCTCGCCGAGGACCTTTCGCTTGTCCTCCTCCGTCACTTGCGGGAAGCCATAGCGGTCCTGCAGTTCATCGTCTATCTCCATCTCCCAGAACCAGTCGATGACGGGTTGCGGGTTGCCCAGCAACGGGCACTCGGATCCCCACAGAATTCTGTCAGCACCAACATCGCGCAGGATACGGCCGAAATACATCTTGAACTCCCAGGGCGCAATCATCGGGAGATGCATGGTGCCCGACAGGACCAGATGCACATTCTCAAAGCGCGCAGCGATGTAGACCATTTCCTCGAAATAGGGCAGCGCCAGATGGTGAACCGCAAAAGTCAGGTCAGGAAAGTCCATCGCTGCCTGCTGGATGTCGAGCGGTGACAGGTCCTCCAGGCGCGCGCGCGTGATCGGAAAGCCTTTATGAAACTGGATGACGTTGATCCCCAGTTCTCGGGCTTTCTCATATATCGGGTAGGCCATTTTGGGGTCGTCGCAACGCCAGGACTTGCCGTCGAGATGCGCATTGTAGAACTTGAACGACCGCGCGCCCATCTCCTTGACCTGCATCTCCATGTCCTCGAGGGCCCCGGCGACACTCGGGTAACTCGGATCGACGGCACCGCAGAACAGTGTTCGTTCGGGAAATGCCCTGACAAATTCGTACTGCGCCTGAACTGGGGCAAAACCGTCATTGTAGACATCATAGAGCGGCACAGCCTGAGCCATCGCCATGTCGGTGGAAGAGTCTTCAAACAGATACTTGCCGAGGTCTTCGACCGACCACTTGCGGGCAAAATCGCCATGAGGGTTGGCAAATCCATACAGGCTGTCCTGGCCTTTCGGGCGCCGGGTCTTGCCGATCCGAAGGTGCCACTGCCGGTCCTGATCGGCATCGTTGCGTTTGAGATTGTCATCCGAAAGGTCGTACATGTGGATGACATTGTCGAAAATAAACACGTCGCCGTGCATCATGTCGCATCCTCCTAAACTCGCCATCAAGGTCGATATTGAACCACATTACACAAATTGAATTTATGTGCGTTTGTCAAGGATCTAGACACGGAAGAAACGATCCGTCAACCCGGGCAGTCGGGCAATAGATGACAGAAGTGAGCAAGATTCGCCTGTTTTCTCACGTTGTTTGCAAACGCGCTGGATGGTGATACAAAATTTTCCGTACTTGCAGAATTATAAAAAGCGTGCATAAATCACGTAATTATGGAGCGCTTTGAACTTGCCCATGGTGGGAATGCGTCGCGTCAACCAATCGGTCTGTGTCCTAATAGGGCGCCTCCATACCAGAGCTTTCAGTTGTCATGCTGACGGGCTCAATTGCGGGACACTTGTTTGCCGATGCCAGAAAAATAACGGCTCGTGGCGTTTGAAAAGGGAGGAATTCGAATGAGACGGTTTGGAGCAATATTGTTCTCCATGGTCTTGTCAGGCTTCATCGGTCTGACCGCTGCATTGGCCGCGGACTATCCAGATAAACCCATTACCTTCACGATCACCTGGAAGCCGGGCGGTGCCGGTGACATTTCCGGGCGCCTGTCGGCCAAGGCTGCAGAAGCCGTGCTTGGTCAGCCCATCAAGGTCATTAACAAACTGGGTGGCGGCGGCTCAATCGGTTTTGACTATGTCGGCCAGCAGAAACCAGACGGTTACAATATAGGGTGGCTGTCCGCGTCGATTCTGACGACGACTCTGCTCGGCAAGCTGCCTTACGCCTACGATGAAAAGTTCGAATACGTCAGTGGCGTAACATTCGATGCGACGGCAATTGCGGTACGCGCCGATTCTCCACACAAGACCCTGGACGATCTTGTTGCCGCCATGAAGGCGAAGCCCGGCCAGGTCAAGGTCGGTGTTGGCGGTTCCGGCAGTTTCACCTACATGCTGGCCGCAGCCCTGATCGACAAGGTCGGTGCCAAGGCCACATTGGTGCCTTTGGGCAAGCGCCGTATTCCCGGCCTGCTCGGCGGCGAAGTCGATGCCCTTTCGATCCATCCTCCGGGACTGATGTCGGCGCTCAAGTCGGGCAAGGTGCGGTTCCTCGCCATCGCCTCTCCGAAACGGGTAGATGCTTATAAGGATGTCCCCACGTTGAGCGAACTTGGCCTCGGATTGGGCATGACCCAGTTCCGCGGAATATTCGTCCCCAAGGGCACACCGGAAGCTGTGAAAGTCGCCCTCGACAAGGCCTTCGCCGCGGCCGAGAACGACCCCAAACTGGTGGAAACGGCGAATGCCCGTGGTTTCGGCATCAACTACATCCCCTACAAGGACTTTCCCGCCTACGTGGCCAAGCAGAACGACGTGCTGAAGGCCGTTGCGGCCAAGCTCAAGTAGGACCCTTGTTGCAAGAACCGGTGCGGTGCACGACGCGGGACCTCTCGCGGGGTCCGGTCGTGTGCCCGCCATCCCTTGCCGGGTGAGATGTTTAGGGAAGGCACTACGATGACGCGCATCTTGTTTCCTTTGGCCATTTTGGCCCTTGCGGCGACGTACGGGCTGGTCGCTTTCGGTTTCCCCCAAATGGGGTTGCAGGAAGGCTTCGGTCCCGGTTTCTTCCCCAATGCGATTGCAATAATCGTCGCTTTGCTGGCCGTTTGGGAAGTGCTGGTACGGGTCGGCGAGTATCGGCGTCGGACCGCTGGGGCGGAGGGCGGACCGGACCTCGACGACCAGGCAGAGCCGGCGTTGAACATCAGTGATCTGACCAGCGCCGCCATCGTCATAGCCGCCGTCATCGCGACCGTGATTGCCATACCGATCGTCGGGCTGGTTCCGGCGGGAACTGCCATGGTGTTCGCGCTCTCGATCGTCATGGGAACGCGGCCGCTGTGGAAAGGTCTCCTGATCGCTGTTCTGACGTCGGGGGCCATTTATCTCACGTTTGCCAAGGGCTTCAACGTGATTTTTGCATTCTAACATCCTGATCTAGCGGAATCGAAAGGCGACGATGCTCAACTTACTCGGACAGGGAATCTCAGAAGCGCTGCAGCCGCTCACCCTGTTGTTCACGTTCATTGGCGTGGCGCTGGGGCTGGTGATTTCAGCTCTTCCGGGGCTCACCGTGTCCATGGCGGTGGTGTTGCTGCTGCCGTTCACATTCTACATCCCGGCGAGCCCGTCGCTCGGGCTGATGATCGGGGTATTTGTCGGCGGCATGGCGGGCGGTGCCATGTCGGCCATCCTGATCAACATCCCGGGCAACCCGGCATCGGTCATCACCAACCGCGACGGCTATGCCATGACGAAAAAGGGTGAAGCCGACCGGGCGCTTGGCATCGCGTTTCTGTCGAGTGTCCTCGGTGGCGCGTTCGGCCTGATAATGCTGGTGCTGATCGCCCCTCAACTGGCAGATTTTGCACTGCTGTTCGGTGCCGCGGAACAATCGATGCTGGTGCTGCTGGGGCTTACCCTGGTCGCCGGCTTTTCCGAAGGTGCCCTGCGCCGCGGTCTCATCTCGGCAGGTCTGGGTCTTGGCATAGCAACGATTGGCCTGGACCCCATATCGGCAGCACCACGCTATGTCATGGGCACGGTGATGTTCCAGCAGGGCGTGTCCTTCATTCCCGTCATGATCGGGATGTTCGCCATTCCGGTTGCCATCCATGCCATCCAGCACCGGCACGACCAGGTCATCCCCAATCTGAACGTCACGGTGCATCCGCTGCAGGTGATCAGGCAATCGTTTTCACAACTGAAATCGCTTGGCCTGTGCATCCTGCGTTCCTCCGCCATCGGTACCGTTATCGGTGCCATCCCCGGCACCGGCAGCGCCATTGCGGCAACCCTCGGTTATCAGTCTGCCGAGCGGTCCTCCAGAAACACGACCGTTGCCTTCGGTGAAGGCCATCCGGAAGGCATTTCCGCGCCGGAATCTGCAAACAGTGCCCTGACCGGCGGCACGCTAATCCCGATGCTGATCCTCGGCATTCCGGGCGACCCGATTACGGCAGTGATGCTGGGCGCGCTTATCATCCAGGGCCTGACGCCCGGCGTAACGCTGTTTCAGGACAGTCCGGAAATCGTCTATGGCCTGTTCGGGTCCTACGGTGTCGCCCTCATCATGCTGCTGGTCATCGGCATGCTGGGAACGCCGATCTTCGTAAAGGCGATCAGGATCCCGACGCGCATCATGATGCCGGCCATTATCCTCTTATGCATCGTCGGTTCCTATGCACTGCAGAACAGCATTCTCGATATCTGGATCATGCTGTTTTTCGGTGTGCTGTCCTATTTCATGCAGCGCCTGGGATATCCGCTCCTGCCCATGCTGCTGGCCCTGATCCTCGGCAAGATCCTCGAAGAACAGTTTCGAATGTCGCTGATCATAGCCCTGGGCAATCCGTTCATATTCTTCCAGAAACCGATCAGCCTGACCTTCATCGTGCTGCTGGTGGCTTATGTCAGCTGGCAGATCTGGTCAGGCCGGCGGCGCCGCAAAATCGCGCTTGCATCCCCAACCGGGCCAGAAGACGGGCCAGCCGGCAAGCAACAGTGAACCCCAATCAACCAGTCGATCAATAAAGAGAGGTCTCAAAACCATGTCCCTAGCATCGATCCACGATAGCGAGACAACCATCGTCACCAGCCAGTATATCAACGGAAAAACCGTGCAGGGCGAATTCGCGGAAGCGGTCGGAATCATCAACCCTTATGACAATAGCGAAATCTGCGCCGTCCATCCGGCCTCTGGCCAGCAGGTCGACGACGCCGTCGAGACTGCCCATGCTGCCTTCCACCATCCGTCATGGAGTGGCATGACCGGCCGTGAGCGCGGTGCGTTGTTGTCGAAGCTCGCCAATCTACTGCGGCGGGATCTGGACGCTTTCGCAACGATAGAATCCATGGATACCGGCATCCCGATCCGCGAGACCCGCATGGAAGTTGCAACCTCTGCGCTGCATATCGATTATTTTGCCGGGTTTGCCGGCAAGATCGAGGGCAGCTATCAGGATCTCGGATCGCGTTTCAATTACACACGGCGCGAGCCCTTTGGCGTTATCGGCCAGATCGTACCGTGGAACACGCCGCTGAAACTGATGGCACGCGGGTTTTCCGCAGCGGTCGCCTGTGGCAACACGATCGTCGTCAAGCCGTCCATCGTGGCGCCGCTCAGCAATCTGCGGTTTGCCGAACTGGTCGATGAAGCCGGTTTCCCGGCAGGCACGGTCAACGTCATAACCGGCTCCGGCCGCACCGTCGGCAAAGCCATCGTTGAACACCCCAAGGTACGCAAGGTGATCTTCACCGGCGGCACCCAGGGCGGCCGCGAAATCCTGCAGCAATCGGTTCATTCGATCACGCCCGCGGTGCTTGAACTGGGCGGCAAGGGGCCAATCATCGTGTGCGAGGACATCGATTGGGAAGAAACCCTCGACGGC
Organism: Hyphomicrobiales bacterium; assembly: GCA_021775835.1. The sequence goes on along the minus strand of JAJFHC010000073.1, from coordinate 24,650 downwards.
GTGTTGACGCAAGCCTTCGCCCGCAAGGCCGAGGTTTGTTTTGCCGGCACCCGCCTGTTCATTCCGCCGCAGATGCATGATGATTTTGTCCAGGCCCTGGCCGACAAGGCGGCAAAGATCCCCATGGGCAGTCCGCTTGACGGCGCCACCCAGATGGGCCCGCTCATGACGGCGCAAAGCGTCGATAACCTGACCGACCAGGTGGCAAAGGCTGTCGAGCAGGGTGCTAAAGTGGTTTGTGGCGGGCGTAAAGTCGACACGCCCGGCCTGGAGCGGGGCAATTATTTCCCGCCGACCATACTCACCGGAGTGACGCCGGACATGGCTGTTGCACGCGAAGAGCTGTTCGGACCGGTACTCTGCGTGATGCGCTACGACAGTGTGGACGAGGCCATTGCCATGTCAAACGACTCCGAATTCGGCCTCGCAGCCTACGTCTGGTCCAACGACATCCGCAAGTCGAACCGGATTGCCAACGCCTTGCAGACCGGAAATGTCTTCATCAATTCCTATGGTTACCAGTCCGAGATACCGTTTGGCGGCTACAAGATGAGCGGCATCGGACGGGAACACGGGGCGGAGGCCATGCATGAATACACGCAGACCAAGAGCATCACGGTGGGCATGGAGCGCTTCCCGTCACGCTTTGACATCTGACGGGACAGGCACAACCAGACCATGAAGATCTGTATTTTCGGCGCCGGTGCCATCGGCGGGTATGTCGCCGCGGAAATGGCCCTGGCCGGTTATGACGTGTGTGCGATCGCGCGGGGCGCGCATCTTGAGGCGATACGCGAGAACGGCCTCAAGCTTATCGTCGACGGTCAAGAACGGATTGCGCATTTCCCCGTGAGCGACGACCCGACCGATTTCGGGCCGCAGGATTACGTCATCTGCACGTTGAAGGCACACCAGGCCGCCCAGTCGGCGGAACTGTTCAAGCCGCTGCTCGGCCCGGAAACCGCGGTCGTGACCGGCATGAACGGTATTCCATGGTGGTACTTCTACAAGACCGGCGACGGTCTTGAGGGACGCCAGCTGAATTCGGTCGATCCCGGCGGTCGGCAATGGGACGTGATCGGTCCCGAACGGGCCATCGGCTGCGTTGTTGATCCGGCCTGCGAGGTCATCGCACCGGGCGTGATCGAACATCACGAGTTCAAGCGTTTCATCCTGGGTGAACCGGACAACAGCCTGTCTCAGCGGGCAAACGCCTTGAGCGAAGCGATGGAGGCGTCCGGTCTGGAAGCCCCCGTGCGGTCGGGCATTCGCTGGAACGTCTGGCTCAAATTGTGGGGCAATGTCTGCTTCAACCCGATCAGCGCCCTGACCCACGCGACACTCGACCGGATCACCGGTGAACCGGCCCTGCGTGCCCTGTGTGTTGAAATCATGCATGAAGCCAAGGCGGTCTCCGAAGCCCTTGGCATTGACATCCCCGAGAAGATGATCGCCCGGCGCCTCGATGCCGCCGGATCGGTGACCGGCCACAAGATGTCGATGCTGCAGGACCTGGAACGCGACCGTTCCATGGAAATCGACGCCCTTGTCACGGCGGTGAAGGAGATAGGCCAGCTCGTCGGCATCGCGACACCGAAGATCGACACTGTGTTGACACTCGTCCAGGAACGCGGCCGCCAGGCGGGGTTGTATGACAATGCAGACAGCGTGACCGGTCCTTCGACTTCGGGACGCACCGTGTCGTAGATTGCCAGATGCTATCGTAGGTCTTGTATTGGCGGGTGCGTTCTGCAAGCCTCTGTTTGCGAGACGTTCCTTCACTCAAGGCGACATCAACTCGGATGGCATGTGCGGATTCCCCTCTACTCGATCTCGGCGGTCTCGTTGATCGGATCATCGAACGTGGTTTAAAAGGGCTGCCGATCGAAGAGCAACTCGCAGGCTTTGCCGAACTCATCAGCCTGGCCGGATTTCCAATGAAGCGGGCCAGCATTGACATGCGTACCTTGCATCCGCGGTTCGGTGCGCTCACCTACACCTGGCGTCCTGATGAAGACCGCGTCGAGTACAGTCCCCAGAAGCGAACCGCCCAGGAGTTTCTGGCGTTTCAGCAAAGCCCCGTTGACTTCATGCTCAAGTCGGGTGAGACCATCCACCGCCATCGTCTCGATAGCGGTGACAAACTGCCATTTCCAATCCTTGAGAAGCTCCGAGGCGATGGTATGACGGACTATGCCGCGAGCCTTGTGCGCTATGACACGGCCTCCGATGGCAGTAGCGCGCTGGAAGGCGTTTTCTTTTCATTCGCAACCGACAATCCGGATGGGTTCCACACGGTTCAGCTTCAGCAAGTGTTCGAATTGTTGCCCTACTTTGCAATGGCGATCAAATCACGCCTGACCTACGACGTCGCCAGCACAGTGACCAAAACCTACCTTGGCAAAGATGCAGGCCGTCGTGTTCTGACCGGCGAGATCGAGCGAGGCACGAGCCAAACCATCAAAGCAGTGATCTGGTATTTCGACCTGCAGGGTTTCACCAAGCTCGCCGAAACGACGTCCGGCGACCGGATGATAGCCATGCTGAACGAGTATTTCGGCGCGGTCGTCGGCGCCGTGGAAGCTTATGGCGGTGACGTGCTCAAGTTCATGGGAGACGGGCTCCTTGCGATCTTCAAGTTCGCGGACGACGGCAGTGCCTGTTGCTCGCGGGCAATTGGCGCCGCAGATGAACTGATTGGCACCATGGCGGCGATCAACGACCGACGGGAGGCCGAAGGTCTGGTTCTTACCAATTTCAGCCTCGCGCTTCACCTCGGCGATTTGATGTACGGCAATATCGGGGCCGAAGACCGTCTCGACTTCACGGTGATTGGGCCCGCCGTCAACATGGTCGCGCGCATACAGGCCATGTGCCGCCCGTTGGAACATGACTTGATCATCTCCTCGGCGATGGCTGAATCGGCCGTGCGTGAACGCAAGCGAGTCATTTCAATTGGTCCGCACGTGCTGCGAGGTATCTCCGAACCTCAGGAACTGTTTACCTTGGCCGCACCCGAACACGCGGCGAGTTGAACTCCCGATCCGGAGGTTATGCCAGCGGTGTCACGCTTCAAGACGTGGGTCTGGCGCGAGCGCATTTGCACTGCCGATGAGGGGAGGGTGACCGGGCTGGTGTTTTCAGCTACGCATCGAAATTCCAGATATCGCGGTGTAACCGCCACGTGCCGCCGCCGCCGCACTTCCACACCGCCACGTACTTGCCGGATAACGGCGCCCGGCCACCGTCTTCGCCAGGGGCCGTCGCACTTATAATGCCGACTTCGTTGGCGACATCGCCGAACACATCGACTTCCTGCGTGGTCATCGTCACGTCGCGGATGTCTGCATCGATCAACCCCTGCCAGACGACTTGAATTCCCTCGCGGCCGTCGATCCTCGCGGCGTCCGGCGGCAGCAAAGCAGCGTCATCTGTATAGTGCGCAGCCACGCCCGCCGCGTCGCCGACGTTCAGGCTCGCAACAAGCGTCTTGATCGACGCCTCGATACGGTCTCGCACCGTGGTCATAGTGTTTCCCTTCGCTCGGTTCCAAATCCCATACCGTCGCCTGGCGGCGAAATCGGTGTGGTCGAATATCGCTCGCAAAAATCTTTCAAGCGACTTCGATAATGTCTGACTTTAGGTTTTCGTGGAAGCCTAGCACCTCGCCTCTTTCCGGGTCCGGCACATCAAAGGCGTCCAGAGTTGAAGCAAGGTGCGCCATGGCACGCTTCCAGTCTTCTTCGTCGAGGCGCATCCCCGCATGCAGGGTCTTCATGTCACGGCCGGTGTAAACCATCGGCCCGCTGGTCGACGCGCACAGAAAATCAACCAGCAGTTGCTCCTCGCGCGCGATCCCGTCCGCGCCGCGGTGGTCATAAAAGCGGCGCAACTTGTCGTCGTTTTTGATCCGCACCATCAGATTGGCGACCACGGCGGAGATGGCGTCGTATCCGCCCAGACGTTCGTAAAGAGACTTGCCCGACATACTGATTAACCTTCCCATGTCAGCCCTCGCGGCCAGATGGATATCTCGCGTTGCGGAGGCAATTCATATGCTGAAACTCTATGTTGCCACGGCAACATGGAGCTATTCTTTGAGCGCTGGATATCCGCGGACGTAAATCCAGTCGTCCTGCTTGGCAGGGACATGACAAGGCAGGCAGTCGGCCTGGTAGTCCTCCGTGACCGTTTTGGCGCGGTTGCCCGCTTTGAACAACGCCCAGCCCCAGCCGTCTCCCCACAGTGGATTGCCCTTGAAGCGGCCTTGCGTGTCCTTGATCATGATGAACCAGCCTTCAGTCTCGGTCGCATAGCTGATTTCGCCGGTTGTCATCGTGTCGGTCGCGGCCTTGAGCAACTCCTTCACCACCACGGCACCATCGGGAAACTTGCCTGTTGAACGGAACGCTGCCGCGGTTTCCGGACGCACGTAGACGTTGTGAAATCCCTTTGACCCGACCTCATCCTCTTCGTCTGTGGCCACGCCCCAGGTGCCGATAAACGACCAGTTGCGAAAGTCTTCTGGCACCGTGATGTTGCCCTTCTCGTCTACATAGGGCGAGAAGGGCTCGGCAGTTTGACTGACGGTTGCAATGGCGACAGCGGCCGGTGCGGCGGCTATCGCGACGGCGAGGAAAATCGCCTTCATCGACGACCTCATCATTTTGGCTTCGTTGCACGGAGTACGGGATAGAACTGGCTGAACACGAAGTCTTCTGCCGCGGATGCCTCATGACAGGCGTTACACGCTTCTGCCGGCTGCTTTGCCGCTGTACCATTGTACGGTTCGGGATGATGGCCGAACGTGTAGTAAGCCCAGTTGCCCGGCTCATCGGGATAGAGTTCCTTGCTCTTGATGGTGATTTCAAAACCGGAATACTCGCCCATGAAATACCCGGTTCCGCTGACTTCGTCGGTCGAGCCATTCTCGTTGGCGCCGTCCGGCGCGCGAACCAGTGTCAGCTCCTTGGCAAGAACGGTACCGTCACGAAACGTGCCGGTTTTCTTGTAATGTGCCCAGCTTACGGGATCGATGTAGACGACATGGTGTTCGGGAAACGGTGCCTCACCGTCATTCAGGGCATTCGGTGTAACCAGGCTGCCGACGAACGGCCATTCACGCCAGACTTTTTCCTGGGGCAACTTCAACTGTTTGTCTGCGGTGAACTCAGGCGTGTAGGATTTGTCCTGGGCAGCGGACGGCCAACTGGCGCCCGCAAGGCCAGCGAACACGACCAGTGCGGCAAGCGGTGCCAGAGCAGTGGTTGACTTGGATTGATCGGTTTTCAGATGTGGTGACATGGTGTTCTCCATTGAACGTGCACGTTTGCGAATGCTTGTTTGTCGAGTTGGTTTCCACACTCTGCCGACCACGTTGAGCGTGGTCCAATACCGATGATTCATGGTGTAATGCACGGTGAACATTGTGCTGATGTGCACCGCGTTTGCTTGCGTGTCGCCGCTTCGGTTCTTGCAAGGAAACTCAGGCGATAGCGATCGCTGGGCGTGCGAAAATCCTCGTGCAGGACCACGCGCAGGCTGGCGTAACCCGGGCTCTGCCAAAGGTAACCGATGACACGGCCGGCCGGCTCCATCTTGCGGCGATGCAAAATTCGATCGTAGGGACCGTATTGTTTCGTCAGTTTCCCGAGCAAAGCGCGAAAGTCGAATTTTGCCGGGTCGACGCGGCGGTCATAGACTATGCGGATGAGCCGGTTGTGGTTGCGGGACGATGTGAAACCCAATGTCAATTCCGAAACTTCGTCGCGATGCCTGAGTATAGGTCCCGCCACCGATGTGTCCCAGACCGCCTTCCCATAACGGTAACAGTTGGGAACTCTTGCGTCGGTTTGGGCGGACGGATAAATTTTTAGAACACGGTCGATGTCCATGCCAAGGGTGACGTCTGCGACGGCATAATTTTCGTTCGCCATCATTGCTGAAATGGGGGTGCTCAACACAATGCCTATTGCTGCCGGAGCGGCGAACATCAGACCTCGGAAATGGCAATGCATCATGGGTCTTGTTCCTTGGATTCCACCGCCAGGAACTCCAGGAGAGCAACCGCCTGGTTGTGGTCGATGTCTTTGGCTGAATACACCAAGGTGACCTGGCCACGTCTTGCCAGGCAGAGGATGTGCTGCACCAGGTCCTTACGGGCAACCAGTTCGGTCGCATAGCGCTGCTTGAACCCGTTCCAGCGAGAACTGTCATGGCCGAACCAGCGGCGCAGTTCGTTGGACGGGGCGATGTCCTTCATCCATTCGTCAATCGACGCCCGGTCTCTGGACATGCCGCGTGGCCAGAGCCGGTCGACAAGTATGCGGTACCCGTCGATCGGCTCCGGTGGTTGGTAAATCCGTTTCACGCGAATCTCCAACAGTGTGTCCCCACTCTCGTTCATTGTCGGAGGGTAAACTGGGCCTTCATTGTCGGATGAAACCGACAGAAGTAGGCCCCCGGCATATCGGCGCTGACGACGGTCTGCCACTCACCGGACTTCTTGATCGTCGTGGAATCCCAGCTCTTGTCCGCGGCGGTCACCGTGTGGGGCACGATATCCTTGTTGATCCAGACAATGGTGTCACCGGGGGCAACTTCCAGTTTGTCCGGCACGAACTTGAACTTGACGATTTCTACGACGTGCCTGTCGGCGGCAAATGACGGGTTGATCGGCGTGGCGGAGATTGCGGCAGCAAGAGCTGCCGAAACCACCACCGCAATGGCTGTACTGCGCATCGTCACTTACTGCTTGAGGGCTTGATGTTGCCGCAATGCCTTGACCATCATTTCGGCATGGCCCTGGTGAACCTTGAAGATCAACAAGGCCTCTTCAAACAGCGCCTTGACTTCGGCGTTCTCGATATTCGGGATGAAGGTGTTTTCAACCAGGTCGTTTACCGCGCCGTGATAGGCAAGTTCGTTTTCCGCATAACGGACGTCGAATTCGGTACCGCTCAGCTTGCTCATCTCTGCCACGACGTTGTCCGAATTGGCAATCTGCTGCCGGCTGAAGAAATTGTCCTGTGGCTGGACTTTCAGCTTGGCGACAAGGGCCAGTGCCCGGTCATTGACCGCGGTGTGATCGCGGATCATGGTGCGGGCAAATTCGTGAATCTTCGGGTTCTTCGAGATTGCCAGCGCCAGGTGAGCGTATCGGATATCGACGAGATCTGCCGTGTAGGCGACATGGGCGATCTCGAGATCGTTCAGTTCAGCCGGCGAACCCGCCCAGGACGCGCTTTGCATCATCGCAACTGCCGCCAAAGTGGATATAAGTGTTTTCTTGAACATTTTCAGTCTCCTCAATTCTAGGAATTCGAGACAGGGTTTTGGCGAGATTGCATCACCTCGTGGCGATGACAGTGACTTCGGCAAAAACTTGTCTCATCGACGGCCTCTAAATGTTCATCCAAGTCGCGCTCTGTCCAATGCCGATGAATTATGGTTCAATGCACGCAACGTAAGGTGGTAATTTGCGATGGAATTTCACCAGGTCCGCTATTTCCTCATGGCGGCGGAAAACCTCAACTTCACGCGCGCGGCGGAACAATGTCACGTGTCCCAGCCGGCATTGACCCGTGCTATCCAGAAACTTGAAGCGGAGCTCGGTGGTGAGCTGTTCATCAGGGATGGGCGGACCGTATCGCTGTCGCCGCTTGGCCGCATCATGCGCGAGCATTGCCAGCGAATTCAGGAAACCCAGGCAATGGCGCGTGCGGTCGCCAAAACATTTCTCGATGACGGTGCCAGTGAACTGAACATCGGCATAATGTGCACGATCGGGCCTGATGTGCTGACCGCGTTTTTGAACGATTTCAGCAACCAGCATCAAGATGTACTCATCATCTTGCACGATATTGGGCCGGAGGCGTTGCCGGAATTGCTGCTGACCGGTGCGCTTGATTGCGCGTTCGTTGCAACGCATGGCGAACAAACTCTCAAGGATTTCCGGGCGGAGGAGCTGTTTGCAGAGGACATGGTTGTCGCCTTTGCCAGCAACCATCGGTTTGCCGAAAAGCAGGAAGTGACCTTGTACGACGTCGCCGAGGAAAACTACATCGATCGCCTGAAATGCGAAATTCGCGAACCTTTTTTCGATTTCATGGACAAGAACGGGCTAAGCCTTCGCGTCGCATGCAGCAGCCAACGGGAAGACTGGATACAAGAGTTGGTCATTCGTGGTCTTGGCGTCAGTGTCATGCCGCGTTTTTCGATTACAACACGCCGCATCGGCTGGAAAACACTGACGGGACCATTGTCCAAGAGCCGTGACATCAAGATCGCCCGCACCGACCGAGTCTCTTCTCAGCCTTCTGCCGACAGGTTCTTTTCAGACGCAACAAAGTTTCATTGGCAGAGTGCGCTGCAGGAACTGCAACAGGCCTCAAATGTATCGTGAAGGTTCGCGCGTCGCCTCGATGCCGCCGGATCGGTGACCGGTCATAAAATGTCGATGTTACTGGATCTGGAACGCGGCTGCCAAGCTGGGCCATGTTTCAATGCAGATGGCATGACCGGGTAAAACCTGACAGGGTGCACCGGATATATTTTGGTAGGAAGCGATGGCCACGACGACTGATTTCCATTAATCGTTCCAACCGGCACTTGAACCCCTGAAGATGTTTTGCGAAAGCGATTGAATATGACGAAACCGAGAGTCCGCGTTGGTGTTTTGGGCATGGGATGGTGGTCGGACGTTCTGGCCGACGGCATTGGCCGTGGCAATGACATTGAGATCGTCTCGTGCTTTACCCGTTCTGAAGACAAGCGCACCGCCTTTGCAAGTAAGTACGACTGCCGTGCAATGTCGAGCTTTCGCGAGATGCTTGATGATCCGTCGATCGAGGCCGTCATCAACACCACGCCGAACAATGTTCACCTTGAAACCACCCGCCAAGCCGCCGAGGCCGGCAAGCACGTCTTTCTCGACAAGCCGATTGCAAACACGGTGGCCGAAGGTTTCGAGATTGCCGAGGTATGCAAGAAGGCCGGCGTCATTCTTTCCCTGGGCTACCAGCGCCGCCGCCAGTCGCATTTCCGTTGGATCAGGGGAGAAATCGATGCCGGTAATTTCGGCACGCTGGTACAGGCCGAAGCCAACATCAGCCGCGATCGCCTTGGCAAGATCGACCTGTCTTCCTGGCGCTATCAGGCGGACGGGATGCCGGGCGGTGTCATGCTGCAAATCGGCATCCATTATGTCGATGTGCTTGAGTACCTCATGGGTAATGTTGTCCGGGTGATGGGCCGGTCGAACCAGCTGGTTCTTCCCGGCGACAATCCCGATGTCGCCAACCTTATCCTCGAGCATGAAGGCGGGGCGTTGTCCAATCTGTCCGCGAGCTATGCGTCGGCGTCGGAATATTACCAAATGAACATCTACGGCAAGGAGATGAGCGCATATTACGATCTGTTCAATGGCCTGCGTTACCTTAGGCGCCATGAAGACAAGGCCATTCCGGTGCCGCTCGACAAGACCGACGATATCCGTGCCGAACTGGATGAATTCGCCGAGTGTGTCCGTGACGGCAAGGCACCGGAGACTGACGGCTACTGGGCCAGCCGCAACCTTGCCGTAATCAAGGCCGGCGTCCTGTCAGCCAAGGAAGGCCGGATGGTCGAGGTCGCCGAAATTCTGGACTCTGGCCATTGATATGGTTCTGTCACGTTGTCCGACTGAAGCGCACTGATTTCAGCAAGTCGTTGGTATCGTGAAGCTGCCGTCGCCAATTGCCCGTCGTCGTCGCTTCGACGCGGCGCTTGCGCAGGGGGCATAGGCTTCTTCGCGTACCTCCGCTACTTTCAGAAGGCAACGGCGTATGACCCCAACCACCCCGATCACCACCTCGATCACCACCCCGATCACTGGCCCGTGCGCCTGGCTGGGCAAGGACATGGCGCGTTCACAGCGCTGGATCCGCGACTTTGAACCGACGCACATCGAGGAACTGGAGGCGGCGCTGGCCTCCGTGGAAGCCCGGAACCTGGCCTGGAACGAGATCACGGCCGACGACTTCCCGCTGCCTGGTCTGGCGGGGCTCATTGCTGACATTCGCGAGGAACTGGAGAACGGCAGCGGCTTGATGAAGGTGAGGGGGCTCACCGTGTCCCGTTACAGCGAGGACCAGCTGCGCAAACTGTATTTTGGGCTGGGCTGCGCCATCGGTTCGCCGGTGTTCCAGAACCGGTGCGGCGAGTTGATGCGGTTCATTCGCGACGAAGGTGGCAATGTCGGTGAGAAATACGGACAGATCGAGAAGGGTGCCGCGCCCGGCGGCAAACCATTCCTGTCGTCCTATGCGCGCACGCTCAACAACGGGCCGTTGCGCTTCCACACGGACCGGACCGATGTGGTCAGTCTGCTCTGCGTCCGGCAGGCCGCACGCGGCGGGGTCAGCACCATCTGCAGTTCAGTCTCGGTCATGAACGAAATGGTCCGCCGCCGGCCGGATCTGGCCAAATTACTGTTCGAACCGATCACCCGCAGCCGCCACGGCGAGGAGGCCGAAACGCCCGATGTGGTTTATCCGCTACCGGTGTTCGCGGTCCGCGACGGCCATTTCACCAGCCATTTCTCACTGACCTATATCGAAGCGGCCCAGACCGTGGAGGCCGTGCCAAAACTGACCGATGCCCAGAAAGAGGCGTTGGACCTGTTGCTTGAACTGGCCCGGGAACTGTCGTTCGAGATGATCCTGGAGCCTGGCGATTTCCAGCTACTGAATTCCCACGTGACCTATCACGGCCGCACCCCCTTTGAAGACGACCCGGGCACGGACAGGAGTCGCCTGCTTATGCGGCTCTGGCTCTCGATGCCGCAGAACCGTCCGCTGCCGCTCGGCCACAAGATACTCTGGCGCAATGTGGAAGCAGGCGTTGTGCGCGGCGGCATTGGCCAGGGGGTGCTTCGGTGACGGCGCCCCGCCAGTGCGCGCCTGACTACTGCCCGCCGCGAAACAGAGAAAAGCCCCACGGCGTGAACTTGAACGGCAGGTGAAAGTGTTCGGACACCCGGTCGATCCCGAAGCGGAACAGGGCGACTTCGAGGAAGGAGGGATCGGGCAAGATCGCGCCCTGGCCGCGATAGAAGATGCCGACGTCGAACTCGACCTCGTAGAGACCGCTTTTGACGCCCGCACCTTCCGCCACCGGGTGCTGCAGCAGGCCGCCATCCGAGCAGACGCCGTCGGCCACCAGCACCCGGTCGTCGCCCACGTGCCAGAGCCGGACCCCGAGCCCGCCGGCGGGCCTTCCGCTGGCAATGTCTACCGCATGGATCGATATACCGCCGGCGCGTTGTTCGGATTGTGTGGCCACTGTGTTTTCCTCCGCGTTGCTCAACAGGATCCTTGAGTCCTTGAGCCCACCGTGGCACAGCGTGATGTTTCGTTCCATGCGATAAACCAAGGGAAATCATTCCAATTTTTCGAATAGCTGTTACCCTCGCTTGAAAGGGCGCTCGTGCTGCTCAAACATTGGAGGGTCTAATGACGCTGCATCTTGTACCGCGCTCGTTGCAATATCTGGAGCAGGTGGCTCAGCTTGGATCGATTCAGGCGGCATCGCGGGAGCTGGGGATTTCTGCGTCGGCCATTCACCGGCAGATCACGGCGATCGAGGAGACCCTGGGCGAGTTGTTGTTCGAACGCGAAACCAAGGGCATGATGCTGACCCCCACCGGCCGGGTGGTCCTTGAGCTTGCCCGCGAATGGCGGCTCGACAACGCGCGGCTGTGGTCGGCAGTCCAGGCCGGCCGGGGGATCGAGCACGGCCACGTCAGGATCGCCGCCATGGACGGCATGGTGAACGGCTTTTTGCCCGAACTGGTCAACGAGATCGCCGATCGCTATCCCAAGGTTGAGATGGAGATCGAGATCACCAACCCCGACACTGCCGCCAAGGGCGTGATCAACGGCGATTTCGATTTCGCGGTCGTGGTCAATCCCGCACCCGACGATAAGCTGACGTTTCACTGGTCCGGCGAATTTCCGCTCGGGTGCATTGCCGCCCCCGGTCATGCCGTGGCCGAGGCCGATGGCATCAGCCTGCGCGACCTGGTCGCCAACCCGGTCGTCTTTCAAAGCAGGGCACTGGCGATCCGCAAGTTGCTGGAAGCCCGCCACGCCTGGATTTTTGAAAAAGCGGTCAGTTCCGTCGTGGTCAACTCGATCCAGCTCATGAAGCACCTGGTGGTTTCCGGACGCTACATCGCCGTGACCTCCGAACTGGACGCCGGCCCAGAGATCGCGTCCGGGCAACTGCGCTTCATTCCGATCAGCGACCCTGATGTCTTCCGGCAGAAATTTGCCGTGATCTCGAACGTGCAGATTCCGGAATCGGTCACCAACCAGAAGATCATCGCGCTGACGGTTGAGATCCTCCGCCGTCTGACGGCCTCCACGAGCGCCACGTTCTGAAGTCTCCGGGCCAGGCGGCTCGAAATCGCGCGATATCGTACGTTCTCTTTTTCAGAATAGTCCATTCAGTATTATTCTATAGACGGCAATGAAAGTCCGTTCTAGCCTTCAAGAATGAACGGAGTGGGACTTGAATGGACAGACTCACCGAACTCAACCATGCCGACGAAGACCGGGCGACGGCGCTTGTCGAACCGCTGATCGAGCGGGCGCCTGAAATTGCCGCAAACGTGGCCCGCCGCCGCCCGTTCGACGGCGCGGATGCCCTGGTCGCGGCCATTCGGGCTGAACTCCTGGAACTGGGCGAGCCGGCGTGCCTCGATCTCTTCCGGGCTCATCCGGAACTTGCCCCCGACAACCCGCTGACGATGACCGCAGAATCCCAGTCCGAACAGGGACGGTTGAACCTGACGGCAGAAGACAACGCCTACCGGGCGCGCCTGTCCGGTCTCAACGCGCGCTACCGGGAAAAATTCGGGTTTCCTTTTATCACCGCATTGGTGCGTCATGCCGATATCGACAGCGTCCTGACAGAACTTGAAACCCGGCTGGCAAACGACCGTGACGTGGAAATTCATGCGGCACTCGATCAGATAACCGCGGTCAGCGCCGCACGCGTGCGCGCCTCGTTTGGGCCAAACGAACCTCTGAACGGAAGGTCGGTTCCATGAACGCCAAGACCACCAATCCAACGCCCCCGGACGCGGGCGGCACCGACAATCACGGCGCTCTCGGCTGGGGCGGCGAGATCGGCGGCCTGCTCCTCGTGGCCCTCAGCGCGGTCTTCATCATCGGCGGCTGGCAACTGGGCCTCGGCGTGCCGACCCGTTTGGGCACCGGCGCTTTCCCGTTTATCACCGGCGGCATCCTGGCGGTCCTCGCCGTTTTCATCTGCCTGGAAGAGCGCCGCGGTGACGGCATAGCGGAGACGCCCGACTGGATCGCCTGTCTGGCGATCTGTGCAGCCCTTGCGGTCTTCGCCACGACCGCCGACCGGATCGGCCTCGTGCCGGGAACCTTCCTGACCGTGATCGTGGCCAGCCTGCCGGACCGCAGCCTGCCACTGATCGGCAAGGCCATCCTGGGTGCCATCGTCGCGGTCGCCTGCTGGGGCCTGTTTATCGAGGCCCTGAACCTGCCCTTCAAACCGTTCGTGGGATTCTAGGCCATGGACATTCTCACAAGCTTCGGCAACGGACTGCTGGTGGTCCTGGAACCGCACAACCTGATGTACTGCTTCATCGGCGTCTTCCTCGGCACCCTGATCGGCGTGCTTCCCGGAATCGGATCCATGGCGGCGATCGCCATGATCCTGCCGGTCACGTTCTACCTGGAGCCGACCTCGGCCCTGGTGATGATCGCCGGCGTTTATTACGGCGCGGAATATGGTGGCTCGACCGCCTCGATCCTCATGAACGTGCCGGGCACACCGGCGGCCTCGATCACCGCCATCGACGGCTATCCGCTGGCCAAGAAGGGTCGGGCAGGGGTTGCCCTGTTCTCCACCGCGACCGCCTCGTTCGGCGGCGGCATGATCGGCATGGTCGTCATCGCCGTGCTGTCGCCGTCACTCGCCAAGCTTGCCCTGTCGTTTGGACCGGCGGACTATTTCGCCGTCATCCTTCTGGGCCTGATTGCCGCCTCTGCAGTCAGCAACGGCGGCGCGCTCAAAGGCATCGCCATGGTCGTCACCGGCCTGATGCTGGGCACCATCGGCATCGATCTCACCACCGGCGTCACGCGCTTCACCATGGGGATCCCCGAATTGCGCGACGGCGTGCACATCGTGATCGTGGCCATGGGGCTGTTCGGGGTCAGCGAACTGATCGCCTCGATCCGGGCGAATACCGGCGGCAAGTCGACCCAGACGATCGACTACAACGACTTCTACCCCTCGAAGGCCGAATGGAAATCCCTGTTCGGGCCGATCCTGCGCGGCGGCTCGATCGGCTCGTTCATCGGCGCACTTCCGGGCACCGGCCAGACCATCGCCGCGGCAATCGCCTACGCCGTCGAGAAGCGTGTCAATCCCAAGGGCAAGGATTTCGGCACAGGCGTCGTGGCCGGCGTCGCCGTGCCTGAAGCCGCCAACAATTCCGCGACCCAGACGGCCTTCATCCCGACCCTGACGCTGGGTGTTCCGGGCAGCCCGCCCATGGCCATCGTCATCGGCGCGCTGATGATCTACGGCATCACGCCGGGCCCCCGCCTGCTCGTGGAACAGCCCGACATGTTCTGGGGCCTGGTCGCCAGCTTCCTGGTCGGCAACATCATGCTGCTGATCCTGAACGTGCCGCTCATCGGCATGTGGGTGCGGCTTTTGAAGATCCCCTACAAGTACATGTACCCCACGATCATCGTGCTGATCTGCATGGGCGTCTACAGCCTCAACAACAACGTCTTCGACATCTGGCTGACCCTGGTGATCGGTGCGGTCGGCTACGTCATGCGGCTGTTCCGGTTCGAGCCCGCGCCGCTGTTGCTGGGCTTCGTGCTGGGCCCCATGATGGAAGAACAGCTCCGCCGCACCATGCTGCTGTCGCGCGGTGATCCGATGGTGTTTCTCGAACGCCCGATCAGCGCGACCTTGCTCGCCATGACCGCCGCAATCATAGCCTTTGCCCTGTATTCCACAGAGCGAAATCGCCGCCGCGACCGAGCGGAGGCCAAAAAAGCCCAACAGGAGGGACAAACACCATGAAGGTAAATCGTAGAACGCTTATAGGAGCAGGTCTGGCAACGGTTGCCATGCTCGCGGCCCCGGCTGCTATCCCCGGTGCCATGGCCGAACCCGGAGCCTGGAGCAGCGAGCCGGTGCGCATCGTCGTGACCTTCCCGCCCGGCGGCACCAGTGACCTGGTCGCCAGATTGCTGGCCAAGCACCTGGATGCGGATTTCGGCCAGAAGGCCGTGGTCGACAACCGTCCCGGTGCCGCCGGCACCGTTGCTGCAGGATATGTGGCGCAACAGGCACCCGACGGCACGGCCCTGCTCTTGGCCAACAACGCGCCGTTCACCATCGCGCCGACCCGGTTCAAGTCGATCCCCTACAAGCCGATCGAGGGCTTCACCCATGTGGCCTATATCGGCGCTTCGGCACCGGGCCTGTTCGTCCAGCCAAAAGCCGGCATCACCACGGTGAAGGAATACATCGCCACCGCCAACAAGAAGGAGCAGACCTACGGCTCGAGCGGCGTTGGCTCGATCTCGCATATCCTGGGCGAGGCGGTCGATGCGGCCCTGGGCGTCAAGTCGATCCACGTGCCCTACAAGGGCAGCTCGCCGGCCATCCAGGACTTCCGCGCCGGCGTCCTCGACACGTTCTATGACATGGTCGTCCAGAACTCCCAGATGATCGAGGACAAGGAAGCCGTGGCCATCGCCATTGCCTCCCCCGAGCGCAACCCGCAACTGCCGAACGTGCCGACATTCCGCGAGCAGGGCTTTGACATCGTCATCGAAAACTGGGTCGGCCTGTCAGGCCCCGCCGGCATGGACGCCGGCATGGCTGAAAAGATCCACGACACCGTGCTGGCCGTCTTCGCCAACCCGGCAGTCCAGAAACGCCTGACCGAACTGGGCATCACCCACACCGCCATGTCGACAGCGGATTACACCGCCTTCGTCGCCAAGTCGATCGACGTCTGGGCGCCGTTGATCAAGGCCGCGGGCATCAAGGAGTAGGCCGGTTTAGCGGGGGCTTTTTCTCGGGGCGGCGATGTAGCACGCCACTGCTGTATCGCCGCCCCGGCCGCGTATCAATCACAAAGGCCGGCATTCGGTACGGCCCCGTCTCTGCAAAGCAGCATTTCATGCTGCATTGCGTACGGGGAACGAGGTCTGTTTAATGGCTTGTGTGTGAAACGATACCGGCGCGCATTGACAGGCGACCGGGAAATGGAAACAGGAAATACTTACGAGAACCCGTTTCCCGTGGCCACGATGTAGCACGTTGTTGCTGCTTCGCAGACCCGGGACCGGCCCACCCTCCAACGCTTGCGTCCGGTACACCCCCGGACCACAGGGAAAACAAACCATGCTACGCATTCTGATCATCAGTCTCGTCCTGTCTTTAGCAACCCAGGCTGCCGCCCAACGAGCACCGTCGGCAGCCGAGATCGCGGGCTATGACGGCTTGCACAAGGCCGCCCACGAAAACGACGCCGACGCGGTCAGGCAGCTCATCGCCAAGGGCGCCGATCTCAACGCGCGCGACAGTTTTGGCCGCACACCGGCCCATGTGGCAGCTTTTGCGTCCAACGACGCCGTCGTCCGGGCGCTGGCCGAAGCCGGTGCCGACATGAACGCCCTGGAAAAGGGCATCTACGACGTGGTGACGATCGCGGCCGTCGCCAACGACCCGGAAATGGTGTCGCTGGCGATCGAGCTGGGCAACGATCCGGGCCTGACCACCAGCATCTACGACGGCACGGCCCTAATCGCTGCCGCCCATCTGGGCCACCATGAGGTCGTCCGGCGCCTGATCAAGGCCGGCGCGCCGCTCGATCATGTCAACAACCTGGCCTGGACCGCCCTGATCGAGGCGGTTGTCCTGGGCGACGGCGGCCCCGACCACATCGCCACCGTCAAGGCGCTGGTGGAAGCCGGTGCCGATATTTCCATCGGTGACCGCAATGGCGTCACCCCTCTGCAGCATGCGGTCACGCGCAACTACGAAGAGATCGCGGCGATCATTCGCGGCGCCAAAAAATAGCGCCCTGCCGACTATGCCGCCGTGATCTCGCAGGCGGATTGAAGCCATCCCAGGAAAGAAACGATCATGGAAAAAACCGGTTATCTCTCGACCCACGTGCTCGACACCGTGCGCGGGCTGCCCGCCGCAGGCGTCGCCATCAGCCTTTACTCACTTAACGGGGACGAGCGCCGCCTGGTGACGGAAACCGCGACCAATGACGACGGCCGGACGGACAGCCCGCTGATCGCCAAAGGCCACATGGAGCAGGGCGTCTACGAGATCGTCTTCCACATGGGCGAGTATTTCGAACGGCACGGCCTGGCCGACGGCTCGCCCTTCCTCGACAGCGTGCCCGTGCGTTTCCGCATCGACAACGAAAACCTGCACTACCACGTACCCCTCCTGGCCTCGCCGTTCAGCTATTCGACGTATCGCGGGAGTTAGGGTGGGGGAAATCCCAATTGATTCACACGTTCTTTGGATCGCTTTGGGGGGGAGCGGACTTTCATTGCGCCGCGCTCTAAAATCAACTCAGCGGACAACGCGACCAAGTCAGTTGTTTGTTCAATGTCCGCTCTTCGGGCCCGTTTTTTGACGACTAAGTTTCCCTGAGGGCAGGTTCGCTAACGCCACCCTCGAAGTCTGCCTGATTTGATGGCGATGCAGCGACAAAAGCTGGGATTTCGACGCATCGCTGATATATCTCAAACACAAGAGGATACTCCTGCATACTCAGGCCGAAACGTGAAACGGCTTTTCGTACCTGGGGAACCAGATGTAAGTCCGCCCATCCTGCGTTTTCTCCAAAACAAAAATCCCAGGAGATCTCTCGTCGTTCAAGGGTTTTTTCCAATGCCTTGAATCCATTCTCTGCCCAATGTCTTTGCCACAAGGCAACGCCACCTAGATCAATATCCAGTTCATTATGAAGAAACCGCCTGACCCGTATGACATCGATAGCGTGCATTTCGCTGACAATATATTGCGCGAAGGCGCGGGCTTCAGCTCGCAGGAAATGGTCTTCGGGCAAAAGTCTTGGTTCTGGATACTTCTCTTCAAGATACTCCAATATGGCCGTCGCTTGAGGGAACGATTTGTTCCCTACCGATAGCGTTGGCATCAGGCCTTGAGGATTGAACTCTCGATAGTCATCCCAAGTGATCCGCCCATTGGAGCCGACTGAAACATACTCGTAGTGTATGCCCTTGAGGGCCAGCGCAATCCGTACACGCTCTCCTGCTGAGTTCCGGAATTTCGAGTACAACTTTATGGTCATCTCGGGTGTGCTTTCTTGACAAACAGATCGGTACGATAGGCTTGAGGCAGGACGTCGGTCCACCAATATTTAACGAGATGTCACGACAGAGAGATTGGAGAAGGCAGACTTGGGCTGCTTTGGAAAGCTCGGTCACTTTTGGCGCGAAGCCGTCATTTATTGTTGAACACTCCAACGGAAACAGAGGGCCGAGAGCGCCGGTCAAAGGCATCGCAGTGCCTAAGCACGATCAAAAGCTACCTCGGGCCCCTGGCGGGCAACCCGGCTCCAAACACCGCAGGATGTAAGCATGTCATGCGTTTTCGTTCAGGGACAAAACCATGACTTTTCTGCGCACACCCGCTTCTTTCACAAACCGAAACCCGGCCTCGTCGAAGGCAGGAACCAACCCCATGAAACGATAAGTCTCTGAATCAGGCGCAACAGGATAGGCTTCCACATGGTAGGCGCCATGGTCTCGCGCATAGTCCACGGACGCTAACAAGAGTTGGCCGGATACCCCTTTGTTTCTGAACGGACGCTGGACAAAAAACAGGCAAGCGACCAGACGGCGTCCAGTGTTTCGTCGCCGCCCAATGTTCTGTAACTCTTGCGGGGCGCAATTGAGCACTATGCAATCGGTTGGCCGTCAAGGTATCCGAGAATCCCAATGGGCGTGCCTGAATAAACCCGGCTTTTCATTGAAGCCTTCCGGCTGGCCTTGCCAGGCATGGCCTTCTTGTTTTCGTTGCGGCGCCAGGCCATGCACCAGAAGTAGTGCGGGCTGCCACGGCACTCAAAGAGCTCTTCGAAGTCATTCCAGTTCTCCGTGGTGACAGGTTTGAAATCGAGCAGCATCGGTCTTTCAGTCTTGTCCAGGGGCGTCCCCGGAGTTCCATACCATGGGCAGGGCCCCGGAATTGTCAGCATTCACGTCGAGCCAAGCAACCTGAACAACAGGCCAGCCTCTGCGCCTTCACCCGTCACGCAACAAACCGGTCCCGATGCGTCTTGCAATACCCAACGAGCAGGTCAAGAAACGCGCGCACCTTTGCTGACGGCCACACATCGCGGTGGCCCACGACCCAGATATCCGCGTAGGGCTGCGGCGGCAGCACGGGCACCTGCACGAGACCGGCGGTGGAGCGCCCGAGGAACAGGGGCGTGCGCACGACGCCGAGGCCTGCCTGGGCCGCGCCGACCATGGCGACCATGTCATCCAGCCGGAGGCGCACGCGATTGTTGGGGAATTTTGGGATGATGTCCTTGGGCACATTCGGGTAGGCGTCGTAGACGATCCACTCCACTTGTGTCCGGGGATCCGCCGCCAGGCGGTCAGCCCAGGCGGGGCTTGCAAAACTGGCATGTTCCTGGCGCAGCAGCCTGAGGCCCTTCAAAGTGTCGCCGGGGTTGCGGCTGATGCGGATGGCGAGGTCCGCCTCCCGGCGCGACAGGTCCAGCAGTTCGTTGGTGGCCAGGATGCGCAGGTCGACGTTCGGGTGCGCGGTCATGAATTGGTCGATCAGTGGCGACAGGAAGTTGGCGATCAGCAGTTGCGGCGCGGTGAGCGTCAGGGAGCCGGAAAGCTCGGTCTCGCGGCCCTGCAGGCGGCGCAACAGGGCGTGTTCGGCGTCTTCCATGTGGCCGGCGTGTTCGGCAATCAGGGTGGCCGCCTCGGTCGGGCGATAGCCGTCCGGCAGACGTTCAAACAACGGTTTGCCCAACGCGACCTCCGCCCGGCGCACGCGCCGCGCCACGGTCGTGTAGTTAATGCCCAGCGTGTCGGCAGCACCGGCCAGCGATCCGTGGCGGACCAGCATCAGCACCGTGCGCAAATCGTCCCAGGTCACATCCATGCATGCGTTTTCGCATGTCGTGCATGCGAATGCACGCGTTTTTGCGTTAGTTGAGGACGACTATGTAGGGTTGACTGGAAACCAAAGGAGACCTTCCATGATCTATGCTTTTGCAAAACTGACCGTCACCAACCCCCAGGCGCTCGCCGACTATCGCGACGTGGCGGGCGACGCGCTCGCCAAACATGGCGGCAAGGTCGAGAGTGCCACCCGCGACTTCACCGTGCTCGACGGCGTACCCGAAACGCCAAACGTGGCCGCCCTCCTGAGCTTTCCGGACAAGGCGGCGGCCTTGGCCTGGGCCGGCGACCCGGACTTGTCGGACGTGCATGACCTGCGCCGCCGTGCCGGCGGTTCCGACATCCTGCTGCTGGGCTAACACTCAGAAGCGATTGTGATCCTGTTGGTCCGCGGAGAGGGGAGACACTCACTCTTTGCGGACCAGCAGTTTCGCCGGTTAACAAACGCGCCCTCACTTCTGGCGCGGCGTATCGCTATGATTCCGTTCCTTGACGTAGATCGTCATGACCACCCCATTCGGCGTCCGGCCGTTCTTCACCAAGGTGAGAGGCCCCGGCGCCGCGCCGGTCTGGAACAGCCGTTTGCCCGGACCCACAAGCACTGGAAAAGTCCACAGACGGAATTCATCCACAAGGTCGTGCTCCAGAAGGGTCTGCAGGAGATCAGCACTGCCATGCACCTGCAGCAACGGGCCTTCTTGTTGTTTCAGCGCAGCGATATTGCGCGGCACGTCGCCGCTGACAAGATGGGAGTTGTTCCAGCTGAGCACCGGCGCGCTGCCCGAGACGACGTACTTGCGGGCCGGGTTCATCGCGTCGGCGGCCGGGCCCGGCTCCGCGTTCGGCCAGTGGGCGGCGAAGGTGTCATAGGTCTTCCGCCCGAAAAGCATGTCGTAGGGTTCAGCCATCGCCTCGCGGCCCACCTGTTCCATGACCTCGTCCCACCAGGGCACGGCCCAGCCGCCCCGGTCAAAGCCGCCCGACCGGTCCTCGTCCGCCATGCGGGGGGATTGCATCACCCCGTCGAGGGTCTGGAAGGTGAGGATTGCCAGTTTTCTCATGGAGCCGAGTCCTGTTTTTGCCGCCGGTGCAGAGAGGGATTCCCGCGCAGCGCCCTTTATGTTACTGTTCGGTTATCTAACCATATGGTAATATAAAGAGATAGCCCATAATGTCCACCGATCAATTGAGCCTGACCCTTTCAGCCCTGGCCCATCCCGCGCGGCGGTCGATTCTGGCGAGCCTGACATCGGGCGAGTTGACGGTTTCGCAACTTGCCGAGCCTTTCGACATGACCGGGCCGGCCGTCACGAAACATTTGAAGGTGCTGGAGCGGGCCGGATTGATCGAGCGTCTTCGCGATGCCCAGCGCCGGCCCTGCCGCCTGCGGCCGGAACCGCTGAGGGATGTCTATGCCCTGATCGAGCCCTACCGGAAATTCTGGGATGAAAGCTTTGACCGGCTGGGCGTGTTTTTGGCCAGTGAGGCTCGGCCCCATGGGGCCCGGCCCGATGATGAGTGAGGGGGCGACTGAGATGACGGGCGAGGGCGAAGACCGCAATCGCGAACTGGTGTTCTCGCGCGTCTTCGCCGCACCCGCCACCACGGTCTATAGCGCCTGGACCGATCCGGATAAGCTTGTGCACTGGTGGGGGCCTCGCGGGTTTTCCCTCACGATCGAGGAGATGGATGTCAAGGTCGGCGGTGCGTGGGTCTACACCCTGCACGGACCCGACGGCACAGACTATCCCAACCGGGCGGTGTTCGAGGTCGTGGACCCGCCCCGATGCCTGGTGTTCTTCAACACCGGCGGCCATGTGGACGACCGGCATTTGACGTGCCGGATGACGGTCACCTTCCAGCCGCAGGAGGTTGATGGCGCGCGAGCGCTGCACACCCTGGTCACCCTGCGCATGGCGTTCGAGACCGTGACCGCTTGTGAACGGGCGCAAGCCCGCGGCGCCGGGCAGGGGGGACGGGAATCGTTCGCGCGGCTTTCGGAATGGCTGGACACTTGAGCGGGCGGTTTCGCCGGCTTTCTTACTTCCGCTGCTGAAGGCAGAGCAGAAGTTTTCAGCGACAGCCACATGACCCTGTGCGGTCTTCCTCCGTTTTAGTGGACGGTTCAAAAAGGTCCGTTTGACTGTTCTTCGAAGTCAACCGGACTGATGCCGCAAATAACCATGGAAACCACTGACAACGCCGGATAGTCTTTCTCCGTGTCAAGCGCCGGCGGACGATATGGGGAGAAGCGGCTGTGTCGGGGGCAATCCACGACCGTACCCGGTGGGGACGCCTGTTGTAACAGTAGTGGTGAAATGGTCGGCCTGCGCATGAAGTTCATGCGATGACAGGGTTGCAATCGGGGCGGGATCGGCGGAACTGAGAATGGAAAATCAACCCGGACCTGCTCCGGCTAATCTGGCATGTTTCGCCGCCATGTTCATGTGGGCCTTTGCCTTTCCCGCCAGTGAGGTTTTGCTCGAAAGCTGGGGGGTCATGGCATTGATTGTCGTTCGCACAGGCCTCGCTGTTACCGCCTTGACGGTGTTGTGGTTGTGGGCCGATGGCCTGTCACAAGTTTTGGCCGCTCCGTGGGTTCGCGGATTAACAGTGGGTGGCGTTGGATTTGGTATCGGCGCGGTGCTGCTGCTGGCCGGACAAAAACTGTCTGATCCGGTCACACCGGCCATCGCAGCGGCCATGATGCCAATTGCCGGTGCCGCTGTTGAAGTGGTTTTCGACAAGCGCCGGTTACGGTTGCACCTGATCATCGCCATCGTCCTTGCCTTCATTGGCGGACTACTTGCGGCCGGTGTAAATCTCAGTGACGGGACGTTTGGCATAGGGGCTCTGTTTTGTGTGCTCGCCATCGTTCTTTTCGCCTGGGTTACACGTTCCGCAACGCGTGATTTCCAGACCCTGTCCCCCATTGGACAGACAACGATCACCCTGATTGGCAGCCTGGTTGTCGTCGTCATTATCTTTGGGGTTTGTTTCATCACCGGTTTCGGAGAAGTCCATATCGGCTTAACTGATTCCAGGAACCTGATGTTACTGCTGGTCATGTCCATCGCCTCCATTGCCCTTGCCCAGTTGTTGTGGATATGGGGTGCTGGAGGACTGGGGGTTCTGCTCGCCTCACTGCATATGAATCTCGCGCCCTTCTACGTGATGGCAATAGTCGTGGTCTTCATGGGCGAGCAATGGGTGTGGGGTCAGGCATTTGGCGCGGCATTGGTTGGTGTCGGTGTCCTGGTCGCGCAATCGACCGCTCTCCAAAGGCCCGCCTTGGGTCACAAAGCCCCTTAACACCAACGGCAGCCGGCTCACCGTGTCTTTGCGATCTGGTGCTTCAGGATGACCAGCCGGTCGTTGCCGAAGAACAGCTTTCCGTTCCAGACAAACGAGGGCACACCGAAGGCACCGTCGGCGTGTGCCTGCTCCGTGTTGGCTGTGAGGCGGGCTGAGGTTTCGGGCGCGTTGATCCGGCTGTGCAGCGCATCCGGGTCGAGGCCTATGGCCTTGGCCGCTGAGAGGATGTCGGGCAGGTCGAAGGGCCATGTGTCGTCGACGAACATCAGGTTGTAGAGCGACCTGATCCAGGGCACACCGCCGCCAAGCTCCTGTCCTGCCTGGGCCGCCAGCGCAATCTCGCGCATTTTTTCCCATCCGAATCCGCGCCACCAGCGCTCGCCGCTGTCGTCCGGGGGCTCGCGGTAGGCGACGTCGTAGAAATCGACCCAATCGGCAAGATCGCGTTCGCGGTAGGGGGACTGGTACGGCCCGGAAAGGGTCGGTCGGTTGAACGGGTCGTTGCCCGCACGGCGGCGCAGCTCTTCCGCGTCGACGGGTATCCAGATGATGTCGCACCCGGTCTCCGCACCAAGGGCATCCATCTGGGTTGACGCCAGGTAGGCGTAACGGCTGGGCACCGCAAAGTAGAATTTGATCACGTCTGTCATGTCACGCCGGCCTTGGTGTCCGTTGAAACTGGTGGTCCAGTCTACCGTGTCGCCGCGCCGGCCGGTAGGACAACTTTCCTGTGTGGTCCGCCGGGCAGCGCTGGGGTTCCAGGAACCGGGGGTGGGCGAGGGGACCCGGGCAGGCCTGCACCCAGCATCCGACATTCTCCAGCGGCGAGCGCCCCTCGCTCGGCAGCGGCAGTGTTGTCTTCCTGGCGGTGCTGCATTCCCAATGTCTGTTGCGAGTCAGATGATTTCCGAGATGTCATCTCCGGATTCTGTTGCAGGCGTTACTTGAGAGCGGTTTGCGTCGGTTGTGTGGGGGAAGTGGTCATTTTCTGCATTTGCAAACTTGCCAGGCCATCACACCAAAAGCTGACATCCGGTCGATTTTGAAAACCCAATCTTCGCCGCGCCGCCGCAAGTCGGCTCCAGA